>JBMNRA010000014.1:0-53434 GCA_050944415.1 Ruminococcus sp.
TAAGCCGGAAGTCCATATCCCAGCGCGTCACCAAGCATGATAAAAATCAGGCTGCTCTCCGGCAGCTCTTCAAAATCCTGCCCCGCTTCCAGCATATTCATATCCATCAGACTGCTGTAATACCTTGCCCGCCTGGGGGAAGCTCCCTCCTTCGTCTGCTGAATTTCCATATCGTATCTTCGTCTCTCCGTGTCGCATGCCACACAGTCAAGGACTGCCGACCGGCCCTGCAGATTTTTATAATCTTTCTGGACGACATGATCCAGCACCTGCAAATCTTTTCTTCCGGTAATAATCCGAAGCATATATTCCACGCATTCCTTCTTTTTCAGTACGTTCCGCATGAAAATATCGCTCATTAACGTAAGCTCCCGGAGAATGGACTGATACTTCTTATAGCGCTGCTCCAGCTCACGGCTTTCTTTTCCATCTCCGGCATCTTTTAATGATCCCTTTTGTCTTACATTATCTGCATTCATTTTGACAGCTGCCTCCTTTTTGGACTTCTGCAAAATCTCTTCAGACAATACCTGTGTCGGACGAAACCTGCTTCATTCCGCACAGGCGGCTTTTCTTTATTCCCCTGACCATTTCTCACATCTTATTCTTTGCTATTTTTTATTTTATTTTTGTAAATATTTATTTTGCTTTTATCATATTATAAACAGATCAACAGCAAAAGACAAGTACGTTTCAGATCGTGACTTTTTCAAACTGTAAACCCTGTATTAAACAACAACTGGAATTTTCTGGCGATTTGCCTGAAATGATTATTGTTCACAGCCCGTCCGCATCAGCAGAACCGGCTGTGAACAGTAAACGGAAATGAAATAACCCTTCCGGGTAATAAATACTGATTCAAATGGTATTTTCCGGAGTAATCTTCTCGATCAGAATGCAATTGGGCGTATCCACCTTCATGGGTTTCCCCTTCATCATAAGCACATTTTTTTCATAATCAATGGTAAAGGTGGTGATACTGTTGGATTCATGATTAACTATGGCGATATGTTTGCCGTCCGGGAACAAACGCATGCTTTTCGGATACTCACCGCTGATCGGAAGAGCAAATTTCCGTTCCAGCATACCGTTTTCCTGGTTAATGGAAAACATGGTAATGGAATTATCCCCCGCCGTAGATCCAAAAAGATAATGACCGTCCGGGGACATGGCCAAAGTCTCAGCAGCATCATGCATAGGATCCAGTTCCGTGTCCAGAAGACTGATATTCTGTACCTTTTCAAATATCGGTCCCTTCGGTCCGTCTTCATAGGAAAATACATCAATATCATTGCTCAGTTCATAGATCAGATAGGCATATTTTCCGCTTTTACTGAACCGCATCTCTCTGGGGCCTGATTCTCTTCGGCAGCGGATAATATCTTCCAGATGAAGCTTATGACGTCTCTTATCCAGGCGGTAAATCTTCACCTGATCGATTCCGTTGTCGACTGCACAGAGATAATTATTATCCGGCGTAGGCAGCACGCAGCTTACATGGGGACGGAAGCTTCTCTCAGCAACACTTCCGATTCCTTTATGAAACACGCCGTCCATCACACTGCCCAGACGGCCGTCTCTGTGAGTATGCACCACTGTAACTTTTCCATCGTGATACCCGGCTACGAACAGATATTTTCCCGTCTCATCCACAGAAAGATAACATCCCCTCATGCCTCCGATATCTACTCTGTTAATATATTCCAGATCTCCATCTGCGTGAATCGCAAACACGGCAACACCTTCATCCGCAATGGAATACAGATATTTTCCGTTTTTTGAACGTGCCAGATAGGAAGAATTATTCACCGGGACTACTTTCCTTTCCTGTAATACGCCTTCTTCCACATCTACATCGTAAAGATGAATACCGATACTGCTTCCATGTGTATAGGTACCTACATATGCTACGTATTTTTCCTGGCTCATGCAAATATCCATCCTTTCTCCTGTATAACCAATATTTTAGCACGGTTTTCCGCTTCTGTATACCTTTAGATCTCTGATTTTTTTATTTCATTGACATACAAAAGGTCTGCTGTATAATGAACATATGAACAGAACAATACATTATCAGATAAACAATTTCGACGCTGACCTTACTGTCGGCTCCTTCCTGAGGATGAAAGGATTCTCCCGTCATATATTATCTCACCTGAAACAGACAGACCACGGAATCTGCCTCAACGGCGTTCCGGTTTTTACTTCCTGTCTTCTGAAACCGGGGGATCAGCTGACAATCCGGATTATAGAAGCCGCATCATCCGAACGAATCGAACCTGTCTGTCTCCCTCTCTCCATTGTTTATGAAGATGAAGATATTCTGGCAGTAAACAAACCGGCCGGCATGCCGGTTCATCCTTCTTACGGAAATTATAACAATACTCTGGCAAACAGCGTAGCTTATTACTATCAGCAGCAGAAAATTCCATACGTTTTCCGCTGTATCAACAGGATCGACCGAGATACCTCCGGCCTCCTTCTTCTTGCAAAACACATGCTGAGCGGAGCACTTTTGTCAAAAGCCATGAAAGAACACCGGATACACCGCACCTATCTGGCACTTGTATGGGGTCATCCTTCCCATAGCAGCGGAACGATCACCGTCCCCATTGCCCGCTCGCCTCATTCTATTCTGGAGCGTCAGGCGGATCCCAGCGGTGAACCTGCCGTTACTCATTATGAGGTTCTCTGTTCCTTCGAACAGGCTTCTCTGGTAAAATTTCATCTGGAAACAGGCCGTACTCATCAGATCCGGGTTCATATGAAATACCTGGGACACCCGCTGCTGGGAGATTTTCTTTATAATCCTGGCAACCACGACTGTCCCCGCCAGGCTCTTCACTCCTGGTCTCTGGCTTTTTCCCATCCACTGTCGGAAAAGCCCATGTCTTTTAAGTGTCCCCTGCCGGAGGATATGAAATCCTTTCTGCTGTCCCACTCCCTGATAAAAGGCGATTTTTCTCTGATCAGACAGCTCTGATTCTGGGCACTTCGTCCACATGAAGATATCTGCTGACAGCTTTGATAATCAGATCATGATCCGAAACAGGATCCATACCGGATACCAGAATGGAACCGATTACTCCCACTTCTTCTATACGAATCGGAAATCCGCCGCCGCTGGCAGCGTATTCTTTGGGATCCAGAAACATATCTTCCAGAGTCTCCCCCGACTGCCGAAGTGCCATGGCAAGGTGGAGACTGCTCTTTTCTGTTACCATCACCGTTCTCTGTTTTCTGGAAATCCAGTTTTCATTGCAGAGATTTGTTCCGTCAAAACCATACTGGAATACGATAAATCCATTATTCAGCCGAATGCTGATCATAGGGAAAGCGCCCCTTCTCTGGGCTTCTGCCACCAGCATATTTCCCAAATTCCATGCATCCGCATTGGTAAAATGCGAAAACTGAAGAATTTCCTCCTGCATTTCCAATACTTCCATTACTTCTTCAATGGTCATTACAATCCCTCCTGTCAAACATCATCCTGATAATATTATGGCACGTTGCCCACCACATTTCAATCTGCTTTTGTCAGAAAATCATATCTGCCGGCACTTCTGCTTCCAGCTGTATTTTTTCACCTGTAAATGGATGGCAGAAATACAGTTTCCATGCATGAAGAGCCGCCCTCCCGATACGATCATCCCCACAGCCGTACAGCCGGTCTCCTAACAGAGGGTGACCCGCCCACGCAAGATGAACTCTGATCTGGTGTGTTCTTCCCGTTTCAATCTGAAGAGCCAGTACGGAGTAATCTTTCTCCTGCCTGAGCAGCCGGAAGCGGGTAACCGCATTCATTCCGTCTGTTTCACAGGTTTCCATCTTCATAAGCTGGCCGGGAGCCTTTCGGATTGGCATTCTAATGATACCGCCGGAGCTTTCCATCCTCCCGGAAGCCAGGGCCAGATATACTTTGCGGAATGTTCCCTTCTCCCTCTGTCCGGCCAGGCGTGAAGCTGCCACCTGATTTTTGGCAAACACCAGAATGCCTGAAGTCTCCCGATCCAGTCTGCCTGCCAGACGGATGGGGCCGCCTTCCCCTTTTCCATTTAAATAGGCAGCCGCCATATTGGCAGCCGTATCCCGGTAATGGCCGTGGGCCGGATGGGATACCATGCCGGACGGTTTATCCACAATCAGCAGATCTTCATCTTCAAACAAAATCTTCGGAGTTATCTCCAAAGGCAGAAGTTTGGAAACTGTCCCTCCCTCTTCCAGCAGAACCTCCACTTCATCGCCTGCTTTCAGCATGCAGCTGACTCTCTCGGACCGTCCATTGACACAGATTCCTTTTTCCCGGAATTTAGCCTGGCTGATCTGATGCCTGGACAATCCCATATCCTTCGTTAAAAATTCTTTCAGCCTGACGGTTCTTTCAGCCTGAATCTTCCATCTTTTCTCCATCGTTATTTTCAGGTACCCGCCTTCCCCAGAAATCTGCGGAGATGTTTTTGAAACAGCCTGGTATACAGTTTAATAAAAAGTCCCACGCCAAATGCCGCAATCAGCGTACCCTCACGAATTCCTCTGATCTCTTTTAAGAAGCAGAAAGACAGTACGGCAGAAACCAGAACAACAAACCAGTCAAAACATATTTTCATCGTTGACATAGCTTTCCCCGTTCGGATTTCCAGCGCCTGTGCCACTCCTTCCGCCGGCATGGAGATAATCTCGGTCTCTATGTACAGAAAAATACCGAATCCCAGAAAAGCCATACTGATCAACAGAAAAAAAAGCTGCATTCCATAGTTGGTGCACACCGGCATCCACCTTTCAAAAAATCTGGTGGTAAGACTGATAAAACTTCCCTGAACCGTTGCCACAATAATCTGAAGAATATTTTTCAGCGGGAATTTTTTCCCAAGAAGCAGAAACTGCAGAAAAATGTATACGGCAAATACCGCTGTTGTACAAATTCCCAGATCTGTCTGCAGAATCTGGCTGACCACATAGGGAACCGTATCAATAGGTGATACGCCCAGATCAGACCATACAGAAGCCGACACCCCAAATGCCATCAGAAAAAGTCCAACCAGATATACAATTACTTTTTTTACCATAAAACTCTCCTTCCAGTTTCATTTTATCAGTTATCACTTTTTCTTGCAATGCATATGTTTCATGATACAATGGAACAAAGGAGGAATTTCATGGAATTCAAAGATCAAATAATAAATCATCTTTCTGAACTGATCGCAATCCCCAGCTGCCTGTCATCTTATGAAAAAGACGCCCCTTTCGGCGCTGCTGTGCGTCAGGCTCTTCTTTACATGCTTGAAACAGGAGCAAAAGATGGTTTTTCTGTTAAAAATGTGGATAATTACGGCGGACATATCGAATACCCCGGACAGACATCAGAAATTATAGCTGCAGCTGCTCACCTGGATGTGGTACCGCCAGGCGACCATAAAAAATGGTCCGCGCCTCCTTTTTCTCCCGTCATCAAAAACGGAAGGATATACGGAAGAGGCGCCCTGGATGATAAAGGGCCTCTTATGGCCGTTTATTACGCCATGAAGCGGTTAAAAGATTCCGGTTACCGGCCCCGGCGGACCATACGGCTGATTCTGGGCTGCGATGAGGAAACCAGGGGGATCGGTATGAAATATTATCTGGGGAGAGAAAAAGCCCCCTGCGCCGGTTTTACCCCGGACGGAGATTTTCCCGTTATCCACGGAGAAAAAGGACTGTTATTCTGTAAGATATCCGCAAAAGAAGATATGACGTCCGAAAGTTCCGCCAGCCTGCTGGAATTTCAGGGAGGTACTGTGCCTAATATGGTTCCGGACACCGCCCGTTTCTCGCTGGAATGTCGAAACCATCTGCCACTGATCCTTGAACGTCTGAAAGACTTCTGCCATCAAAATTCCCGATTTGATGTACAGTTCACACAGCACGGCACAAAATTACAGGTTACCGTATACGGAAAGTCCGCCCACGGTTCCACGCCGGAAAAAGGGCTCAATTCCATCTCAATTGCATGCCTGCTGTTGGATGATCTTCTCACAGACTCATCCCCTGCCAAAAATTTTCTTTCCTTTTATAATAATCATCTGGGATTTGATCTGAATGGACAGAGAATTGGCAGAATCTTTTCTGATTCCGTATCGGGAGATCTGATTGTCAATCCGGGAATTATTTCCATGGAAAAGGGAATCTCTCTTATCATTAATCTTCGCTATCCGGTAACCGTCTCTTCCGCTGAAATTATGCAGACGCTATCTCGGACTGCGGGCAGATATGGCCTTACCGTAACTCTGCTTGAAGATCAGCCGCCTCTGTTTTATGACAGAGAATCTCCACTGATACAGACTTTGCTGAATTCCTACCGGCAATATACAAAGGATACACTGTCCCAGCCGCTGATCAGCTCCGGCGCCACATACGCCAGATCCATTCCAAACACAGTGGCTTTCGGCGCTATTTTCCCCGGCGATCCGGATCTCTGTCATCAGGCAGATGAATATATAGAAATCAACCGGCTGATGACAGCTGTGGATATTTATACTGATGCTTTGCAGAAACTGGACATGCAGTCATGAAAGGAAAGATTATGTCCCACTTCGGAAAACTTTTTATTGTCCTGGAATTTATCCTGTATGCCGCCCTTCTTGCGATAGATATACTGAACCTTGGCAGCAGCACCGCTGTTAAATATACTGGAATCATCCTCTGTATCTTTTTTTGTTTTGCAGCTGTTCCCGATAAAAATGACCGCCTGACGGCCCTGGCTCTTCTGTTTACCGGAGCGGCAGATTTATTTCTATTGGTTTTAAACAGTCATTATATCATCGGTATTCTGTTCTTCTGCCTGGTTCAATTCCTTTACTGCCTGAAGCTTTTTGCTGTCACCGGAAAATGTGTCCCGCAGGAAATCGTGCTCCGGCTTGGATTACCGGCGGCAGTCACTCTGATGCTTGGCATCCTTGGGCAATGTAATCTTCTGAACAGCCTGGCCGCCTTTTATTTCTGCAACCTGGTAATCAACGGCATTAAAAGCTGGATCTGCACCGGTCCCGGCCTGTTCACCCTGGGTCTTATTCTTTTTATTTGCTGTGATATCTGTGTGGGGCTCTTTAATGTAATCCCGGAAGCAGGAGAACTGTACCGTGTTGTTTCTATTGGTATGTGGGCATTTTATCTTCCCTCCCAGGTACTGATAGCACTGACCGTAATTCTGAAACGTGAAAGGAGAACTTTTTTATAATGTCACGAATTTATTCTATACTCATGTCCATCGCTGGATTTTTTGCCACGCTGACTTTTGGCTTCGCTGTTCCCATCGTCTGCCGTCCCTTCTATTATATACAGATTTCCCTGCTGAATCTGGAGGAAAACACCGGATTCAGCAGGGAAATCATCCGTGCTGCCTATGATGAACTTATGGACTATCTGCTGAAGGGACAGCCCTTTGGAACCGGCAGTCTGGCCTGGTCCCCAGCAGGGCGAAGCCATTTTGAAGACTGTCTGTTTTTATTCCATCTTGATTTTACTGTTTTCTTTATATCCGCGGGGATTATCCTGCTGCTGCTTTTACTTTGCCGTTTTAAAAAAATCAGGATTTACCGCTTTTGGGGACAGAGTCCGCTCTTTTATACGGGAGTGTTCAACATTATCCTTTTCCTGGCTCTGGGCCTTTGGGGAATTCTGTCTTTTGACACGATGTTCGTGGCATTTCATACTGCATTTTTCCCCGGAAAAAGCAACTGGATCTTTGATCCGAACACCGATGAAATCATACGGATACTGCCGGAACAGTTTTTCTTCAACTGTGCAGCACTGATTCTGATCATTATACTGGGGCTGAGCATTTTCTACATTCTGCAGAGCATCCATAGCAAAAGAAAAAAACGTCTTTCCTAATTTTCTCTGGGAATCTTTGCATCAGCCTGGGCGATATTCAGAATATGGTCACCGATTCTTTCAAAATCCGTCAGCATTTCGGAATACAGAATGCAGGCTTCTTCTGAACAAAGGCCATTTTTCATGCGTTCCAGATGTCTGCGGCGGTACCGTTCCGTCATATCATCCATCTTCTGTTCCATAGCTGCAATTTCCGATAGCCATTCCGGCGATCCCGCATCCTGAGATTCCAGAGAATCCAGCGCCTTCAGACTGAGGGCTTTCATCTTCTCAATCTCAGCTACCGCTTCCTCGGAAAACTGAACCTTGTGATCTCTGGCAACTTTCACATATCCACATATGTTATCCGCATGGTCACCGATTCGCTCCACATTTCCGGTAATCAGGAAGTACTCCTCCACAGCCTCAAAATTGTGAGCATTTTTTTCTCTGGTAAATGTTTTGGAAATATACTGGGATATCTCTTTATTCAGAAAGTCTATGTACTCTTCCCTCTTCTTTTCCTCTTCCATTAAAGCCAGATCGCCTGTCAGTATAGCATTGAATCCCGTCTCCACATTTGCCCTTGCCATCTCAAGCATCCTGGCAATTTCCTGTTTCAGCTGTCCCAGATGAATAGCGGAAGCTCCCAGGCGGACTTTTCCCGACTGAATGGGTTTCAGATATTTCAATCCCATCGTCTCTGTCGCCTCGCTGCGCTCTTTTCCTGCCGGAAGAAGCTTCTCGGCAAAAGAAGCAAGCGCTCCGCCGAAGGGCAGCAGAATCAACGTGGTAACAATATTAAACAGCGTATGCATGTTTGCAATCTGGGCTGCCGGATTTCCCGGCGTAATCGATTCCACTAAAGTGGTAAGCGGACTCACCATGCAGACTATGGTAAAGATAATCGTCCCGATAATATTAAACGACAGATGAATCACCGTTGTCTGTTTTGCCTTCCGGTTTGTACCGATAGATGCCAGCACCGCTGTAATACAGGTTCCGATATTCTGGCCAAACAACACGTATACCGCATCGGAAAGACCGATCAGACCACTGGAAGCCAGTGCCTGAAGAATACCTACGGAAGCAGATGAAGACTGAATCAGCGCTGTAAAAACTGCACCTACCAGAATACCAATCAATGGATTGGAGAAGGTAGTCATCATGGAAATAAACTGCTGCGAATCCCGAAGCGGAAGCATGGATTCGCTCATCATGTTCATACCGATAAACAAAATACCCAAGCCCGCCAGTATCTGTCCAAAATCGTGAGCTTTTTTCTGGCTTTTAATGAAAAGAACCATGGCGACGCCGGCAAAAGCAATCAGCGGCGCAACAGCTCCCACGTCCAATGCAATCAACTGCCCGGTAATCGTGGTTCCGATATTGGCGCCCATAATAATCCAGACCGCCTGCCTGAGTGTCATCATACCGGAATTAACAAAGCCCACTACCATAACTGTGGTAGCGGATGAGGACTGAATAACGGCCGTAATACCGGCTCCCACTGCCACGCCCAGGAAACGATTGGCCGTCAGTTTTTCCAGTATCTGCTTCATCCGGTCACCGGCTGCTGCCTCCAGGCCATTTCCCATCATCTGCATACCGTACAAAAACAGTGCCAGACCGCCCAGCAGTCCCAAAAAATCTGTTATACTCATTTTTCTTTTTCTCCTTTTTTCTCCCTAAGCCTACAATTTTAATTATAATGTAACTGTAATTTATGTCAAGAAAAAGAAAATTTTATGTAAAACTCAGCATCAGCCGCCAACGCTTATTTCATCAGGATTTATGACAATTTTCAAGAATTTCAGATAAAGCGGCACCACTGCTGGAATGGGATCTGACAACTCTGGCGTTGGTTCTTTTCGCCTCATCCAGTGCGCATTTTACCATTTTATGAGACACCGTATTGGTAAATAATACAAACATATCCGGGCTTCCCAGCTGTTTTTTCAAATCTGCTGACATCTGCGTAAAAACTTTCGCTTTGCAGTTATATTTCTTACATATTTTTTTATACTGACAGACCATCCGGTCATGTCCGCCTACAATCACGATACTCATATTGGGCCTCCTTTTATCCGGCGCCGGCTGGACTTTTATGATCCAGCCCTCAGCGCCTTATTCTGCATGTTTTTATTTAGATGCCAGCTGTCTTCCCAGCTGCTCGCAGGCTGCTATTCCTTCTGCATCCGGTTCATTATTTACAATAAGTCCTTCATCATTGAGTACGAATGCTCCTGCATCCCTCATCCGTTCGGTCCAGTCTCTCATCCATGCTCCATCGCCCCAGTCATAGGAACCGAATAATGCAACGGTCTTACCCCCTGCAAATCCTTCCACTGCTTCTACGAACGGCTCCATGGATCCCTCTTCCAGCACTTCATCTCCCATTGCCGGGCAGCCCAAGGCAAAAACCGATACTTTCTTCAATTCATCCGGCTGTATGTCATCCACATAGACAACTCTGGCCGTTTTTCCGCCCTGTTCAATTCCTTTTCCCACAGCCTTGGCCATCATCTCCGTATTGCCGCCGCCGCTCCAATAAACTACAATAATTTCATCCATCATAAATCCTCCTGTGATTTTTATATGACAAGCATCAGAAATTCCCAGTGCTTAGCCTCCAGTCCGATTCCATCCAGCTGTCCTGTGCTATAGCCCGAATACTCCATCCTTTCCTTACAGCCTCCAAAACGTATCGTTTTGCCATCCGATAACCGAAAAAAAGCCGCTTGGCTTCGTCTACATTGCCATAAACCTTCCAGTATCCGCTGTAAAGATAATTCTGTCCCCGATTATTAATAAAACCCTGCACATCCTCCAGGGGGTATCCCAGAAACACCCCCAGCTCATGCGGAAAATCATCTGCGCCATTTCTATAACATTCCATTCTGCGGGTCAGGCGTTCCAGAACCGCTTCCGTACGGAAAATACAATACCCGTACTTTCTCAGAAACAGCTGTGTATCCTTATCCATCAGTTCACCCTGCATTCTGTCCGGCCAGTATACCAAATACATATCCCTGCGTATCCTCCTGCAGGTAAGAGACGTATCTTGAAATATACCGTTCAGCTGTTTCTCACTGACTCCTTTTGCCATAAAAATATTTGATGTTTTCAGCCCGGTTAGCACGGGAGCGCATTGACAGGCAATGCACATATCTGTCTCATTTCTGAATTTCATTCGGTCTCCTTTATTAGTTAGTTTTTTCTAACCTTTGGTCAAAAAAATAAATCGGTTGTTTGGTTAGTATTTACTAACTATATATACAATACCATTAAGACAGATATTTGTCCAGCACATTTTACTCTTTTTTCCAAAAAAAAGAAAAGAGCCTGTAAATACAAGCCCTTTTCGCTGGAGCAGACGGGAGTTGAACCCGTGTCCGAAAGTCTCTCCCATGTACTTCTACTATCATAGTCTGTTATTTTACATTCCCTCTGCCGCCCGGAAACAGACATCCTGACGGTTTCAGTAGCTTCATCATACGCCTATGAACGCAAAGCTTTGTTCATATCGTTTCTCACAAGATCGACGCCAGATTCTCAATGTGTGAGTGCATCAAGGCTGACGAGCAGCAATTAGGCTGCTAACGCTACGTTTTCGTCTGCGTTTAAATTTAGGTTTGCGAGTTAACGCATCGCCTGCGGATAGCTTCTCCATTTTCAAAACCCCCGTCGAAACCGGTACTGCCCCCGGTTACTTCGACGATGAATCCCGTAGCATTACTATGTTACCATTGAGTTTACATAAAGTCAAGCTGTTTTATAAATTTCTTATCTTGAATTCTCTTTGTGCCTCCCGGCGCTGATCTTTTTTGGCAATATCCTGGCGTTTGTCATACAATTTCTTTCCTTTTGCCAGACCTATTTCCACCTTCACCAGACTTCCCTTCAAATAGACCTGCAGCGGCACAAGAGTATAGCCTTTTTCCGCAATTTTTCCCTGCAGCTTATGAATCTCGCTTTTATGCATCAGAAGTTTCTTCACACGGAGAGGGTCTTTATTAAAAATATTCCCCTTTTCATAGGGACTGATGTGCATCCCATAGATAAAAACCTCACCATTTTCAATGCGCAGAAAAGACTCTTTTATACTGCACTTTCCCATTCTCAGAGATTTTACTTCTGTACCGTGAAGGGAAATCCCTGCCTCATACTTTTCTTCTATAAAATAATCATGATATGCTTTCTTATTGTTCGCAATCAGACGACTGCCTTTTTCTTTTCCCATTATCACCTGTCCTCTTCCTTTTTCAATCTGAAATCCACAGTTCTGGCCATCGTATCCGCATCTTCCACAATAACGGTTACTTCCTGCCCCAGCCGATAAATAGTTCCTGTGGACTCTCCCACCAGCTGATATTTCTTTTCATCATAAACGTAGTAATCATCCCACATGGAATTGACAGAGACAAGGCCTTCCACTGTATTGGGCAGTTCCACATATATCCCCCAGCCGGTTACTCCCGAAATCACGCCGGAAAATTCTTCTCCAATGTGAGATTTCATATATTCCGCTTTTTTAAGCTTGACTGTCTCTCGTTCAGCCTCCTCTGCCCGACGTTCCAGTTTACTGGAACTGTCTGCCACATCCTCCAGGAATTCTCCGTACCAGGAAATCCTTTTTTCATTCATTCTGCCGCGAATTACATCCTTGATAATTCTGTGAATCTGCAGGTCAGGATACCGACGAATGGGTGAAGTAAAGTGGCAGTAATGTTTCGCTGCCAGACCGAAATGCCCCCCATCTTCCGTTGAATAACGGGCCTGCTGCATAGAGCGGAGAATCAGTCTGCTGATCATGGGTTCCACGGGTCTGCCCTCCAGACTGTTCAGTATCTTCTGAATTTCACCGGGACTTATTTTCTGTTTCTTTTTTTCCGCTGTAATTTTATTTGCTCTGGCCAGAGTCAGAACATTTTCTATTTTATCCTCATCCGGCTCCTCATGAACCCTGTACACGAAGGGAAGCCCACGGTCATGATACTCTTTTGCCACCGTTTCATTGGCCAGAAGCATGAAATCTTCGATGATATTCGTAGCCGTATTTCTTTCATAAGCTTTAATCGCCACCGGATGACCCTGTTCATCCAGAATCACCTTACTTTCCGGAAAATCAAAATCAATGGCTCCCCGTTTCTTCCTCCGTTTTCTCAAAATAGCAGAAAGTTCTTCCATGCAAAAAAACATGGGCACAAATTCCCGGTAGTCTTCTGTCGTCTTTTCATCGCCATCCAGAATCTTCTGCACCGCTGTATACGTCATCCTCCGGTCTACACAGATCACTGTTTCCGCAATTTCGTGCTCCGTAACTTTTCCTTTTGCATTTATCTTCATCAGACAGCTTAATGCAAGTCTGTCCTCTCCCTGATTCAGAGAACAGATTCCATTGGAAAGTTCTTTTGGCAGCATGGGAATCACCCGGTCTGCCAGATAAACGCTGGTTCCCCGTTTCCTTGCTTCGCGGTCAAGAGCACTTCCTGCCTGTACATAATTGCTTACATCGGCAATATGAACCCCCAGTTCGTAGCCTTCCTTCGTTTTAGTCAGCGTAATGGCATCATCCAAATCTTTCGCATCTTCTCCGTCAATGGTAACGCAGGGAAGATCTCTCAGATCGCGCCTTCCCTGAAAATCCCCTGTCTGCAGGGTCCGAGCCGTTCGTGCAGCCTGTCTTGCCGCTTTTTCAGGAAACTCTACCGGCAGTCCCATTCCCCTGGCTATTGACATGATATCTACACCGGGATCCGAAGACTGTCCCAGTATTTCTTTTATTCTCCCCTCAGGACTTTTATTCCTGCTGCCATATGAGGTCAGTGCTACGATTACCTTGTCACCGTCCCTGGCTCCCTCGGATTTCTCCTGCGGTATGAAAATATCCTGCTGGATTCTGGCAAGATCCGGAACTACGAAACCGTAATGGCGGCTTTTCTCATAAGTTCCTACCACTTCCTCCAGACCATGAGACAGAATTCGGATAATGCGTCCTTCTTTTCTCTTATTATCCGGTTTCTCTCCTGCAATCTGCACTTCCACCTGATCCAGATGAAAGGCTGTGTTTACCGCCTGTTCCGGAATAAATATGTCCTCATCCATATCATCCGACGTTACAAATCCATACCCTCTGGGATGACCTATATAAGTTCCGATGATAACTGCATTTTTTTTCTGTTGCTGATACTTTCTTTCTTTTGCTTTCCGGTACCTGCCTTGTTTGCTTACGGAAATCCTGCCCTCCTTCACAAGATCATCCAGTACTTCCTGCAGCTCCTTCCGACTGCTTTTGGAAAGCATCAGAAGAGAAGCGATTTCCTTCGCCTTCATAGGCTGATATTCCTTCGCGGAAATCAGATCCATCAACAGCTTTTTCCTTTTTTTCAATTCTTTTTTATTCACGATTTCTCCTGTTTATTTTCTATCCACAGACGCGCCGTTGCATGCGCAACTGTTTACAAAAAAACACTCTTGCTGCGATACAAGAGTGTCTGTTCTCAAAAATTAATATTCAGCACGATAGCCAGTATGATGAAAAGAATCGCCATAATCTTGGTTCCTTTCACCAGTGTACCTTCCATGGAACGTCCTTTATTCTGTCCCCAGTAAGAATCTGCAATGCCTCCGATGGCACCCAGTCCCTGGCTCTTTCCTTCCTGCATCAATACTACAATCGTCAGTCCTATACAATCAATTACAAACAAAACTGTAACTATAATTTTTAAGATATCCACTTTCACACCTCCTGTGGCTCGCATACTGAGAGTATTCTACCACAGTTATGCAGCAATTTCAATCCAAAATTACTTTAATGCTGGAAAGGATTCTGATATCTGGCAACTTTCCCCAGATATTCTTCAATTCGAAGAAGCTGATTATACTTGGCGGTACGGTCCGTACGGCAGGGCGCTCCCGTCTTAATCTGACCAGCGCCGGAAGCCACCGCCAGATCCGCTATAAAAGCATCCTCCGTCTCACCGGAACGGTGAGAAATTACCGCACGGTAACCTGCATGCTGAGCCATGGACACCGCATCCAGCGTCTCCGTAAGGGTGCCGATCTGATTCACCTTTATCAGAATGGCATTCGCCGTCCCCAGCTTAATTCCGCAGGCCAGCCTTTTTATGTTAGTAACAAAAAGGTCATCACCTACCAGCTGAATACGGTCTCCCAGACTTTTTGTCAGTTTTTTCCATCCTTCCCAGTCGTTCTCATGGAGACCGTCCTCCAGAGAAAAAATGGGAAATTCTTCCGCCAGCTCCTGATAATAGGAAACCATCTCTGATGCGCTCCTCATAACTTCTTCACCGGCCATGGCGCTTTCTCCCGGGAATACATAGACATCCCTCTCTTCGTCATACAACTCGCTGGCAGCCGCATCCAGAGCTATTCCCACATCCTCACCAGGTTCATAGCCCGCCTGGGAAACCGCGTCCACAATAAGGGACAACACCTCCCGGGAACTTTTCAGATCAGGAGCAAAACCGCCTTCATCTCCCACCGCCGTAGACAGACCTCTGTCTTTCAGCAGTTTCTTTAGCGCATGGTATATCTCTGCACCCATGGCAAGAGCCTGGTGATAGTTGTCCGCCCGCAGCGGCATAATCATGAACTCCTGAAGATCCACCGTATTATCCGCATGTTTCCCGCCGTTTAAGATATTCATCATGGGAACGGGCATCTGATTTGTATGAACACCGCCCAGATACTGATACAGCGGCAGACGGAGCGCCATGGCCGATGCTCTCGCCACCGCAAGAGATACGCCCAAAGTAGCATTGGCTCCCAGACTGCTTTTATTATCCGTTCCATCCGTTTCATTCAGCAGATAATCGATATAAGACTGATTCAGAGCATTTTCTCCCAATACAGCCTCCGCTATTCTTCCATTGACATGATCCACTGCCTTTTGTACTCCAAGACCACAATATCGTTCTTCTCCGTCCCGTAATTCAAGCGCCTCAAACTGTCCGGTGGATGCACCTGACGGCACCAGCGCCCTTCCCGTATATCCGTCAATCCCCATAATGCCTTCTCCCACTGTCACATCTACTTCTACAGTGGGATTTCCTCTGGAGTCCAGAACCTCTCTTGCGTAAATCCGCCGAATCGGTAAATAGCGAAACATTTGATAACCTCCTGCAAACATTTATGCAGGTAGTATTCCCCGAATCATATTTTCTATACTACGCGAGTCATGGGCAGACTGTTATTGACGCCTTTCGACATCAAAATCTGATGCAGATCTATAATTCCGTTATGAAAAGTAGCGGCGCAGGAAGCAAGATAGAGTTCCCACATTCTGGTAAAATCTGCTCCTTTATCCTGTTCAATCTGATCCCTGTGCTTCAGAAAATTCTCCCGCCAGCACAGCAGCGTCCGGTTATAATGCCGGCGCAGACTTTCTACATCCAGTGTATAGAAATTATAGTCAGCCATCAAATATATGATTTCCCTCAAACTAGGTATGGTCCCTCCTGGAAAAATATATTTTTTTATAAAAGCATCACCGGGATGCTCTTTCAGCGCACTGATGTAATGAAGCAGAAACAGGCCTCCCTCCTCCATTACTTTGCTGACTGTTTCCAGAAATGTATCATACTGCCCCCGGCCCACGTGTTCCAGCATACCAACGCTGACAACACGGTCAAACTTTCTTCCTGTTTTTACCAGGTCCCGGTAATCCAGCAGTTCCACCTCCAGGCAGTCTTCCAGGCCTTCTTCTTTAATATCGCTTTTAAATTTATCATATTGTTCCTGACTCAGCGTAATTCCAAGACCTTTTACCTTATATTTTTTTACCGCTTCTTTTAAAAGAAAGCCCCAGCCGCATCCGATATCCAGAAGGGTCATTCCCTCCGAGAGATACAACTTGTCCAGAATATGATGTACCTTGTTCACCTGCGCATCATACAGAGTATCATCCGGGTTTTTAAAATATCCGCAGGAGTAGCTCATGGTCTCGTCCAGCCACAGGCTGTAGAAATCATTTCCGATATCGTAATGAGAAGACACTTCCGTCTTCTGGTTTTTCTTGCTGGATGAAGTAAACAGAAGTTTCTTCAACACAGAAGAATTCGTGGTAAATTTCCCCATCTGTCCCAGAAACATATCCAGTACTTCATACAGATCTCTGTCCACCTCCAGATCGCCCCTGATATAAGCTTCGCCCAGAGCAAGAGATGTACTGGTCAGCAGTTCTTTTTTTTCAATGTTCTTTTTCAATGTTACAGTAAATGCAGGCTCGCCCTTTCCGAAAACTTCCGTTCCGTTTTCCGTTCTGAGCCTGAAAGACACCGGTATAATATTCTCCAGATACGATCCCAAAAATGAATTCATTTCGCCGCCTCCTATCAGTCAATGATTACGCATGTATCAGTAAACTCTTTCCCGTCATCTCTTCAGGCTGTGAAAGTCCCATCAGTTCAATCAGCGTGGGCGCAATATCAGCCAGACAACCGCCTTCTCTCAATTTCAGTGATGGATCGGCATTTACCAGAATGAAAGGAACCGGGTTCACCGTATGGGCAGTAAAAGGCTCTCCCGTTTCATAGTCCACCAGCTGCTCTGCATTTCCATGATCCGCACAGATAAACATTTGACCGTCGGCTTTTTTTACAGCTTCTACGGCGCGGCCCACACATTTATCCACCGCTTCCACTGCTTTGATAGCCGCCGCCTCCACTCCGGTATGACCTACCATATCCGGATTGGCAAAATTAATGATAATAACATCATACTTTCCGGATGTAATGGCTTCCACCAGGCGGTCGCAGACCTCATAAGCGCTCATTTCCGGCTGCAGGTCATACGTAGGAACTTTCGGAGATTTTACCAGTATTCTGTCCTCTCCCTCGTTTGGCTCTTCAATTCCTCCATTAAAGAAGAAGGTAACATGAGCATACTTCTCTGTCTCGGCAATCCGGGCCTGTTTCAGACCGTGTGCCGCCAGAAATTCCCCGAAGGTATTTTTAATGCTGACTTTATGAAAAGCCACCAGTTTATTCTGAATAGTATCATCATAATCAGTAAAACATACGTACGTCAGATTCAGCCGCTTTTCTCTGGGAAAACCTGAAAATTCATCATCGCAGAAAGCTCTGGTGATCTCTCTGGCTCTGTCCGGCCGGAAATTAAAGAACACTACAGAGTCACCGTCTTCGATGCAAGCCGGCTTTCCATCTTTCAGAACAACGGTGGGAAGCACAAATTCATCGGTAGTCCCTTTATCATAGGATTCCTGAACCAGTTCGGCGGCATCGTTCCCCTTTACGCCTTCACCTTTGGTCAGCGCCTGATACGCCCGTTCCACGCGGTCCCACCGGTTATCCCGGTCCATGGCATAATAGCGGCCGGAAACCACACCGATGCGGCCCACCCCGATTTCTTTCATTTTTTCTTCCAGCTGTTCAATATAACCTTTTCCTGAAGCAGGAGGCGTATCTCTTCCATCCAGGAAACAATGTACGTACACTTTGGATAGGCCTTCTCTTTTCGCCAGTTCCAGAAGGCCATACAGGTGAGTGATATGGCTGTGAACTCCCCCGTCTGAAAGAAGCCCCATAAAATGAATGGCAGAATCATTCTTTTTGGCGTTATTCACTGCTGTCAGCAGCGCTTCATTTTTAAAGAAATCTCCGTCCTCAATTTCTTTTGTGATCCGTGTCAGTTCCTGATAGACGATGCGGCCGGCGCCCATATTCAGATGACCCACCTCAGAATTCCCCATCTGTCCGTCAGGAAGTCCCACTGCAAGGCCGCTGGCATTTCCCTTCACAAAAGGACACTGACTCATCAGCTGATCCATTATCGGTGTTTTTGCTTCACAGACTGCATTTCCTTCACATTTGTCATTTAATCCATAACCGTCCAATATCATCAGGACTGTGGGTTTTTTTGGCATATTCATTACTCCTTTTCAAAATGTTTACAGTACCTTGGAAAGAAAATCACGAAGCCGCGGATTTTCGGGATGACTGAAAAATTCCTTCGGCGTATTTTCTTCCTTAATATTCCCCTCATCGATAAAAATTACACGGGTGGCCACTTCTCTTGCAAAACCCATTTCGTGGGTAACCACTACCATGGTCATGCCATCTTCCGCCAGCTCTTTCATCAGCTCCAGCACCTCACCTACCATCTCCGGATCCAGGGCGGAAGTAGGCTCATCAAAAAGCATGACGTCAGGATTCATCGCCAGCGCCCGGGCAATGGCAATTCTCTGTTTCTGCCCACCGGAAATCATAGAAGGATAGGTATCCGCCTTGTCGGGAAGTCCTACTCTTTTCAGTAGCGCATCCGCTTTGTCCGATGCCTCCTGTTGACTCATGATTCCCAGTTTTACCGGCGCCAACATAATGTTCTCTTTGATTGTCATATGTGGAAAAAGATTGAACTGCTGAAATACCATACCGATTTTCTGCCGTACTTTATTGATATCTACGGCGGAAGATGTAATATCTGTTCCTTCAAAATTAATGGTTCCTGCCGTAGGAACTTCCAGCAGATTCAAAGACCGCAGAAATGTAGACTTTCCACAGCCGGAGGGACCGATAATAGCCACCACTTCTCCCTGCCGGATTTCAGTGGAAAGATCTTTCAGCACCACGTTGTCGCCAAAAGCTTTGCATAATCCTTTTACTTCTATTAATACCCGATTATCGCTCACTCGTTCTCAGCCTCTCTTCCAGTTTATTTACACCGGCAGTCAGAGCCATGACAATCACAAGATAAATCAGAGCTACTGCTATCAACGGCATGAATGCGTCATAAGTAACGCTTCGAATAATATCGCCGCCTCGTGTCAGATCCATCAGTCCGATGTAACCACTGATGGAAGTTTCTTTCAACAGAACAATAAACTCATTTGCCAGAGCTGGCAGAATATTTTTAAAAGCCTGTGGCATTACAATATACCGCATTGTACTTACATAAGTAAATCCCAGACTCCGGCCAGCCTCAAACTGTCCCACATCCACGGACATAATGCCGGAACGGACAATTTCCGCCACATAGGCGGCGGAATTCAGACCGAAACCGATAACGCCCACTATAATCTTGTTAATATCCACAGCTGCAAAGATTACATAATAGATAATCAGTATCTGCACCAGAACAGGCGTTCCGCGGATTACCGTCAAATATATTTTACAGATAAAATTCAATATTTTCAAATTTCCGTTTTTATCGTGGGTTGCCCTGATAATGGCAATCAAAAAGCCGAACACAACACCTACCAGTACAGCAAAAACCGTAATCAGCAAAGTGTTGCCCAGACCCTGCAACAGAAACATCCATCTGTCTTCTGCCACAAAATTATCATAAAATTTCTCTGCCATAGGTTCCTCCTTACGTTTATATGCACAACAACAGGACTGTTCCCAAAAGCAACAGTCCTGTTTTCATGTTCTCTATTCTCTTACAATGATTACCTGAGAAGCTGTGGTATACGTATCTGTAAAATCAATGTTTTTCAGCCGCTCTTCCGTAACAGTCATGCCTGCCACACCGATATCAGCCTTTCCGGACTGTACCGCATTGACGATGGAATCAAATTCCATATCCTCAATTTTCAGTTCCATTCCCAGCTTGTCTGCAATAGCCTGAGCCATATCGGCGTCGATACCTACGATTTCATTATTCTTATAATACTCATAGGGCTCAAAAGCTGCGTTAGTAGCCATAATCAGCTCTCCGTTGGAACGGTCCACATCTGCCGGAGATTCATAGGGAGATTCCCCAATGTTTTCTCCAATGTAATTATCTTCAATGGACTCCAGCGTACCGTCTTCCTTAAGTTCAGCCAGCGCCTGGTTAATTTTATCTTTCAGCTCCGTATTTCCCTTTGCGATGGCAATCGCATACTCTTCTTCTGAAAGGGGCTCATCCAGAATCTTCAGGCCGTCATTCTTTTCCACGAAAGCCTTCGCCGGCTGCGCATCGATAACCACACAGTCTATCTTGCCCTGTATCAGTGACTGAACAGCATCGCTTCCTTTACTATATCTTTCTACCTTTGTCCCGTCATCCGCTTCCTCATATTCCGTCACCAGGCTGTCACCTGTAGTACCCAGCTGAACCCCTATGGTTTTTCCCGGCAGATCTTCCGCGGAATGTACAGTATTTTCTTTTGCCGAACCGCCACAGGCTGTCAAAGACAAGGTCATCACAGCCGTCACGGCCAATGCTGCTATTCTTCTCATAACTTCTCTCCTTATTTTTGTTTTTTCTCTGGTCAATATTATATCAGCTCTTACGCAAATATCAACAAAAACCGGAGGAAGTTTCTATTTTTATTAAAAAATCTCAGGCTTCCTTTCCGCTTCTGTGCTTTCCAAGAATAGAAAACTCTACCCATTCAGCGATATTGGTGGCATGATCTCCAATTCTTTCATAGTATTTTGCAATCATCAGATAATCCAGAATCTGCTCTTCATCCATATTATTATCTTCTATGCTGTCAATCAGCTTTTTACGGATTTCCACAAAAAGATTATCCACCAGATCATCGGAATCAATGACATCCTGGGCCCGCTGCAGATCCTGTGCCACGTAAGCTTCCACGCTTCTTGATACCATATCCATGGTAACTTCCGCCATTTTTCCCAGAAGCTCCGTATCTTTTACTTCCAGAATCTTACCCATCTCCACAATCTCAGCAATATCCAGAGCCTGGTCACCGATTCTTTCCATATCAGTAATCATCTTCAAGGCCGCGGAAATTTTACGCAGATCGGAAGCTACCGGCTGTTGTCTGAGCAGAAGCTTCATACAGAGACTTTCGATGTCCCTCTCTTTCTGATTAATCTGGTCTTCCTGAGCGACAATGCTTTTGATCACATCCCGGTCTCCTTTATTTAACAACTGATATGTCTTTGAAATCGTCAACTGACAGAGACCACCCATTTCTTTCAATTCCTGATGCAGATTTTTCATCTGCATATCAAAATAATTCCGCATATCATCCAAACCTTCCTGTAATATAATCTTCCGTCCGCTTGTCCTTCGGTACTGAGAACAAAGTTTCCGTCTCATCATATTCTATCACTTCCCCAAGTAAAAAGAAAGCTGTCTTATCGGAAACACGAACCGCCTGCTGCATATTGTGAGTTACCATAACAATGGTATAATTTTTCTTCAGTTCCATCGCCAGCTCTTCAATTTTAGAAGTGGAAATCGGATCCAGCGCAGATGTGGGTTCATCCATCAGCAGCACTTCCGGCTGTACTGCCAGCGCTCTCGCAATGCAGAGACGCTGCTGCTGTCCGCCTGACATACCCAGCGCGCTTTTTTTCAGCCTGTCTTTGACTTCATCCCAGATAGCCGCGTCTCTCAGAGAACGCTCCACGATTTCATCCAGTTTTGCTTTTGCATGAATGCCATGAGTCCTGGGGCCATAGGCAATATTATCATAAATACTCATGGGAAAGGGGTTGGGTTTCTGGAATACCATTCCCACACGTTTACGAAGCATATTTACATTCATATTGCCGTAAATATCTTCACCGTCAAGGGTAAGTTCCCCTGTAATTTTACATCCCGGCACCAAATCGTTCATTCGGTTCAGAGATTTTAAAAGTGTGGACTTTCCGCAGCCTGAAGGGCCGATGAATGCTGTAATCTCCTTCTCCTGGATTTCCAGATTCACATTCTTCAGCGCATGAAAATCCCCATAATATAAATCCATATTCTTTATCGAAATTTTACTCATCGTTTTATCCTTTCGCAATGCGTTTTGCCAGTTTTCCGGAAAGCCAGTTAATCAGAAGAACGATAACCAGCAGAACAACAGCCGTGGCATAGGCCTGATCCATATAAAGTCCTTCACTGGAAAGAGCATACATATGAACCGCCAGCGTTCTTCCTGATCCCATAAGGCTTTTGGGAACCTGTGCAACGGTACCTGCCGTATACATCAGGGCTGCCGTCTCTCCCACGATACGTCCGGTTGCCAGAATAACTCCTGATAAAATACCAGGAACTGCTGAAGGCAGTACGATTTTAAAAATTGTTCTCAGTTTTCCGGCGCCCAAACCGAAACTGGCCTCTCTGTAGGAATCCGGAACCGCTTTTAACGCTTCTTCCGTTGTTCTCATAATCAGCGGAAGAATCATAATAACAAGCGTAAATGAACCGGACAGCAATGAATATCCCCAGTGCAGTGTGGTTGCAAAAAACAGCAGACCAAACAGACCATATACGATTGAGGGAATTCCTGAAAGGGTCTCCGCCGTAATACGGATCAGCCCCACAAGTTTACTTTCTTTTCCTGCATACTCCACCAGGAAAATAGCGGACGCCACGCCTACCGGTACTGCTATCACCAATGACAGAGCCGTTATAATCAGCGTATTAATAAGGGCCGGCATCAGAGAAGCGTTTTCCGTTGTGTAAGTGAAGGAAAACAGACTCGGTGTAAGATGTGTCACACCCTTTACCAGAATAAAAACGATCAGGAACAGCAGTACAAAAAATGTAATTGCCGTACAGAGCATAACAAGAGCTGCCAGGATCGCTGAAGAAGGACTTTTGGCATACTCGCTGAATCTCTGACGCAGCTTTGACTGTTTTTTAGTCTCCATAGTGAGTCCTCCTGTTCAGTAATGATACCGCCAGATTGATAATCAGGATAAATACAAACAGTACTACTCCTGTGGCAATCAATGCTTCTCTGTGAAGATCAGCCGCATATCCCATTTCCAGTACAATGTTGGCGGTCAGAGTTCGTACACCCCGGAGAAGACCGGCAGGCATTCTGGCCTGATTGCCGGCAACCATGATAACAGCCATTGTCTCGCCGACAGCTCTACCGATTCCCAGTACAATTCCGGCCACGATTCCTGATTTTGCTGCAGGTATAATAGTAAAGAAGATACTTCTCTCATGGGTAGCTCCCAATGCCAGCGATCCCTCATAATAACTTTCCGGTACGCTGCGCAGCGATGATTCTGTAACGCCGATAATTGTGGGCAGAATCATAATTGCCAGAAGTACAGATGCTGCCAGCATAGTGCTTCCGTCTCTGCCCGTCGCGCTCTGAATCAGAGGAACAATTAACACCAGTCCGAAGAAACCATATACAACTGACGGAACGCCTGCCATCAGATTAATTGCGGACTGTAAAAACGGATATATTTTTTTTGGACAATATCTTGCCATAAACACTGATGTAAACAGTGCAACGGGTACTCCCAGGATAATAGCACCTGCTGTCACATAAATACTGCCCAATATCATGGGCAGTATTCCGTACAGATTATTCGAAGGTCTCCACAATTCTCCCAGAAGAAATTTTCCGACTCCGATTTCTCCAATGGCCGGTATTCCGTTTGCAAAGAGGAATATACATATCAGTGCTACGGCAAGGACAGATGTACAGGCGGCAATCAGAAACACTATCTTCATGACCTGTTCTTTAACTTGATTCATATGATTTCCTCACCTTTCACCTTCACACAGTAACCAAAAAGTTATTTAACATCTTCCCAGTCTAATACTTCGCCTGTATAGATTGATTTTACCTGATCACTGGAAAGCTCATCAATTCCGCTGTCATTATTTACGATAACCGCAATACCATCCTGTGCGATAACTGTTGCTGTCAGGCCTGCTTCTGTTTCACTGTCTTTCAGTTCACGGGAAGCCATACCGATGTCACACAGTCCGTCAATTGCCGACTGCATTCCGGTTGTGGAATCGCTCTGCTGAACTTCGATATTTACGTTGGGATTCACTTCTGCATATGCTTCTTTCAGTTTTTCCATAACCGGTGTTACAGATGAAGAACCTGCCACAACCACATCACCGGAAGCTGTTCCGCCTGAAAATGCTTCCACATCAGAAATCGGAATATATCCGTTTTCTTCTACGACAGCCTGTCCTTCTTCACTCATAATATAGTCTACAAAATCCTGAGCAGCCTCGCTTAAATCAGCTTTTGTCGCAATATTGAAAGGACGCACCACTTTATATGTACCGTTTTCAATATTTTCCGGAGTTGCTTCTGCTCCGTCAATTTTCACCGCAGTTACTGTATCATTTAAAGAGCCCAGAGAAATATATCCGATAGCGTTCACATCGCCTTCTACTGTTGTCATCATAACAGAAGTGCTGTTTGTGATTTTGGCCTCGGGAGTTGTCATATCCACCTTTTCTCCGTCAACCTCCTCTTCAATTCCGAAAAGCTCTACGAAAGCGCCTCTGGTTCCTGAGCCATCTTCTCTAGAGCAAATGGTAATGGGACCTGACGCTCCGCCAGTGCTTTCACTGTCTTTCTCAGCAGTTCCTTCTGTTGTTCCTGCCGCAGAAGATGAATCCGTACTCTCAGCTGTATCACTGCTGCCGTTGTTTCCTCCGCCGCATCCGGCCAGTACCGTGCTTCCAACCATAACTGTCATAAGTAACATTACAATCTTTTTCTTCATAATAAATTTTCTCTCCTTTTTTCTGCTTCAACTTTACGGAACTATCATACAATATTGTTTGTAAAATTCATTATCGGCACTGTGTAAAACATATGTAAAATTCATTTTAAGTATTTTTTATTTGCCTTTCTGTCTGTATGCCGTTACAATAGACAGAAGGAGGTTGCTAATATGGAAAAATTAAGAGAGAAAAAGGGATTTATCTGCGATATGGACGGCGTGATTTACCACGGCAATATCCTGCTGCCCGGTGTCCATGAATTCGTGAACTGGCTTTATGAAAAGAACAAAAGATTTCTCTTCCTGACCAACTCCAGCGAACGCTCGCCAAAAGAGCTTCAGCAAAAGCTGGCAAGAATGGGTCTGGATGTGGATGAAAATCATTTTTATACCAGCGCACTGGCTACAGCCAATTTTCTGAAAACCCAGTCTCCCGGATGCAGTGCATACGTAATCGGCGCTCCCGGACTTTTAAACGCACTGTACGATGCCGGAATAACCATTAATGACGTAAATCCTGATTACGTTGTCATCGGTGAAACACGAAACTATAATTATGAAAATATTCTGCACGCTGTCAAACTGATTGAAAAGGGCGCCCGTCTGATTGGAACGAATACGGACCTGACCGGTCCCTCGGAAACAGGCATTGTACCGGCATGCCGGGCTTTGATTTCCCCTATAGAACTGACTACAGGAAAATCCGCTTACTTCGTGGGTAAGCCCAATCCTCTGATGATGCGTACCGGACTGCGTATGCTGGGCGTTCATTCAGAAGAAGCCGCCATTATCGGCGACCGTATGGACACAGATATCATTGCCGGTGTGGAATCCGGTCTGGATACAGCGCTGGTTCTCTCCGGAGTTACCAGCCGCGAGGAAGTCAGCCAGTACCCCTACCGTCCACGACTGATTTTAAACGGTGTCATGGATATTCCTGACTGACAAAAAGAAAAAACCGTGGAATTCAGGTTTTCGATATCCTGAATTCCACGGTTTTTTTGCGGGAATTATTTATAATTTACGATTTTGCCGAAGTCCGGTTTCAGAGCGGCTCCTCCAACCAGTCCTCCGTCGATATCTGCCTGTACGAACAGTTCCGGCGCAGTAGCAGCGTTTACAGATCCGCCGTACTGGATACGGATAGCCTCTGCCGTAGCTTCATCGTAGATTTCAGCAATGCACTGGCGGATAGCGGCACATACTTCCTGTGCCTGCTCTGTTGTTGCAGTCTTTCCTGTTCCGATAGCCCAGATGGGTTCGTAAGCAATTACAGCTGTTTTAGCCTGATCAGCTGTTACGTTCAGGAATCCTACTTTAACCTGCTGACGGATAAAGTCCATGGTTACGCCCTGCTCTCTCTGCTCCAGAGATTCACCGCAGCACATAATCGGGGTCAGACCATGCTCAAAGGCTTTCAGCATTTTCTTATTCACGGTTTCATTGGTTTCTGCAAAATATTCTCTTCTCTCAGAGTGACCAAGAATAACGTATTTAACGCCTGCATCAGTCAGCATGTTGGGAGAAATTTCTCCTGTGTATGCACCTTTCTCCTCAAAATACATATTTTCAGCACCCACCTGAATGTTGCTGCCCTTGCATGCTTCAACAACAGGAATAATGTCAATCGCCGGTACGCAGAATACCACGTCAACTTCATCATTAGCAACCAACGGCTTCAGAGTATTTACCAGCTCTACTGCCTCGCTGGGAGTCATGTTCATTTTCCAGTTGCCTGCGATAATTTTTTTTCTTGCCATTTTCTTATCCTCTTTTCTTTCATAATAGCATTACTTCGCCTGCGGCTCGGGTTCGCTAAGCTTTTTCGGGTATGTTCTCCTTGCCCTAACCTCATGCTTCGCCTGCGGCTCGCATTCGCTAATGGCGGAGAACTAAGTAAACGCTAACCTCACACCTTCGCCTGCGGCTCGGGTTCGCTAAGCTTTTTACTTATCATCTGCGGCTGCCACGCCGGGAAGCTCTTTCCCTTCCAGGAATTCCAGAGAAGCTCCTCCTCCCGTAGAAATATGGGTCATCTTATCTCCGAATCCCAACTGATTTACTGCTGCTGCAGAATCTCCTCCTCCAATGATGGTGGTAGCGTCTGTCTCAGCCAGAGCTTTCGCCACAGCAATAGTACCTTTGGCCAGAATGGGATTTTCAAACACTCCCATAGGACCGTTCCATACAACGGTTTTGGCCGTCTTGACTGCCTCAGCAAAAAGTTCAGCTGTCTTCGTTCCGATATCCAGTCCCATCATATCTGCCGGAATGGAGTCAGAAGCCACAATGCTTGTTTCCACCGGGGCGTCTATGGGATCCGGGAAAGCGCTGGTAATCGTAGTATCCACTGGAAGCAGCAGTTTTTTACCCAGCTTCTCAGATTTTTCCATCATGTCTTTGCAGTAATCCAGTTTTTCATCATCTACAAGAGATGTACCGATCTGTCCTCCCTTGGCTTTTAAAAAGGTATAGGCCATACCGCCTCCGATAATTAAAGTATCGCATTTTTCCAGCAAATTTGCAATAACATTTAACTTATCCGCTACTTTTGCTCCGCCCAGGATCGCTACAAAAGGTCTCTCCGGATTATTTACCGCATTGCCCAGGAAATCTATTTCTTTCTGCATCAGATATCCTACCACGCAGGTATCCACATATTTTGTCACACCTACATTGGAGCAGTGAGCTCTGTGAGCGGTACCAAAAGCGTCATTTACGAATACGTCGCAGAGAGATGCCAGTTCTTTACTGAATTCTTCGCCGTTTTTCGTCTCTTCCGCCCGATAACGGGTATTCTCCAGAAGAATCACATCTCCGTCATTCATAGCGGCAACTGCTGCTTTGGCGTTGGGGCCAACTACTTCCGGATCCGCAGCGAATTTCACTTCCTGACCCAGCAGTTCGCTGAGACGTACTGCCACCGGTGCCAGAGAAAGTTCCGGCTTCGGCTCTCCCTTCGGTTTTCCCAGATGGGAACAGAGAATTATTCTTCCTCCGTCTGCGATAAGTTTTTTAATGGTGGGAAGCGCCGCCACCAGTCTGTTTTCATCTGTGATTTTACCGTCTTTTAACGGCACGTTAAAATCACATCTGACCAGAACTTTAAGGCCCTTCACATTGATATCGTCTACTGATTTTTTATTCAGCATACACTGTCCTCCTTCTATTTTTAAAAAAGGTCCGGCCCTATCAGACCGGACCCATTTGGATCTTCAATTGCTTACGCTAATTCTGAGAAGTATTTAATAGTACGAACCATCTGGCTCACGTATGAATTCTCATTGTCATACCAGGATACAACCTGTACCTGTGTATCACCGTTCTCCATCGGAGAAACCATTGTCTGTGTAGCATCAAACAGAGAACCATATGTCATACCGATAACATCGCTGGATACAATTTCTTCATCATTATATCCATAGGACTCTGTAGCTGCGTTTTTCATTGCTTCATTGATCTGATCGACAGTAACTTTTCCTTTTACTACTGCAACAAGAATTGTGGTAGAACCTGTCGGAGTCGGAACACGCTGTGCAGAACCGATCAGTTTACCGTTCAGTTCCGGAATAACCAGACCGATTGCCTTTGCAGCGCCAGTGCTGTTGGGAACGATATTTACAGCGCCTGCACGGGATCTTCTCAGATCGCCTTTTCTCTGAGGTCCATCCAGGATCATCTGATCACCTGTGTAAGCATGGATGGTGCTCATGATACCGCTCTGAATCGGAGCCAGATCATTCAGCGCTTTTGCCATAGGTGCCAGGCAGTTTGTTGTACAGGAAGCTGCTGAAATAACAGTATCTTCCGGTTTCAGTGTGTTATGGTTAACATTATATACGATAGTTGGCAGATCATTTCCAGCCGGTGCAGAGATAACAACTTTTCTTGCTCCTGCTTTGATGTGAGCAGATGCTTTTTCTTTGGATGTGTAGAATCCTGTACATTCCAGAACAACGTCTACGCCGATTTCTCCCCAAGGAAGTTCTTCAGCGTTTGCTTTCGCATAGATTTTGATTTCTTTTCCATCAACTGTGATAGAATCCTCTCCTGCTTTTACTGTATCAGCCAATGCATATTTGCCCTGTGATGAGTCATATTTCAGTAAGTGTGCAAGCATTTTGGGAGAAGTAAGGTCGTTGATTGCCACCACTTCATATCCATCTGCTCCAAACATCTGTCTGAATGCCAGACGTCCAATACGTCCGAATCCATTGATCGCTACTTTTACTGCCATCTTAATTCCTCCTAAACATGATAATTTGCATATAAGTCCGTACAAAATGCACGTCCACCAACTGATATTTTACAGAATCTGTCATAAAATATCAAGTAGAACTTATCTTAAAAAAAAATCACTTCTTTGTCACAATTGTATAAAAACAGGTACATTATCTTTAAATTCTGCCCGGTAACGGAAACCGGCTTCCTTTAAAAACTCTTCAATCCGCCCGAAATCATAACCGATCTGGGCCGGATTGTGGGCGTCTGATCCCACAGTAACGATGCTTCCTCCCAGCTCACGATATCTTCTGATCACATCATAATGAGGATTTGGAAATCCCAGTCCCTTCTGAAGCCCTGCCGTGTTCACTTCAATTCCCCGCCCGCTTTTTATGATACACCGCAGTATCTCATCCAGTATATCGGCATATTCAGTATATCCATATTGTTCCGCTTTATGCACGCCGTAACGTACAACGTAATCAATATGTCCCACCACCTGATATCCGTGAAAAGCGCGGAGATTTTCCAGCAGGGATTCCAGATAAGCCCGGTATACCTGACGGTCCTCTCTTCCTTCAAAGACTTCCGAAAAGTATGGGTCTTTTCCATACACCAGATGAAGAGAACCGATGACAAAATCAAATGGATATTTTTTTACATATTCTTCATGGCGCTTTGCCAGGTGAGTCTGCATTCCTATTTCAACACCGATCCTGATGTCCAGCCGGTCCCGGTACTCTTCCCTGAGCGCTTCCATATAGGGAATATACCGGTCAGTATCCAGAATAAATTCCGGTTCCTCGCTGTCCGTATCCATATGATCGGTAATACAGATGGATTTCATTCCCAATGCAATGGCTCTCTGTACCATATCGTGGGGATCGGTCTCGCTGTCCCCGGAAAACCAAGTGTGCAGATGATAATCTGGTATCATACAATCGTACCTCCTCCGGCTACATATTCTCCATCGTAAAATACCAGTGCCTGACCGGGCGTTACAGCACGCTGGGGCTCGTCAAAAACACAGAGCAGTTCATCCGCACCGGTCCGCGTAATGCTGCACGGAGCTCCTTTATGGTTGTAACGGATCTTGGCAGAGGCCCGCATGGTATCTCCCACCGCCATATTTACAGCCATAAAATTCAGCCTGTCCGCCCTTACTTCCCGCTGGAAGATCTCCTCGTTATCTCCAATCACCACTTCATTGGTTTCCGGACAGATCTTCGTAACAAAAACCGGACGTCCCATGGAAAGATTCAATCCTTTCCGCTGGCCTATGGTATAATGAGTGATCCCTTTATGTCTGCCCAGAACTTCACCTGAAGCATTGACAAAATTCCCTTCCGGAATCTTTTTTCCCACAGTCTTATCGATAAACGACGCGTAATCTCCATCCGGGACGAAACAGATTTCCTGACTGTCCGGTTTTCCTGCCACTGAAAGTCCCAGTTCTTCCGCCATTTTCCTGATGTCTTCCTTTTTATATTTTCCCACCGGCATCAGCGTATGAAAAAGCTGTTCCTGCGTCAGATTATAAAGAGCATAGGTCTGATCCTTCGCCGCCGTCACCGAGTTTCGTATGGCAAAACGTCCGGTAGATAGTTTTTCCACTCTGGCATAATGGCCGGTGGCAATATAGGAAGCTCCGATATCCAGACTTCTCTTCAAAAGTGATTCCCATTTTACATATCGGTTGCAGGCGATACAGGGATTGGGCGTTCTTCCCCTCACATATTCTCCCACAAAGTAATCGATGACTCTGGTTTTAAATTCCCGTTTAAAGTTCATCACGTAATGCGGGATTCCAAGAACCGCTGCCACCCGCCGGGCATCTTCCACCGCCGACAGGCCGCAACAGCCGCCGTTTTCCTCCTGATGTTCCGGTTCCTCATCCTGCCATATCTGCATAGTCACTCCGATGACATCATATCCCTGCTCTTTCAGAAGCCAGGCCGCCACAGAGGAATCCACTCCGCCGGACATACCCACCACAACTTTTTCTTTCTTCATTAATACTCTTCTTCCTCTTCTTCTTCACCCTCGTGAATATCGGATTTCGGCTTCTGAAGTCCTTCTATTTTAATACCGTGCTTTTCTGCGTAATCCCACAGTGCCGCATGAATCGCTTCCTCCGCCAGAAGGGAGCAATGAACTTTTACAGGAGGAAGACCATCCAATGCTTCCATAACCGCTTTGTTTGTCACCTTAAGAGCATCCTGAATGCTTTTCCCTTTAACCAGTTCCGTTGCCATACTGCTGGTTGCCACAGCGGCTCCGCAGCCGAATGTCTTAAACTTGCAGTCTTTTATAATTCCATCGTCATCGATGTCCAGATAAATTCTCATAATATCACCGCATTTTGCATTGCCCACAGTACCCACGCCGCTGGCATTTTCAATTTCTCCTACATTTCTCGGATTCTGGAAATGATCCATTACTTTCTCACTGTACATATATAATTCTCCTGTTCTGTTATTTTTTATTATTTCCCTGAGTGTCTCTTTACAAAATCTTCATAGAGCGGAGACATGCTGCGCAGCCGCTCCACAATTTTTTTAATCTGCTCCACGGTAAAATCCAGTTCTTCTCTGGTGGTCTCATCGCTTAACGTCAGCCTAAGCGAACCATGAGCAATCTCATGAGGAAGACCGATAGCCAGCAGCACGTGCGATGGATCCAGAGAACCTGAGGTACATGCGGAACCGCTGGAAGCACAAATTCCTTCCATGTCCAGCATGATCAGAAGAGATTCCCCTTCGATAAACTGGAAACTGATATTTACATTGTTCGGCAGTCTCTTAGCAGGATGACCGTTCAGACGGGTATAGGGAACTTCTTTCAGAATTCTCTGAATCAGATAATCCCTCATCTGCGTCTCTTTTTCTCTGCGCTCTTCCATAGTGGACGCCGCCAGACGCGCGGCACATCCATATCCCACAATTCCCGGGACGTTTTCCGTACCGGCACGACGTTTTCTTTCCTGCGCTCCGCCATGAATAAAGGAACGAATCTTTACACCTTTCCGGATATACAAAAAGCCGATTCCCTTCGGTCCTTTTATTTTATGGGCGCTGGAGGAAAGCATATCGATATGCATGGCCTCCACATCTATGGGCACCTGTCCAAAAGCCTGTACGGCGTCCGTGTGAAAAAGGATTCCATGTTCCCTGGCAATTCTGCCGATTTCCTCAATAGGCTGGATAGTTCCGATTTCATTATTGGCAAACATAACGGAAATTAAAATAGTGTCTTCCGTGATTGCCGCTTCCACATCCTGCGGATCCACCAGACCGTTTTCATCCACATCCAGATAAGTGATGCGGGCGCCCCTTTTCTCCAGATATTCACAAGTATGCAATATGGCGTGATGTTCTATCTTAGTAGTAATAATATGATTTCCTTTTTTCCCATAAGCTTCATAGGCCGCTTTTAACGCCCAATTGTCCGCTTCTGTTCCACCGGCTGTAAAATAAATGCTGTCAGGAGCAGCACCCAGCACTCCTGCAATCTCTTCCCGGGCAGTGGTAATGGCATTTTTACTGACAGTAGCCAGCTCATAAATACTTGAAGGATTTCCATACAATTCAGAAAAGTAAGGAAGCATAGCCTCCACTACCTCCGGCGATGTTTTTGTTGTTGCTGCATTGTCCAGATATATCATTTTTTTCATTCTGTCACACTCCTAATTATTACAGATAATATTCCCGGGGCTGCCTTTTTCCTGAATCCTGCGGCTCTCCTGTGCCAGCTGATCCAGCATGATATTGTCCACTGCCTGTGTAATACTGTCATTAATTCTCTTCCAGACGTAGCGGGCGACACAGTAATCCGCACCCTCGCAGCCTTTGTCTTCCTGATTTCCAGGGCATGTGACTGCTTCCAGGCTTCCCTCCAGTGCTCTTAAAATATCCCCTACTGAAATTTTTTCCGCCGGTCTGGCAAGACGGTAACCGCCCCCGGCACCTCTGACACTCACCACCAGATCCGCTTTGCGCATCAGCCTCATCAGCTGCTCCAGATAGCTCTCTGATATATTCTGACGCCGGGCAATACTCTGAATGGATATCGCTTCTCCAGAATCACAGGCTGCCAGATCAATTAAAGCTCTCAGTCCATATCTTCCTTTCGTAGATAATTTCACCTTTTCACCTCTGCTTTTAATTCCGACTATTTCACTCGGGTTTCTGCCGATAGAATATCATTATTCCCAGGTTCTGTCAAGCACATTAAAAGAATATATTTGTATAAATCCAGATACAGAGGCCGCCATGCCCAAACAGCAACGTCTTCTCACCGGCACTATTCTTCTGACAGCTGCCGGACTTATCAGCCGCCTCATCGGTTTTTTCTATAGAATATTCCTGTCGCATACCATTGGTGCGGAAGGACTGGGAATCTACCAGCTGATTTTACCCATCTTCAGTCTGTCATATGCATTTACCGTTATGGGGATTCAGACAGCTCTGTCCCGTTGCATCTCCGCAAAATCTGCCGTAGGTGATCAGAAAGGTGCAAAAGATCTGCTCATCACCGGCAGTGTTCTATCTCTTTTGCTTTCTCTGGCCGCCTCTTTTTTTCTTTATCAGGGAAGCGAATGGTTCTGCAGAAACATTCTGTCTGAAGCTGCCTGCATTCCTCTTATGAAACTAATGGCGCTTACCATCCCCTTTGGCACGCTGCACATTTGTTTTGTTTCTTATTATTTCGCAGCCCGGAACACCTGGATTCCTTCCCTTGGACAGCTGCTGGAACAGCTGCTGCGCGTGTCCGCTTCCTGGCTCTTTTATTCTCTGATGCTGAAAAACGGCACAGAAGCGACTCCCATGCTGGCCGTAGCCGGAACAGCTGCTGCGGAAATATTTTCCCTGCTTTACATCGTTTTCTTTCTCCGGAAAGACTTCCACAAAGAAGGGTACGTTTTTTGTCTGGCTTCCCCCTGGAAAAAATATGCTTCTGAAATTATCCAGCTTGCAGCGCCCCTTTCCGCTAACCGTATTATTCTGAATCTAATGAAAAGCGGGGAATCTATTCTGATTCCCATATGCCTTGTTCAGTACGGTCTTACCTCCTCAGAGGCTCTGTCCATCTACGGTGTTCTGACAGGCATGGCGCTTCCGCTGATTTTATTTCCTTCCACGATTACCCAGTCTGTATCCGTCATGCTGCTGCCTGCCGTATCAGAATCCAAAGCGCAGAATAATTACCGGAGAATCGCCTTTACCGTGGAAAAAACCATCCGGTACGGCTTATTTCTGGGTATTCTCTGTTTCGGAATCTTTTTTACCTGCGGTGATTCCATCGGTATTCTCCTGTTTCACAGTCAGGAAGCAGGACAGTTTATTTCCATGCTGGCTTTTCTTTGCCCCTTTCTCTATCTTTCCTCCACTCTTGCCAGCATCATCAATGGTCTTGGAAAAACCGCCTGCTATTTTATTCAGAATTTAACCGGCCTGACCGTCAGGATTATCTGCGTCCTTCTTCTGGTTCCCAAAACAGGAATAGCCGGCTGTCTGTGGGGTATCCTGGGTAATGAAATTCTGCTGGTGATTCTTTCCCTCTGCACCTTGTACCGTGAACATGTACTGATCTTTTCCGCCTGGAATTCTCTGGTCAAACCGGGCATATTTCTGATACTCTCCGCAGGGGGATCACACCTGGCCGATACAGTCCTTTCTTCTCTCGGGATGAACGATTTCATCGTAACTGCAGCCAAATGTTTTGTTATATGCATCACATACATTTGTCTTTTGCTGACCTTTCAATTGATACATCTGCCAAAAAACATAGATCCGCTTCATTTGAATATCGACAAAAAATGAAAGTTGTATTATAATGGACTCGCAAAAAAATCTATCTGACAGAGATTGAAAGGACATGACAAAGATGAGTATAGAATTAACGAAAAAATTACCAACTCCCGCAGAGATAAAGCAGGAATATCCCATTACAGACCGGATTATTGCTATAAAAGAGAAACGGGATCGTATGATTCGTGATGTCATAACCGGAAAATCCGATAAATTTCTTGTAATTATCGGTCCCTGCTCCGCAGACAATGAAGATGCCGTCTGCGACTATACCAATCGTCTGGCAAGGGTCCAGGAAGAGGTGGCTGACCGTCTTGTTCTGGTTCCCCGCATCTACACTAATAAACCAAGAACCACAGGAGAGGGTTATAAAGGGATTGTTCATCAGCCGGATCCTCTGAAAAAGCCGGATCTTCTCCACGGCCTGATCGCTGTACGTAAAATTTTCATGCGCTCTATCGAAGAAACGGAATTGACCCCTGCAGATGAGATGCTTTATCCCGAAAACTGGCGGTATATCGATGATCTTTTATCCTATGTAGCCATCGGGGCACGTTCTGTGGAAAATCAGCAGCACCGCCTGGTTTCCAGCGGTATGGATGTTCCTGTCGGAATGAAAAATCCCACCAGCGGAGATCTCTCTGTCATGTTGAATTCGGTTGTAGCCGCTCAGCACGGTCACAGTTTCATATACCGCAATTGGGAAGCTCACACTCATGGCAATCCATTGACACATACTATTCTCCGTGGTGCTGTGAATAAACACGGAAATGCCATACCCAACTACCATTATGAAGATCTGAAACTGCTCCTTGAAAAATACAATGAACGGAACCTGCAGAATCCGGCAACCATCGTAGACGCCAATCATTCCAACTCCAACAAACAGTTCAAAGAACAGATCCGTATCGTAAAGGAAGTCCTTCACAGCCGTAAACTTTCCAATGACATCAAACATCTGATCAAAGGCGTTATGATTGAAAGTTACATCGAAGAAGGCTCTCAGAAAATCGGTCCTGATCATGTTTACGGCAAATCTATTACTGATCCCTGCCTGGGTTGGGAAGATTCCAGAGATCTGATTTATACCATTGCTGATCTTTGCTGAAAATAAAAAAAGAGTTCAAAACGAACTCTTTTTTTATTTTCTGGGATGGGCTTTTACATAGACATCCCTGATCTTGTTCATATTCATATGGAGATACATCTGCGTTGAGGATATATCCGCATGTCCCAGCATTTCCTGAACGCTCTTTAAATCTGCTCCATTCTGAATCAGATGTGTGGCAAAAGAATGACGCAGCGTATGTGGAGTAATATCCGTTGTGATATTAGCTGCCCTGGCATATCCTTTCAATATTTTCCAGAATCCCTGTCTGCTCATTGGATTTCCGGAACAGTTCGTAAAAAGCATTCCGCAGTCCTCCGCCCCCACCAGCGCTCCTCTTCCCAGCCTCAGATAATCCTCCAGCGCCTTTCTGGCAATTTTCCCAAATGGAATCATCCGTTCTTTACTGTTTTCCGTACAAACTATATACCCCATTTTCAGATTCACATCTGATAGTTTCAAGTGCACCAGCTCACTGACCCGTATTCCCGTGGCATACAGGATCTCCAACATCGCCTTATCCCGCAGCCCCTTGGGAGTGTTCAGCGAAGGCTGCCTCAACAAAAGATCCACTTCTTCCACTGTAAGAATCTCAGGCACCTTCTTTTCCACTTTAGGCGGCTTCAGACTTTCGGATGGGTCGCGGTCAATGACATGCTCTTTCATCAAATACTGAAAAAAAGCCCTCATGGCCGCCACATTTCTCGAAACGGTTGAGGGAGCAAATTTTTCTCGTTCAAGATACAGCATATAAGAATTTAAATGGGTTTCTGTCACCTGAACAACATCTGTAATCTGAAGTGTCATCAGATACTGCTCCATCTTCTTAAGATCTCTCTCATATGATACTTCCGTATTTTTTGATGTTTTTTTCACATTATGTAAATAATCAATAAAATTTCGAATCGCATCTGTCATGGAAAATGATATCCTTATCTTCTGTTATTTAAGCAACTCACCCTTCAAATATAATCTATTATAAGCATGTTTTTCCGGAAAAGCAAATGCTATTTTTCCCTGATTTTATGCCTTTTTTCCCCTTTTTCCCCGAAACCACTATATATCGGTTTCTTCATTTTTTCTATCACCACATCTTGTAAATGAATTCTTTGAACTTTTTTTTAAAAAAATATATTTATCCACAATTTTGAGTTTACATAAGTTTCCGCAAGAACTCCTGCAGCCATAGCAAAAAGGAAAATCAGACATAACAAAACTGACCAGCGAATCTCCCTGCCCGACATGGTTCCATATCTGGGCAGCATACGTTTCTGCTTTCCCGCCATAAGCAAAAACAGAATCACTGCAGGTATATAGAACAGCAGCTGAGACAGGATTCCGGCCATACAAAATAAAAAACCCTGCAGCCCCGACTGCAGAAGAAAAACCGTGGCAAGTCCTCCTCCCAGAAACCCCAGCCACAAAGACACCAGCACTGCCAGAATTTCTCCCGCACCAGCCAGACCGGCTATCATACAGACTCCGGCAAATATACTTTTTTCTTTCAGTAAATATAACGCATATTTCTTTACATCTGTCCAGCTTGTCTGATATTGTTCCAAAACAGCATATACCGATATGTACTCCCGAAAGTCTTCGCTTTTCCACATCTGATTTCCTGCCAGTGCTCCTGCCAGAAACGCTCCCAAATACAGATAAAGAAAGAGCCGGATTGAAACATCCGGCTTTATTTTCGTCCATCTCATGCATACGGCCTCCCTGTCTCTATCTATACATATGCATGCTGCATCAGAAATATCACTGTTCTCCCCACGCAAAGGAACTGGACATCTTCAATATTTTCTTTAAAAAAAGCCGACCATCCTAAAAGATGTATCGGCTTTTCTTAATACTGGCTTGTAACTGCTACTTTGCATAATCAACTACGCGGCTCTCACGAATTACATTCACTTTTATCTGCCCCGGATATTCCAGCTCTGCTTCAATCTGTTTTGAAATGTCCCTGGCCAGCAGCACCATATCAGCGTCTGAAACGTGATCCGGCAGTACCATAATACGAACCTCTCGTCCCGCCTGAATGGCATAAGACTTGTCAACTCCTTTAAATGAGTTGGTGATATCTTCGAGCTGTTTTAATCTGTTGGTATACGTTTCCAGAGTTTCTCTGCGTGCACCCGGTCTTGCCGCTGAAATTGCATCGGCAGCCTGAACGATGCAGGCAATGAGTGATTCCGGCTCCACATCACCGTGATGAGCCTCCACTGCATTGACAACAATCGCAGATTCTTTGTATTTTCTACATAAATCAACACCAATCTGGATATGTGATCCTTCCACTTCATGGTCGATGGATTTTCCAATATCATGTAATAAACCGGCACGTTTTGCCGTACGGACATCCACGCCTATTTCTGCTGCCAGAACACCCGACAACTGGGCAACTTCAATGGAATGCTTCAAAGCATTCTGTCCGTAACTTGAGCGGAAACGCATCCTGCCCAGCAGTCTTACCAATTCAGGATGTATGCCATGAACTCCTACTTCCAGCGTAGCAGCCTCTCCTTCTTCCCGAATCGTTGCTTCCACTTCTTTTTTGGCTTTTTCTACCATTTCCTCAATTCTGGCCGGATGAATACGTCCGTCCACAATCAGTTTTTCCAATGCAATTCGCGCCACTTCCCGTCTGATCGGATCAAATCCCGACAAAACCACCGCTTCCGGTGTATCATCGATGATCAAATCGATTCCGGTCAGAGTTTCCAATGTACGTATGTTACGTCCTTCCCGTCCGATGATGCGTCCTTTCATCTCGTCGTTTGGCAGCTGAACAACTGAAATCGTTGTCTCTGCCACATGATCTACAGCACACTTCTGTATGGCTGTTACCACGTATTCTTTCGCCTTGCGGCCAGCTTCCTCTTTTGCCTTGCTTTCCAGTTCTTTGTAAAGCTTGGCAGTGTCAATTTTCACTTCATCTTCAACAGCTTTTAAAAGATAGTCCTTCGCCTGTTCGGAGGTCAGACCTGAGATTCGTTCCAGTTCCTGTACTCCTTGTGCATGTAATTCATCGACTTTCTTTTCCTTTTTCTTCAGCTCAGTTTCTTTGTTCGCATATTCTGCTTCACGCCGTTCAATCGATTCTGCCTTTCTGTCAACAGCTTCTTCCTTTGACAAAACGCGCTTCTCATATTTTTGCAGTTCGGCTCTTCTTTCTTTGGTCTCCTTCTCCAGTTCATTTTTCGTCCTGAGAGATTCTTCTTTTGCCTCCAAAAGGGCTTCTCGTTTCTTTGTCTCAGCCGTTTTTAATGCCTCATCTATTATGCTTCTTGCTTTTTCTTCTGCTGTTCCAACTTTTTCAGCATCCTGCTTTATCTTGTTGGCAACTGCAGCTTTGCAAGTAATAGGAACCGCAATAAGCAGCGTGATTACTATAGCAACAATAATCCCAATGATAGTTGTCACCACAGGAGCACCTCCTTATTTAGTTTTCATTGTACAAATACAACACTACAATTTTATATGATTTTGGTAATTATGTCAAGTACAGGCTCCTCATTTTCTTCCGCCTTTTTCAATCACAAATCTGCCAGATATTCCCGCAGAACCGGCCAGATTTCTTCACCGGAAAATCCTCTTCTCCCCAGATAAGCCGCCACATTCCGTACTGTTTTTTCGTTTTCCGGCTTTCTCCCTTTCAGTTTTTTTTCAATCAGCCGGCGGATCAGAACTGAACTGTTTTCCTCCCACGGAATCGACTCTGCCGCTTTCTCCACAATGCAGACAGGCACTCCTTTCTGTACCAGTTTTCGAGAAAGCTGCCGGAAACTTTCCTTTTCCCTTCCTATTTCCAGATAATGTCTGGCATACCTTTCATCGTTAATATAGCCATAAGACTTTACGTAGGTTACGGCTTCATCCGTCGCCGCATCAGGATAACCGGCAGTTCGCAGTTTATCTCTCAGCTCCTTTTCCGTACGGTCCCTGCTGATCAGCAGATTCATCGCATACTTTTTGGCGCGCAGAGGAAGCACTGATTCCATAATCTCTTTCAGCGCTTCCTCTGCAATCGGTTCTCCCTGGCAAATTCCATAGCGGGACAGCTCACTTTGATACAACGCAAAGGAAAGCTCCCCTTCCAAAATCACCCTGCATTTTTTCTTCGTTACCGGATATATCTCTGTCACTATCATTCTTGTTCATCGTCTGTTTTTATCGTCTGCTCTTCCGTCTTCTCTGCCTCGCCCAGGTGGAAATGATGACGCACTTTCTGTTCAATTTCGTTCATAACATCAGGATGCTCTGTCAGATACTGTTTGGCATTTTCCCGTCCCTGACCGATTTTCTCATTATTATATGCAAACCATGCGCCGCTTTTTTGGACAATGCCGCAGTTGGAAGCCAGCTCCAGAATATCTGCCTCTCTGGAAATTCCTTTACCGAACATGATGTCAAATTCTGCTTCTTTGAAAGGCGGCGCAATTTTATTCTTCACCACTTTAATGCGGGTACGGTTACCCACAACCTCACCGCTCTGCTTAATCGCCTCCACACGGCGGACATCCATACGGATAGAAGCATAAAATTTCAACGCTCTTCCCCCCGTGGTCACTTCAGGATTTCCATACATGACGCCCACCTTCTCACGGAGCTGATTGATGAAAATAACGACGCATCCTGATTTTCCAATTACACCGGTCAGTTTCCGCAGCGCCTGAGACATCAGTCTGGCCTGGAGCCCCACATGGGTATCTCCCATCTCTCCGTCAATCTCCGCCTTTGGAACCAGCGCTGCCACAGAATCTACAATCACAATATCCACCGCACCTGAACGTACCATAGTTTCTGTAATCTCCAGCGCCTGCTCGCCGTTATCCGGCTGGGAGATATACAGATTGTCAATATCCACTCCGATATTTTTCGCATAAACGGGATCCAGTGCATGCTCTGCATCAATGAAACCGGCAATACCGCCCCGTTTCTGCACCTCTGCCACCATATGGAGGGCGACTGTCGTCTTTCCGCTGGATTCAGGACCGTAGATCTCAATCACTCTTCCTCTGGGGACACCGCCCAGTCCCAGTGCCACATCCAGGCTGAGGGAGCCTGTAGGAATCGTTTCAACATTCATATTCGCGCTGGAATCTCCCAGTTTCATCACTGCGCCTTTTCCAAAATTTTTCTCTATCTGTACAATTGCCGCATCTAATGCTTTCTGTTTTTCTTCTTTTATCATAACTTGCAGTTTTCTCCTTTTCGCGAACTTATGTTCGTTTTTTCTTTACTCATAGTAGTATAATTTTTCCTGTTTGTCAATGGATTTTTTCCAGCGGGAAATGCCATTCGGATCCGAAAGGCAGAGATTTGATGTCTGTAGTATATCTGATTTTTTCCTGTATGTAAAGTGTCCGTTTATAAAAAAACGCAGTCTCCAATCAAATGAAAACTGCGTTTTCAACACTCTCATCCGGCCAGCCAATTGTACATTTCCTCATACTGTTTCGCTGAATGACTCCATGAAAAATCAGCCGCCATACCTCTGTCAATAATCTTATTCCATTCTCTTTTTCTGTCATAATATATACGCTGCGCATACCGGATGGTGCCGAGCATTTCATGAGCATTGTAGTTCATAAAACTGAATCCCGTTCCGGTACTTTCATATTCATTATAAGGCATAACCGTATCCTTCAGGCCTCCCGTTTCGCGAACGATGGGAACGGTTCCGTATCTGAGACTCATTAACTGACTCAGCCCGCAGGGTTCGAATAATGAAGGCATCAGAAAAGCATCGCTGGAAGCATAAATTTTATGGGACATGGCTTCTGAATAATAGATATTTGCCGATACTTTATTTCCATACTTCCATGCAAAATGCCGGAACATATTTTCATACTGTGCATCCCCTGTGCCGAGCACAACAATCTGTACTGCATCCTGACACAGTTCATCCATAATGTAAGACACCAGATCAAGTCCTTTCTGATCAGTCAGTCTGGTGCACATACCGATCATCATGGCCTTGGGATTTACTTCCAGGCCCAGTTCTTCCTGAAGCGCTGTTTTGTTCTTCACTTTTTCCTTGCGGAAATTTCTGGCGTTATACCGTTTGAAAATGTGAGGATCCGTTTCCGGATTATACTCATCATAATCGATACCGTTCACAATACCGCGGAGACTGTTGCTTCTTGCACGCATAAGCCCATCCAGGCCTTCTCCGTAAAAGGGAGTTTTAATCTCCTCTGCATAGGTCTTACTTACAGTTGTAATGGCATCCGCATAGACAATGCCGCCCTTCAGATAATTAGCATCCCTGTTGGATTCCAGCTTATCCGGCGTAAAATAATAATCTGACAAACCGGTAATGTTTTTAATCGTCTGAATATCCCATACTCCCTGAAATTTCAGATTATGTATGGTCATAACCGATTTAATCCCCCAATAAAATTCATTGCCCTGAAACCGTTCTTTCAGATACACGGGCACCAGACCCGTCTGCCAGTCATGACAGTGAATAATATCAGGCCTGAAGCCTATCACCGGAAGAATTGATAATGCTGCTTTGGAAAAAAAGGCAAATTTTTCCAGATCCCATGGCATTCCGCCATACGGTCTGTCTCCACTGAAATGTTCCTCATTATCTATGAAATAGAATTTGATGCCGTCGTATTCCGTTTCCAGAATCCCGACATACTGCTGTCTCCAGTTCAAATCCATATAAAAGCTCGTAACAAAACGCAGGCTGTCTTTGTATTCCTGCTTCATACAGGCGTATTTCGGAATAACCACTCTGACATCAAAATACTCTTTCGGAAAACATTTCGGCAGGGATCCGACAACATCCGCAAGTCCGCCCGTTTTTATAAAAGGAACCGCCTCCGATGCTACAAACAATACATTCTTCATGTGAGAACCTCCCTAACATTTAACACCTATAATTAGATATTATATCGTATTTTTATACTTTAGGAAAGCCTTATATTGCTGTTGTGACTAAATATTTTTATATTCGAGACGAATTTTATCGGCAATTAGTGCAATAAATTCTGAGTTTGTGGGTTTTCCTTTCCCCGTACTGACTGTATAGCCGAACAATTCATCTATTGTATCCATTTTTCCTCTGCTCCATGCCACCTCAATAGCATGGCGTATTGCACGTTCTACCCGGCTGGGAGTCGTCTGATGTTTTTTGGCAATTGTCGGATATAAAATTTTTGTAATAGAGTTCAGCATTTCCATATCCTGAACAGACATGATAATCGCATCCCGCAGATACTGATAACCTTTTATATGTGCAGGAACACCGATCTCATGTATAATATTGGTTACATCCATCTCCAGATTTTTTTCAATATATTCTTTTTTACTGTCGCTGGATCCGATTTTTCTTATATCTCTTATTCTTTCTCTGTTTACCGCATGATTCTTTATGTGTTTTATCCGGTTGATAATCATATCATTATCAAAAGGTTTTAAAATATAGTAATATGCTCCCAAGTTAAATGCATCTTCTGTAATTCTTTCCTGACCTACCGCAGATACCACAATAAAAGCCGGATGTTTTTTCATCGTCTGATCCTGATTTACCTTCTCCATGACTGTCAATCCATCCACTTTCGGCATAATAATATCCAACAGCACCACATCCGGCTCTTTCTCTTTTATGATATTGTAAATATCTTTTCCATTATCCGCCTGTCCAACCAGTTCCAGATCGTCATCCTCTCTGATAATAGAACCCAGCAGATTTACAATCCGCTCATTATCATCCGCGATTGCAATATTTAACTTTTCCATATTACTCCTCCTGCATAATATTTTTTTAGCAGGGCGCCCCTGACAGATACTTATTTTTCTGCCTTGATACAATTATAGAAAGGTTGATATTTCAAATCAAGCGAATTTCCCAATTTTTGGAAACTTTCGTTCGACATCCGGTCCAGAAATACTATCGAAAAACATGAATATTTGTAGGTATTGGCAAATTTTTCGGTTATTTTATCTTATTATAAATATTTTTGTTAAAATACGTCACTTATGATTTTATTCTTTTTGTTGACAGTTTTTCTGATTATTTTTTTATTTTTTCCAGAAAATCGCAAATCTTTTCTGTTTCATCTCCTTTACAATATTTTTTCTGATTTCTGTACATTTCATTCAAATATGCCTTGTTCTCCAGCGATATTTTTTTACAGCCATTAAAACTCATCCCTCTGTCGGCAAAGAATTTCATATTTCTGCTCTCACATCCCGGAATCGGCGTAATATGCAGAAGGGGAACGCCCAGAACCGCCGCTTCAGAGGAGGAGAGTCCTCCGGGCTTTGACAGAAACAGATCGCTGATTTTCATATATTTCTCCATGCATTCCGTTTTTCCCAGAATAATATACTGTTGATCATTTCCATAAATTCTTTTCAGTTTTCTGTAAAGCCTTTGATTGTTGCCGCAGATAACAATGCAGAGCCAGTCTTTCCTGCCTTTAAGCTTTCCCTTTAACCTTTTCAATGTCCGCTCCATACTTCCTGCTCCGATACTGCCTCCGGAAACCAGCAGGTAATGAAGATCTTTCTTTCCCCTGGGTTTCAGATTCATTACTCTCCTGAATCCGGCTCTCACAGGTATCCCCAACGGTCTGATTTTCTCTTCCGGTATCCCTCTTTTTACAAACTCATCAGTCAGCTCCTCTGAAGGAATCACGTAATAATCGCAGTCCGTTTCCTCTGTAAACGGAATACAGGTATAATCTGTGGCAATAAATATACTGGGCGGCAGTTCTATACCGCTTCGTTTCAGACTGGTCAGCATTTCTGCCGGAAACAGATGAGTGGTAACAATACAGTCAAAGGAGTTCTTCTTAAGATATGTTCCCAGCTTTTCAGCAACCGGAATATTCAAAAAATAAACCGGAGACCGGAAAGGCAGTCTCCGAAACGCTTCTCCCAGCTGATACAATACACCGAACGCCCCGGGACACCTCTGTACCAGTCTGACATAGGCATTGCCCACCGCCCTGTCCAGAGAAGTTCCCGTCAGCTGATAAGGATCCAGGAACACAGTCCTGTGTCCCCTCCTGATCAGTTCTTCCTGCACAGCCACACCTGCCATATTGTGTCCGCCGCCTGTTTTACACGATAAAATCAAAACTTCCATAACAAACTCACTTTACATTTTTCCCGTTCCTCTTCACTGACGTGCAGCCGCCAGCACACCATACCGGTAATTATCAGAAAACCTGCCTCCACCGGTTTTAGTTCCGTTCCCGCTGTAATCAGTACTGCCGACAGAAGATACACTGCCGCTGTCCGATAAAAATGCGGGGTAATTCTCAATATCAGAGAAAAAAACAGAAAAAGACATGCCAGAACAGCTGCAGGAACCAAATGCGGAAACAGCCCCAGCAGACAGCCAAAGGTTGCCGCGATTCCCTTTCCTCCCCGGAAATGGCTGAATACAGGAAAAATATGACCGGCCACAGGAGCCGCCAGCACAAAAGCTCCGGGGAAGTAATGTTCGAAAATAGCCGGAGAGCAGAAATGAAAAAAGAAAAACACCGGCAGAAAACCCTTAAGCAAATCACCGCATAAAGTCAGACATCCGCACCAGAATCCGCCGTATAAAAATGCGTTGGCTGTTCCCGGGTTTTTATCCCGGCTGTCTTCCGTAATTTCCTTTTTTCCAATAAGTCTGCCGAATATCCTGGCGAAAAGCAGACTGCCCGCCAGATATCCGGTCAGCACCGCCCATATCCAGTTGTATTTCCACATGTTTCTCCTCCAGATACTTTACTCATGTACGAAGCTTATGGCTATGCAGGAAGGACCTACATGAGTGCCGATAACACCTCCCACCGGCAGCAGTCTGCAGTTTTTCAGACCGTATCTCTCCTGCGTCAGCTTCATAAATTCCATTCCAAATTTTTTGTCCCTGGTATATCCGAAATAAACCGGATGGTTTTCGTCAAATCGGCTGCTCTCAAATTCTTTCCAGAGATACTGCATAGCTCCTTTTCTTCCTCTGGCTTTGCCCAGCATAACCAGTTCCCTGTCCCTCAGTTCAATGACCGGCTTTATATGCAGCGTATTACCCAAAAAAGCCAGAGCCGCCGGAATTCTCCCGCCTTTTTTCAGATAAGTAAGAGTATCCAGCATACCGCATACCGTCAATTTACCTCTCAGCATTTCCAGATATCCGGCGATCTCTCCGGCTTTTTTCCCTTCCTTTCTCATCTGCACGGCCTGCTCTACCAGATACCGCTGAGTTGTAATGGCCTGTTCGGAATCCACGATCCATATGGATTTATATCCGCAGATCTCCTTTGCCAGATTTGCCGCGTTAATCGTACCGCTTAAGCCGCTGGAAAGTGTGACGACCAACACTTCTTCCTTCTTTTTTTCCGCTTCCTGAAACAGTTTCAGATACTCTTCCGGCGATGGCTGACTGGTCTGGGGCAGTTCTTTTTCCACTTTCAGCTGATCAAAAAAAGCATCAAAATCTTCTTCGCTGTCCATGGGACATTCCCGCTTTCCAAATCGTATCCTGATAGGAACAATCTGTATATCCAGCTGTCTTGCCTGCTCCGCCGTAATATCAGCTGCCGTATCTGTAATAATTATCATACATTTCCTCCCATTTTATCCGTATCCGGCAGCCGAACCAAAAAACAGGCTCCCGGTTCTGTAGTTTTTTCCAGCCTGACTTCTCCGCCGCTTATATTCAAAATACGTTTCACAAGTGCAAGTCCCAGGCCGTTCCCTTCCAATTTATGGGAACTGTCCGCCTGATAAAATTTTTCAAAAATATGTTTACTTACATCATCCGTAATTCCCGGGCCCTCATCTCTGATCAGAAAACAGATTTCCTGATTCCGGCGATTCAGCCGGATCATCACTGTTCCGCCCTCAGGACTGAACTTGATCCCATTATCCAGAAGATTCATCCATACATGAAACATCAGACTCTCTGTCCCGCAGAAATTCACCTGCTCCATTTCCACATCAAAATTGATTCTCTTTTTGCTCCACTTAGGTTCCAGCAGAACAATAGCCTGCCGGATCTGCTCATCCAGACGATACCAGCTTTTCTCCATATGTATCATCTGATTCTCTACCTTTGACAACAGCAGTATGTTGCTCATCAGCTCAGAAACACGTTTGGTATTAAAAAGAATTTTCTCTACGTATTCTTCCTGCTCTTCCACAGACAGCTGCTTTTCCTGCAGCAGCATGGCATATCCTTCGATGGCATTGATGGGAGTCCGGAATTCATGGGAAACATTAGAAATAAAATCACTTTGAAGCATTTCCGTTGCTTTCAGCGCCTGAACCATTTTGTTAAAGTTGACGCAGGTTTCCCTTACTTCCCGTATTCTGCTTGTTTCATTCATCACTACTGTAAAATCGCCTTCAGTCACCCTCCCCATGGCTTCACTGACTTTCATAAGCGGCGACAGTATCTTCCGTCCGAACAGGGCAGCAAAGGCCGTGCCGGTAATAACACTGAAAACCAGCATCCACAAAAGCAGAAAGCCGTAGCTGATTTCTCCTATAATAAGCCCCAGAAGATATCCTATGGCTGCCGCCGGCACTAATGTGATACACAGAAGCAAAAAAGCGTATCCGGTAAGATAAATCCGCATATTGAGAAATCGGTTCTTCTGTTTACGTCTCATGTTTTTTTACCACCTTATATCCGATTCCGCGCATGGTTATGATCTCAAAATCCCCGCTGTCCCGAAATCTTTCCCTTAAACGCCCGATATGCACGTCCACTGTATGAGGATCCGTCTCCGTGTCAATCCCCCAGATATCATCCATGATCTGCTGCCTTGTAAAAATTTTTCCCGGATAAGACATCATTTTATACAACAACAGAAATTCCTTCTGGGGCAGCACCATATTTTTTCCTGCCACAGTCACGGACATGGACTCAAATTCCAGCACCGTGCTCCCCATGGCCAGCACCCTGTCATTAATCATCTGAGCTCTGCGCAGAAGCGCTCCCACTCTGAGAACCATCTCGTTGACATTAATAGGCTTTACCATATAGTCATCCGTTCCCAGCAAAAAGCCCTGCCGCATATCATCAAAAGCTTCCTTTGCCGTTATCATCAGAATCGGAATATTTATCTTGCTTTCTCTGATGGAACTGACAAGCTCATATCCATCCATGCCCGGCATCATAATATCAGTAATCAGCAGATCCATGTACTCCCGCTCCAGAAGTTCCAGCGCTTCCTCACCGTCAGCAGCACACTTTACCTGATAACCATTTTTCGTCAGTACCCGCTGAAACAGAAGACTCAGTTCCCGGTCATCTTCCGCAATTAATATTTTGAACATTTTCTGCGCCTCCACAATCTGATTCTATATTCAGTATATCCTCTGAAAATCAATTCCTCTTCAATTTAACATCAACTTTTGTTGAGCTTTATTGACAAAACCGAAAGTTCCATATATGATTATGGAAAACCCATACGTATTGGAGGGATACTATTGAGACAATGTATGGATGCAGATAATCTGCATAAAAGACTGAAAAAGATCATCGGACAGGTACAGGCCATCGACCGGATGATCGATGAAGATATTCCCTGCGAAGATATTCTTTCACAGATCAATGCTGCCAAATCAGCTTTGCACAAAGCCGGTCAGGTGGTGCTGGAAGGTCATATACAGCACTGCGTCCGTGATGGAATCGAACACGGAGATGCCGATAAAACCATTCAGAATTTTACCAAAGCTGTGGAACGTTTTGCAAACATGACATAAATCTCAAACAAAAGGAAACTGCGTGGCAGTTTCCTTTTTTCATTCTATTTTTCCAGCCATCTGGTCATGGCTTCTATTCTGTTTTCCGCATCCATCCGTCCAATATCATAAACCTTCTGGATCTCGTCACTGTCATGGCTCATTCGGGGAATCGTCAGCGGCACACTGGGTCGTATCACAAATACCTCTCCCTTTTCCTCCATTTTTTTTATATCCCGTACAGTTCTGTTATAGGTTTCATATCTTTTCATAATTGCCCGGGCAAACCTGGGATATTTCCGGTAAAAAATCCGGGCGGCTTTTACATTTTCCGGTAATTTCACATACCCGTCATGTCTTGTCAGCACTGCCACATTTCGATTAAATCCCATTCTCTGAAAAGCTCTTACCGGTATACTGTCCGTACATCCTCCATCCAGCAGCTTTTTCCCCCGCCAGGAAACAATCTTTGACACGTAGGGCATAGAAGCGGAAGCTTTCATCACATCAATCTCCGTTCTCATATCCTTTATTCTGATATATTCCGCCTCCCCCGTCTCCAGATTACTGCAGCAGGCATAAAATTCCGTACTCGACCGGTCAAACGTATCATAATCAAATGGGTCCAGCTTTTCCGGCAGATCATGGTAACAAAACCGATCGCCTACAATGCTCCCTGTAGTCAAAAGGCTCCAGAAGCTCATAAAACGCCGATCTCTGCAATACTTTTTATAATACCGGATACTCCGGCCTTTCTGCTCAGATACGTAGGATGCTCCATGAATCGCTCCCGCTGATACACCGATCACCCCGTCAAAATGTATGCCTTTCTCCAGAAATACATCCAGTACGCCAGCCGTATAAATTCCGCGCATGGCGCCGCCTTCCAGAACAAGTCCTGATCTGTTCATGTTACACCCTTCCCTTCTGACTGTCCCGCAGTTTTGTTATAAACTATTCCAGATCCATAGCCTGCATCGTTTCTGTGTTTCCGTATTTGTATATCAGCTCCTGTCCTTTAATCGTCACCTTGGTTCCCTCGGGAATGGATTTCGTAATAAAGGCATTACTTCCGATAACCGCATCCCTTCCAATATGAGTATCGCCGCCTAAAATAGACGTACCGGAGTAAATAGTCACATTGTCACCAATGGTAGGGTGACGTTTTACATTACGCAGTTTCTGACCGCCTCTGGTAGACAATGCACCCAGAGTCACGCCCTGATATATTTTTACATTGTCTCCGATTTCGGTGGTTTCTCCGATTACGATTCCTGTACCGTGATCAATGAAAAAATATTTTCCAATGGAGGCACCTGGATGAATGTCTATTCCTGTTCTGTCATGAGCATATTCCGTCATAATTCTGGGAATCAGGGGAACCTTCAGAAGATACAGTTCATGAGCCAGGCGGTATACGGTAATTGCCAACATGCCGGGATAGGCAAAAATAACCTCATCTTTGCTGTAGGCAGCCGGATCTCCGTCAAAAGCCGCCTGCAGATCCGTTTCCAGAAAAGCACGGATCTGAGGAATTTTTTTGAAAAAGGCTACCGTTTTTTCTCTGGCCGCTTTCTCAATCTCCTCTTCCTTTTTTTCCGCCATATGACTTTCATATTTCAACACGAAGATGATCTGTTTATTCAGGTTATACATGGCGTCTTCAATCAGCAGAGAAAGATGATTGTTTACATCATAAATTTTGTAGCTTTTATCCCTGTAATATCCGGGAAATATAATTCGCAGCAGTTTCTGAATGATGCGGATAATCATCTCTTTATCCAGTTGATCAAACAGATCATCCATTTTATCGATAACTCTGCCGTTCCCATAATCTTCAAGAATATACTGTGTAATGGCCTTTACTTCTTCATCAATAATTTTAACCATATTTTCTCCTCAAACGAAACTTTTATTTTTCTGTTTATTGTAAAATATTAAACAGACGCCGTCAAGTTCCCCGTTGTTACTGATATGACTTCTCAAATATTCTTACGCATTCATCTTCTGACAGAGGTATTCGATCACACTTAAACAGACCTCCCATGGTATCTTTTGCATTTTTAGCCAGAAGTGAAAATTCCTCCGGCTTTATTCCATATTCCGACATCTTCAGCCGGTCTGTCCCGCATTCTTTCTGCAGTGCAGTCAAAGCCGCAATAAAATCCCCCGGCTCTTTTGCATCTGCCATTCCCAGAGCCTGTGCCATCCGGACATACCGCTGGTCACAGGCACCCTTTTCAACAAAATGACTGTGATATTCCCTGGAAATCATAATCAGTCCGGCTCCGTGAGGCAGATCCTGATGATAAGCGCTCATGGCATGCTCCAGCGCATGTTCACTGGTGCATGCGCTGATGGTCATCACCACACCTGAAAGGGTATTGGCAAAAGCCAGCCCTTCTCGGGCTTCTCTGTCGCCGCCGTCTCTGACCGCCCGAGCCAGATATTTTCCCACATTTTCAATGGCTGTCAGCGCATACATATCACTCATCAGATTTGCCGTGGAGGCAATGTATCCTTCCACGCTGTGGAAAAGAGCATCAAAGCCCTGATAAGCGGTAAATCTGGGCGGCACTGAAGCCATCAGTCCCGGGTCCACAATAGCCAGAACCGGAAACAGAGAGGTCTGTCCTCCAAAACCGATTTTTTCATTGGTTTCATCATTGGTGATAACGCCGAAAGCATCCACTTCACTTCCCGTTCCCGCCGTAGTGGTAATCGCTACGACCGGGAGCGGTTTTTTCTCAAGACGCCTTGCCTTTCCCGTTCCCCCAACTACATAATCCCACAGATCGCCTTCATTTACCGCCATGGCAGCAATAGCCTTGGAAGCATCCATTACGCTGCCTCCTCCCAGAGCCACAATAAAATCACACTGATTTTCTCTCGCGCAGGCTGCTCCATCCATTACCACACTCTTCAGCGGATTGGCCATGATCTTATCGAACAAAACCCATTCGATCCCTGCCTGTCTCAGCTGCTCTTCTGTCCGTTCCAGTGTTTTATTCACTCTCACAGATTTCCCGCTGGATATAACCAGCAGTGCCTTTTTTCCCGGCAGCTTCTGCCTGGAAAGGACGTCCAGTTTTCCCTCTCCGAATACGATTTTAGTCGGTACATACATACGAAATCCCATATACTTTTCTCCTTTTCAATTTACTGTATTTATCGGTTTTCCTTCCAGATATCTCTTAAGATTGCCAAATGCAATGTCAATCAATCGGGTGCGGGCTTCTTTCGTCGCCCATGCAATATGGGGAGTAATCACACAGTTTTTTGCCTGAAACAGCGGGTTATCCCTTTCCGGCGGTTCTTTTTCCAATACATCCAGAGCAGCTCCTCCAATTTTTCCCCCATTCAGCGCTTCTGCCAGCGCTGTTTCATCAATCAAAGGACCGCGGGCCGTATTAATCAGAAAAGCGCCGGGTTTCATATACCCGAGAGTCTCTCTGTTTATCAGATGGTATGTTTCATCAAACAGCGGACAATGGAGACTGACCACATCCGAGCAGCTCAGTAATTCTTTCAGAGAACCCGCCCACTGAAAATTCACCTCTTCTTCCGAGGCTTTCCGGCTGCGGCTCCATGCAGCCACATTCATCCCCAGTGCAGTGGCTACCCGGGCCGTCTGACGGCCGATTCTTCCGAATCCTATAATTCCCATGGTTTTTCCAGCTAATTCAATCATAGGATAATCCCAGTAACAAAAATCCGGACATCCGCTCCATTTTCCCTGCTTCACTCCATCACTGTGCTCTTTTACATGGCTGCACAGCTCAAACAGCAGAGAAAATACCATCTGAGCAACGGAAGGCGTACTATATGCCGGAATGTTGGTTACTGTAATATTTCTTTTCCTGGCCGCCTTAAGATCTATCACGTTATATCCAGTTGCAAGAACACCGATATAGGAAAGTTCAGGCAGTTTCTCCATTATTGCATCGGAAAAGACCACTTTGCTGGTCAGCACAATATCTGCATTCCGGCATCTTTCCAGAACCTGTGTTTCATCTGTCCGGTCATATACGCTGCATTCTCCCAGCATCCGGAACATATCCCAGGACAAATCTCCGGGATTTATGGTATAGCCATCCAGAATTACTATTTTTCTCATCATCTGCCACCTTTTTTTCTTCAGTATACTATTTAAAACATTCCTCTGCAAGAAAAAAGAAAACAGCGATAGCGTCAAGATACTTTAAGTTGAAAAAATATAGAAGTATCCCTTTGCGTTTCATCATTTATATATTTCCTAGGTGTGCATTAAACCAGATTACCTTCTTAGCTGTATATCCAGGGATTGAAGC
>JBMNRA010000015.1:0-48653 GCA_050944415.1 Ruminococcus sp.
GATATACAGCTAAGAAGGTAATCTGGTTTAATGCACACCTAGGAAATATATAAATGATGAAACGCAAAGGGATACTTCTATATTTTTTCAACTTAAAGTATCTTGACGCTATCAACAGATACGGATTCCTTGAAAACCTCCGGTGAGTATGATATCCTATTATAAGTGCAAAATGTGCATGGAGACGGAGGTAGGGCATGAAACTTGCGAAAATTTTAGAACGTGTGGAATACAGGTGTGTCAGCGGAAGCACTGACATAGAAATTACCCAAGTGGTTAATGATTCCAGAAAAGCAGGGCCGGGTTCTCTTTTTATCTGCATCCGGGGCGCTGTTGTGGATGGCCACACATTTGTGGATGCTGTTGTGAAACAGGGAGCCAGAGCGCTGGTGGTGGAAGAAGAGGTGAAAGCGCCGAAAGATGTGACCGTTATCAAGGTGGATGACAGCCGGTATGCCATGGCGCTGATTTCCGCCGCCTGGTACGGGTATCCCGCCGAACAGCTGAAAGTGATCGGAATTACGGGAACCAAAGGAAAAACCACTACCACTTATATGATTAAATCAATTCTGGAAAATGCCGGCTATAAGGTGGGGCTGATCGGAACTATAGAATCTATTATCGGCGATGAAGTGATCCCATCAGCAAATACTACGCCGGAGTCTCTTACTATTCAGGAATATTTCAGGAAAATGCTGGATGCCGGATGTGACTGTGCTGTCATGGAAGTGTCTTCCCAGGGGCTTAAGCTGCATAGAACAGCCGGATTTGAATTTGAGATCGGAATTTTTACCAACATTGAACCGGATCATATCGGTCCCAATGAACACGCCAGTTTTGAAGAATATCTGGAATGTAAAAGCCGTCTGCTGAAGCAGTGCAGAATCGGAATCGTCAATGCAGATGATGAACATCTGGAAAAAATAACGGAAGGTCACACCTGCAGTCTGGAAACCTTCGGTTTTTCGCCGGATGCTGATCTGCGGGCGGTGGATGCCCATCTTATCTCGAAGCCGGGGTATCTGGGGGTAGCTTACCGTGTGGAAGGGCTGTTGAATTTTCCGGTGGAGATTGATATTCCGGGGAAATTCAGCATTTACAATTCTCTGACGGCCATTGCTGTCTGCCGGCATTTTCATGTGACTGAGAAAGATATTGTAAAGGCTCTGAAAGAAGCAAAGGTAAAAGGCAGGACGGAAATGGTTAAAGTATCAGATGATTTCACTTTGATGATTGATTATGCCCACAACGCTATGAGTCTGGAAAGTCTCCTTACTACATTAAAAGAATATCATCCTCATCGGCTGGTGTGTCTGTTCGGATGCGGAGGAAACCGTTCCAGGCTGCGTCGGTATGAAATGGGAGAGGTTTCCGGAAAACTGGCGGATTTAACGATTATTACCTCAGATAATCCAAGGTTCGAAGAGCCTCAGGCCATCATTGACGATATTAAAAAGGGTATGGAAAAAACCGATGGGCAGTACGTGGAAATCATTGACCGGAAGGAAGCCATTGCGTACGCAATTGAGCACGGAGAGCCGGGAGATATCATTGTGCTGGCCGGGAAAGGCCATGAAGATTATCAGGAAATTCGAGGGAAGAAATATCCCATGGATGAAAGAGATCTGATACGGGACATTCTGGAAGGAAAATAAGGCGAATGGAACATGTCTATGCAGATGTGATTGTGGATATCGCCAGTGGAGAACTGGATCGGGTTTTTCAGTACCGGGTCCCGGAAAAGATGGCAGACCGGATAAAAACAGGGACTCTTGTCACCGTGCCTTTTGGACGGGGAGACCGGAAAGTAAAAGCTTACGTTGTGGGACTGACGGGGGAAGCGCAGCTGGAAGAATCGAAGATTAAAGACATTCTTTCCGTTCCGGAGGAACCGGTCAGCGTAGAATCAAAACTGATTGCGCTGGCAGCGTGGATGAAAGAAACCTACGGTTCTACCATGTTGCAGGCATTGAAAACGGTGCTTCCCATGAAGGAAAAAGTCCGGGAAAAGAAAACAAGAAAGATCGTATTGGAAATTTCACAGGATAAGGCAGAAGAGCTTCTGAAAGAGTGGGAGAAAAAACACAGAACTGCTAGGGTCCGGCTTCTGAAAGAGCTGATGGAACGGGAGGAGCTGGATTACGGGGAAGCTTTGAAGAATTTGAACCTTACGGCTTCTGTAGTGCACGCGGTGGAGGCCATGGGAGTTCTGTCAGTGAAAGAGGAGCAGATATACCGTACTCCTCCTGCAGTCAGTTTTGAAGCTTCTTCCGATTTTGAACTGTCTGAATGTCAGCGTCGGACGGCGGACGGGATTTTGCGGGAGTATGAAGGAGAAAGAAAGCCCTGCCTGATTTACGGGATTACAGGCAGCGGGAAAACCCGGATATATATGGAATTGATTGATCAGATGTTGAAAAAGGGCAGACAGGCGATTGTCCTGATACCGGAGATTGCTCTGACTTATCAGGTGGTATACCGGTTTCGCCGGCGCTTTAAAGACCGGGCGGCGGTGATTCATTCCAGGATGTCCCAGGGAGAACGCTGGGATGCCTTTGAAGGAGCCCGCAGAGGCAGAGTGTCAGTGATGATAGGACCTAGATCAGCGCTGTTTACTCCTTTTCCCAATCTTGGTCTGATCGTGATGGATGAAGAACATGAATCGTCCTATAAAAGTGAAAGCGCGCCCCGCTATCACGCGAGAGAAGCTGCCGCTGCCAGATGCCGCCTGGAGAAAGCTCTGTTTGTCATGGGCTCTGCCACGCCTTCCATGGAATCCTATTATGCCTGTCGGCAGGGGAAAAACCGGCTGTTTACTCTGACGGAGCGTTTTGGAAACGGAAGTCTGCCCAAGGTATATACGGTAGATATGCGGGAAGAGTTGAAAGCGGGAAATACCTCTGTTTTCAGCCGCAGACTGGAGGAAGCATTAAGGGACCGCCTCCGCAGGAAAGAACAGGCGGTTCTGTTTCTGAACAGACGGGGGTATGCAGGTTTTATTTCCTGCAGAAATTGTGGATATGTGGTAAAATGTCCTCATTGCGATGTTTCACTGTCTCTGCATGGAGGACATACTCTGATGTGCCATTACTGTGGATATACCACACAGATGATAAATACCTGTCCGGAATGTGGTTCCAGATATATCGGTGGATTCCGGGCCGGAACGGAGCAGATTGAAAAACTGGTGGGGAAGATATTTCCTGAAGCCAGAATACTGCGGATGGATCTGGACACTACCCGGAAAAAAGAAGGGTATTCCCGGATTCTGTCTTCTTTCGCATCCGGGGAAGCAGATATCTTAATCGGAACTCAGATGATTATCAAAGGGCATGATTTTCCGGGAGTAACCCTGGCAGGTGTGCTGGCGGCGGATATGTCGCTGTATGCGGGAGATTACCGGGCAGCGGAGAAAACGTTTCAGCTTCTGGTTCAGGCAGTAGGGAGAGCCGGAAGAGGGGAGCGGCCGGGAGAGGCTGTGATTCAGACGTATCATCCGGAACATTACAGTATTCAGGCTGCGTGTCGGCAGGATTATCCGGCGTTTTTTGAAGAAGAAATGAATTATCGCACACTGATGGGATACCCTCCTTCTTCTGCTATGCTGGCGGTGATGGGGAGCGGCAGGAATAAAGAACAGCTGTCAGTAGCGATGGAATATATAGTAAAGTATATCCGAAGAGTGGGAAAGGATAAAAGGCTGGCGGTGATCGGCCCGGCGGATGAAGCAATTTCCAGGATTCAGGATCGATATCGGAAAGTGCTTTATCTGAAGCATCCAAGCCGTGAGTATCTGTCATCGGTTCAAAAACAGATACAGCGGTATATGGAAGTCAATTCGGGTTTTCGGAAACTGTCCATACAGTTTGATTATCAGATATAATTAAGGAGGAGACAAGATGGCAATACGGAATATTCGGCAAATAGGAGATCATATACTGACCAAAACCTGCCGCCCGGTGGATAAAATGACGCCGCGGATCAGGGAACTGATTGGAGATATGCTTGACACCATGTATGAAAATTACGGAGTAGGACTTGCCGCTTCTCAGGTGGGTATTTTAAAAAGAATCGTAGTGATTGATATAGGAGAAGGCCCCGTGGTACTGGTAAATCCTGAAATTGTGGAAACTTCGGGAGAACAGACGGGAGATGAAGGCTGTTTAAGTGTTCCGGGAAAAACGGGAACGGTAACCCGTCCCATGTATGCAAAAGTAAAAGCTTTTGATGAGAATATGGAGCCGGTGGAGATAGAAGGAGAAGGCCTGATGGCCCGGGCGATCTGCCATGAATGTGATCATCTGGACGGTGTTCTGTATGTGGAACATGTGGAAGGAGAGCTTCGGGACGTGCAGTATGAAGAAGAGGAGTAACAGATGAGAGTAGTTTTTATGGGAACGCCGGATTTTTCAGTGGGAACGTTAAAAGCCCTGGCTGAAGCCGGATATGATATTGCGGCTGTCGTGACGCAGCCGGATAAACCCAGAGGGCGGGGAAAGGCAATGCAGCCCACACCGGTGAAAGAAGCAGCCCTGTCGCTGGGACTTCCTGTTCTCCAGCCGGAGAAAGTAAGAGAAGAAAGTTTTCTGAATCAGGTGGAATCTTTAAAACCTGATGTTATTGTAGTGGTTGCTTTTGGACAGATTATTCCCGGAAGACTTCTGAAGATTCCTCCTCTGGGCTGTATCAATGTTCACGCTTCCCTTCTGCCGGATTACCGCGGAGCGGCGCCCATTCAGTGGGCGGTAATTGACGGGAAAAAAGAATCCGGCGTTACGATTATGCGAATGGATGAAGGGCTGGATACGGGAGATATGATTTCCAGAACGGTGGTTCCTCTGGACAGTGATGAGACGGGCGGAAGTCTTTTTGAAAAGCTCAGCCAGGCGGGAGCCCGTCTGTTGGTGGACACGCTGCCCTCTCTGGAAAATAAAACAGCGGTCTTTGAAAAACAGCCGGAGATAAGTCCTACCCCCTATGCGTCTATGATTACGAAAAAAATGGGAGATATTCAGTGGGATAAGCCGGCGGTTCAGCTGGAACGATTGATCCGGGGACTCAATCCCTGGCCCAGTGCTTACACGCGGGTGGCACGAAAAAATCTGAAACTCTGGAAGGCTGCGGTTGTATCTGAAAATAGTGGAAAACTTCCCGGGCAGGTGGTCAAGATTTCCAAAGACGGAATCTTTGTACAGACGGGGGACGGAATTTTATGTGTTCTGGAGCTTCAGCTGGAAGGAAAGAAGCGGATGAGTGCAGAAGCGTTTTTGCGAGGGTATAAGATAGAAGAGGGCACCATTCTGGGCGGATAAGGCGGAGGAAGAAAAATGGCAGGTATAAGCAGCACAAGAGAAATTGTCCTGGGAATATTGCTGGAGATAAACAGGGACGGGGAATACAGTCATATTGCAATACGGAGAGCTTTGGATAAGTATCAGTATCTGCCGAAGCAGGACAGATCCTTCATTACCCGTGTCTGTGAAGGCACGGTGGAATATATGCTGCAGCTGGATTATATCATTGGCTGTTTTTCCAATGTAAAGGTGGAAAAAATGAAGCCGGTGATACGTGAAATCTTAAGAAGCGGAGCGTACCAGCTGATGTACATGGATCGTATACCGGATTCTGCTGTCTGTAATGAGGCGGTAAAGCTGGCACAGAAAAAAGGGTTCTACAGTCTGAAAGGTTTTGTAAACGGGGTTCTCCGCAATATTGCCAGAAATAAAAATACCATAAGCTTTCCTCCGAAAGACCAGCCGGTTCAGTATCTGTCTGTGAAATATTCACTGCCTGTCTGGCTGGTGGAGAGATGGCTGGATGAATATGGATTCGAAACGGTAAAAATTATGGCGGAAGATTTTCTGAAAGATAAGCCTACGACCATTCGCTGCGCGCAGTATATGATAGATACGGATGTGACGATCAAAAGGCTGCGTGAGCAGAATGTTACGGTGGAGAAGGCTCCTTATCTGGACTACGCCTATTATATTTCCAATTATAATTATCTCAGGATGCTGACCGTTTTCAGGATGGGCTGTATTATGGTGCAGGATGTAAGCTCCATGCTGGTGACGGAAGCGGCGGCGCCGGAAGAAGGAGATTACGTGTTGGATCTGTGCGCGGCTCCCGGCGGGAAAAGTCTGCATATGGCGGACAAAATGAAAGGCCGGGGATATGTGGAAGCGCGGGATCTGACGGAATATAAAATACAACTGATTGAAGAAAATATCAGAAGGATGAATGTATCCAATATAAGGGCAGTGTGTAAAGATGCCACGGTATTTGACAGAGAATCGGTGGGAAAGGCGGATATTGTGCTGGCGGATGTACCATGTTCCGGCTTTGGCGTTATCGGCAAAAAAACGGACATCAAATATAAAGTGACCAGGCAGAAGCAGGAAGATCTGGTTATCCTGCAGAGAAGGATTCTTCATAATGCTGCTTCTTATGTGAGAGAGGGAGGAACGCTGATTTACAGTACCTGTACCATTGCAAAAGAAGAAAATCAGAATAACGTGTTCTGGTTTGTGGAAAATTATCCGTATGAGCTGGAAAGCCTGGATCCGTATCTTCCGGAGCAGCTGCACAGTGAAACAACGAAAAAAGGATGGATTCAGCTTCTTCCAGGTGTCCATAAAACTGATGGATTTTTTATTGCGAGGCTGAAAAGGACGAAAAAATGAGTGAATATAGGGATATACGTTCCTTTAACATGGAAGAACTGAAAAGTCTGGCGATCGGGATGGGGGAGAAACCATTTAAAGCCGGGCAGCTGTATGAATGGCTTCATAAGAAACAGGCGGCGGATTACAGCGAGATGACGAACCTCTCCAAAGCTTTCAGGGAAAAACTGGGACTGAAATATCCGATGTGGAATCTTGAACCGGTTCGGATTCAGACTTCACGGATAGACGGAACCAGAAAATTCCTTTTCCGTCTGAGAGACGGATATGTAATTGAGAGTGTGTGGATGAAATATCAGCATGGAAACTCTGTCTGTATTTCATCTCAGGTGGGATGCCGGATGGGATGCCGTTTCTGTGCCTCTACCATTGGCGGACTTACCAGAAACCTGGAACCGGCAGAGATGTTGGGACAGGTGTATCAGATTCAGAAACTTACGGAAGAAAGGGTTTCCAACGTGGTGGTGATGGGAACAGGGGAACCTCTGGATAACTATGAGGCGCTGGTTCGTTTTATCCGGACTTTGTCGGATGAAAAAGGATTCGGTCTCAGCCAGAGAAATGTCACCGTGTCTACCTGCGGCATTGTACCCATGATTTACCGGCTGGCAGATGAGAAGTTTTCTCTGACACTGGCAATATCCCTTCACGCTCCAAATGACGAAAAAAGAAGAAGGCTGATGCCTGTGGCAAAACGATACTCCATTCAGGAGATCATGGACAGCTGCCGGGAGTATTTCAGAAAAACAGGCAGAAGGATTTCTTTTGAATACAGTCTGGTGGGCGGCGAAAATGACAGCCAGGAAGATGCGGATGAACTTGCGGCACTGTTAAAGGGTCATAACTGTCATGTAAACCTGATTCCGGTTAACCCGGTCAGAGAAAGAAATTTTGTCCAATCTGACAAAAAAGTTGTGGTGAAATTCAAAAATAAGCTTGAAAAATACGGAATAAATGTTACTATTAGAAGAGAAATGGGCCGCGATATCGATGGGGCGTGCGGTCAGCTTCGCAGAAGCTATCTTGAAAATTTAAAATAGGAGAAGAAAAAATGAAAGTGTATTCTGTTACGGATGTGGGACAGGTCAGACAATCAAATCAGGACTACATATACGCATCTTCCCGCCAGATAGGAAACCTTCCTAATCTTTTTGTAGTAGCAGATGGAATGGGAGGCCATAACGGCGGTGATTTCGCATCCAGTTATGCCGTGGAGACTTTTGTAGAGACAGTGAAAGCGGATACTAATTTTAATCCCATCAAAGTGATACGCAATGCAATAGAGACAGCGAACAGAAAGCTTTTGAAAAAAGCAAAGGAAGATGATAATTTAAAAGGTATGGGAACAACGGTAGTTGCTGCCACCGTAGTAGGGCATTATGCTTATGTGGCTAACGTGGGCGACAGCCGGCTGTATATAGCAGGTCAGAAGATGGAACAGGTTACCAGAGATCATTCTCTGGTCGGGGAGATGATTCGTATGGGAGAATTAAGCAAGGAAGAAGCCAGGACGCATCCGGACCGCAACATTATTACGAGGGCTCTGGGAACGGCGGAAGATGTTGATATCGATTTTTTCGATGTGAAGCTGGAGGAAAATGCGAAAATTGTCCTTTGTTCTGACGGGCTGTATGGTATGGTTTCTGACGAGGAGATATTTGAAGTTCTCCGGGAATGCGGCGATGGATCCGATCCTTCAGTAGCGCTGATGGAGAAGGCCAATGCAAATGGCGGAAAGGATAATATAGCCGTCATAGTAGTAGAACCATTTATTGAAGAGGTGAGAGAATGTTAAAAGAGGGAATGATTTTAGCGGAGCGATACGAGATAATCAGCAAAATAGGTACCGGCGGTATGGCAGATGTGTACAAGGCCAGGGATCATAAGCTGAATCGTCTGGTAGCGGTCAAGGTTTTGAAGGCGGAGTTTCGGGATGACAAATCTTTTATCGCGAAGTTTCAGAAGGAGGCGCAGGCCGCCGCGGGTCTGGCGCATCCCAATATTGTAAATATATATGACGTCGGGGAAGATGAAGGCGTTAACTTTATTGTAATGGAACTGGTGGAAGGCATTACCCTTAAGGATTACATTACGAAAAAGGGGAAACTGAGTGTAAAGGAAGCCACCAGCATCGCAATTCAGGTTTCCCTGGGCCTGGAAGCGGCACACAACAGCAATATTGTTCACAGAGATGTAAAACCCCAGAATATCATTATTTCCACAGACGGAAAAGTAAAACTGTCGGATTTCGGAATCGCCCGTGTTGTGACATCAAACACCATAACATCCAATGTAATGGTTTCCGTTCATTACAGCTCACCGGAACAGGTGCGGGGCGGATACAGTGACAAAAAAAGCGATATTTATTCCCTGGGTATTACCATGTATGAAATGGTTACGGGACGGGTGCCCTTTGACGGGGATACCTCTGTTGCCATTGCCATCAAGCATCTGCAGGAAGAGATGGTTCCGCCCTCAAGGTACACGCCGGATCTTCCCTTCAGCCTGGAGCAGATTATTTTGAAATGTACGCAGAAAAGTGTGGACCGCAGGTATAATAATCTGTCAGAAGTCATTGAAGATCTGAAGAGATCTTTGGTGGATCCTCAAGGGGATTTTGTATCCCTGGCCCCCCTTTCCGATCATGCGCAGACGGTACGCATGTCGGAAGAAGAAATGAACGCGATCAAAGAGAGCAGGCCGTCTCAGGAGGGACAGACTGCGGTCAGTCAGCCGGAGCAGCAGGTGCTTTATGATGACGACATGGAAGATGATGAAGAATATGATGAAGATGAGGACGATGAAGACGGCATCAGCAGTAAGCTGGAGAAAGCCATGACCATCGGTGGTTTTATTATCGGAGCCATTATCATTTGTATTCTTGTATATTTTATCGGAACGGCGGCCGGCGTATTCCGGTTTGGATCCAACAGTGACGGAAAAGATCAGCAGGTGGAGGAACAGGAACCTACGGATGAAGCTGAAGACACGACTGCCGAAGATATGGTGACAGTACCGGATCTGCGGGGCATGACGGTGGAAGAGGCGGAAGACAAGCTGCAGGATACGGGACTTGGCCTTGTAAAAGGCGGTGAGGAAGCATCCAGTGATTATCCGGCGGGACAGATCATGGCGCAGAATTATGATCCGGGAAGTCAGGTAGAGAAGCACACAACCATTGAATATACACTGAGTACGGGGACGGCCACACTGACGGTACCCAATGTGGTGAATCAGCCTCAGGCGGATGCGGAGGCTACGCTGCAGGATATGGGACTTCAGACCAGCATTCAGAATGATTACAGTGCAGATGTGGCGGTAGGAAATGTTATTTCTGTCAGCCCGGAAGTGGGCACGGAGGTCAATGCGGGAGATACTGTGACGCTGGTGGTAAGCCTTGGAGTTTCTGATGCGGAAGTGACGGTGCCCAGTGTGAGAGGAATTTCAGAAGCTGATGCCAGATCCACATTGGAGAATATGGGACTGGTTGTTACCGTTGAGACGGGCAGCAGCAACAGCGTGGCAGAAGGCGAGGTTTACGATCAGAGTATTGATTCCGGTACGACGGTTAATGCGGGAACCAGTATTACGATTTATGTAAATAATCCGGGCAGCACATCAGATGAAACTGCCAGACTGGATCCAGATGGAACGGAAAATGGTTCCTACAGCGGATCCTGGGTCTGTACGGATGCACTGGGACAGCCCAGCAACTATGCGGGCGGTCCGGTGCAGCTTGTGCTGGAGCAGGATGGACAGAGTTCCGTTACTATTGTGGATGGCCAGCAGATCACATTTCCGTATACGCTGAATGTGGCGGGGGCTGACGGACTTACGGACGGAACGGTAGTGCTTTATGAGATGGTAGGCGGTGATTACGTGGAAAGAGCCACTTACCCGGTTACCTTCAGCCAGGCGCAGTGAGTGTGGATATGAAGGGAAGAATTACAAAAGGTATTGCCGGATTCTATTACGTATATGCGGCTGGGTCCGGTATGTATGAATGCAAACCAAAGGGTATTTTCAGAAAAGAAAAAATTAAACCTCTTGTAGGTGATTATGTGGAATTTGAAGTGCTGGACGAGACAGAGCGTACAGGGGTGATTACGGTGATTGCTCCCAGGAAAAATGAACTGATTCGTCCGGCATCTTCTAATATAGACCAGGCAATGGTAATTTTTGCCATCGAGAATCCCAGACCCAGTTTTTCTCTGCTGGACAGGTTTTTGATTATGATGGAACGGCAGGAAATTGAAACGACAGTCTGTTTTAATAAAAGCGAACTGGCATCTCAGGAGGAGCTGAATCTTCTGCGCCGTACTTATTCTCAGGCGGGATATCAGGTGCTTCTGGTAAGCGCCCGCCAGGAAGTGGGTATAGAGCAGATAAAAAAGTTTCTTGAAGGAAAAACCACAGTAGTGGCAGGGCCTTCCGGCGTGGGAAAGTCTACTATTACCAATCTGCTGCAGAAGGAAGTCCGTATGGAAACGGGAGAGATCAGCCGGAAGCTGAAAAGGGGGCGTCATACCACTCGTCATGCCCAGCTGCTTGCGGTAAATGAAAATACGTTTATTATGGATACTCCTGGATTTTCGGCCATAGCGGTGGAAGATATGCCCAAGGAAGAGCTGAAAAAGTATTTTCCGGAATTTCATCCTTTTGAGGACGTATGTCGTTTCCAGGGATGTGTTCACATATCAGAGCCGGACTGCGGCGTAATCCGCGGGGTGAAAGATGAAAAAATCAGCTCCATTCGTTATGAGAGTTATAAAGAATTATATGAAGAACTGAAAGAAAAGGAAAAGAGGAGGTATTAACATGTATCAATTATCACCATCCATGCTTTCGGCTGATTTTAATCGGCTGGGGGAACAGCTGAAAACCATAGAGGATGCAGGAGTGAAGTGGCTTCATATCGATGTAATGGACGGGGATTTTGTGCCCAGCATTTCTTTTGGAATGCCGGTGATTTCATCCATTCGGAAGGAAAGCGGGCTGTTTTTTGATGTTCATCTGATGGTATCCAATCCGGATCGCTACATTTCAGATTTTGCCAAAGCAGGCGCAGATATGATCACTGTTCATGCAGAAGCCTGCCGCCATCTGGAGGGATGTATCTCTCAGATTCATAAAGCCGGATGCAAAGCCGGTGTGGCGCTCAATCCGGCTACACCGTTGTGCCAGTTGGATTACGTTCTCCACAAAGTGGACATGGTACTTCTTATGACAGTCAATCCGGGATTTGGCGGTCAGTCCTATATTGAAAAATCAACGGATAAAATCAAAGATCTGAAGAAAATGATTGATGAGCAGGGGCTGAGTACGGATATTCAGGTAGACGGCGGCATCAATCAGAATACGATCGACCGGGTACTGGATGCGGGAGCCAATATTATTGTTGCCGGATCTGCCGTGTTCGGAGGCGATATCAAAGCCAATATCGAAGGCTTCCAGGAAGCTTTTGCACGTCATCAGCAGTAGGTGAAAGAAAAGTGAACACATTGATTATCAGCGGGGGCAACATCAGTTCTGATTTTGCCCTTGATTTTATGAAAAAACAGAAAATTGACTTTATAATTGCCGTGGACAGAGGGATGCTTTTTACCTGGATACATAAGATTGTGCCGGATCTGATTGTGGGAGATTTTGACAGTGTGCCCAGGGAGATTATAGACCGATACAGACAGGAGAACCGGGTGCCGATCCGGGAATATAATCCGGTAAAAGACGCCACAGATACCCAGATCGCTTTGGAAAAAGCGGTGGAGGCAGGGAGCCGCAGGATATGGATACTGGGGGGAACCGGAACGCGGCTGGATCACGTGCTGGGGAATCTGTATGCCATGCAGACAGCACTGAAATCGGGGGTGGAAGTTTGTATGGTTGATGAGCATAATTGTATCTTTCTGCTGGATACTCCCCGCGTATTAAAAAGAAATGAACAGTACGGAAAGTACGTATCCTTTCTTCCGCTGGGAGATCGGGTATCAGGTGTCTGTCTGAAAGGCTTCAAATATCCGCTGGAAAACGCTCTTCTTACCAACGATAACAGTCTGGGCGTCAGCAATGAAATTGCAGAAGAGGAAGCGCAGGTATCATTTGATAAGGGAATACTGATTATGATACAGTCCAGAGACTAGGTTTACAGAGACTGTTTTCTGTGATAAAATTTTACAGAATTTATTTTAAACGATAGGAGACGGAGATAAAATGAAACTGGGAATCGTCGGACTTCCCAATGTGGGAAAGAGTACATTATTTAATTCACTGACAAAAGCGGGAGCAGAATCGGCAAATTACCCTTTCTGTACCATTGACCCCAATGTGGGGATTGTGCCGGTTCCGGATGAGAGACTTAAGCTTCTGGGAGATTTTTACCATTCGAAAAAAGTAACGCCCGCTGTGATAGAGTTTGTGGATATTGCGGGTCTGGTAAAGGGAGCTTCAAAAGGAGAAGGACTGGGGAACCAGTTTCTGGCCAATATTAGAGAGGTGGACGCCATTGTTCATGTGGTGCGCTGTTTTGAGGACCCCAATGTAGTGCACGTGGATGGAAGCATCAATCCCCTCAGAGACATAGAAACCATTGAGCTGGAACTGATTTTTTCTGACCTGGAGATACTGGAGCGGAGAATTGCCAAGACTTCCCGATCCGCCAGGAATGATAAAGGGGCGGCAAAAGAACTGGAGCTGCTGGAAAAAATAAAAGCTCATCTGGAGGATGGAAAACCGGTTAAAACAATGGAACTTACGGATGAAGATGAGGCTGCCATGGTATCTTCTTATAATCTTCTGACGCAGAAGCCGGTGATCTTTGCAGCGAATGTTTCAGAGGAAGATCTGGCTGACGATGCTGCTTCCAATAAGTTTGTGACGGAAGTAAAGGAATATGCCGCCCGCCAGAACAGTGAGGTCTTTGTTATCTGTGCACAGATTGAACAGGAAATTGCCGAACTGGACGAGGATGAGAAAAAAATGTTTCTGGAGGATCTGGGCCTTAAGGAATCCGGGTTGGAAAAGCTGATCAAGGCCAGTTACCGGCTTCTGGGATTATTGAGTTATCTGACGGCTGGAGAAGATGAGACCAGAGCCTGGACCATTAAGCAGGGTACGAAAGCACCACAGGCAGCAGGAAAAATCCATACGGATTTTGAGAGGGGATTTATCAAAGCTGAAGTGGTAAATTATCAGGATCTTCTGAACTGCGGATCCTATGCAGGTGCCCGTGAGAAAGGTCTGGTTCGTATGGAAGGAAAAGATTACGTGGTAAAAGACGGAGATGTGATTTTGTTCCGTTTTAATGTGTGATGTCAGGCGGGAAGAAGGTGACAGAATATGGACATGGCCATTAACTTCCCCCACCTGGGTATATATCTGGAAAATGTGGGGAAAACCTTTCATGTATTCGGAATTGAAATTGCTTATTACGGCGTGGCTGTAGTTCTGGGTATGATGCTGGGGATGGGTCTGGTGCTGAAGGAGGCAAAGCGGATTGGTGAAAATACGGACCGGTACTGGGATATGCTGATGATCGGTCTGGTGGTGGGCGTTATAGGCGCCAGAGTTTACTACGTAGTATTTGCCTGGGATACTTATAAAAACAATCTGCTGGAAATTTTCAATATCCGCCATGGAGGTTTGGCTATCTACGGGGGAATTATAGGTGCAACCATTGCTGTATTTATATATTCCAGGGTCAGGAAGATGAAGTTTTCACTGATGACGGACTGTATCGCTCCCGGTCTGCTAGTGGGTCAGATTATCGGCCGTTGGGGAAACTTCTTTAACCGAGAGGCTTTCGGAGGATATACAGACGGGCTGTTTGCCATGCAGCTGCCGGTATCGGCTGTGAGAGAAAATGAAATTACCCAGCAGATGTGGGATCATCTTACTACAGTGCATGGAGTTGAGATGATACAGGTGCACCCCACTTTTTTATATGAAGGGATGTGGAATCTGTGTGTTCTGATTCTGCTGTGGCTGTACAGAAAGCATAAGAAGTTTAATGGCGAAGTATTCCTGCTTTATCTTGTAGGATATGGAATCGGGAGAGCGTGGATTGAAGGCCTGAGGACAGATCAGCTGCTTTTGCCGGTGGTTGGAGTTCCTGTGTCCCAGATTTTATCTGTCTGTCTGGCCGTGGGATCCGCTGTAGCGATCCTGTGTATAAGAAGAACAGTGAAAAAAAAGGCACAGGTACAAGATGTGGTAGAAGAGAAAGAAGAATAAGGGATAATTTGTGTTGTAGGAGAAATCATTGTGGATTTCTCCTTTTTTTATGTCGGATTTCTCCGATTTCTTCACAAAAAGTTCTAAAAAAATCCAGATGAAAGGCTTGTTTTTTTGTGTGAAGTGGGTTAATATAGATTCATAAGTGGTGGCAAGTGGTAGATGGTGGTGGAGAATGGGGAGAATGTGGCAGTTCTTTCCTCAACGGCTGCCGGAAGTGCAGGGGAGAAATACACTTCCAACGAAAGAGGTTCTGTTATATGTTCATGGGAGAATACAGTCATTCAATTGACACGAAGGGGAGATTAATCATACCGGCTAAATTCAGAGAACTATTGGGAGAAGAGTTTGTTCTGACGAAGGGATTAGACGGATGTTTATCAATTTATCCCATGGATGAATGGAACGCTTTTGAAGAAAAGCTGAGGGCTTTACCACTTACAAACAAAAATGCCAGAACCTTTTCACGTTTCTTTGTTGCAGGCGCTACTGTCTGCGAGCTGGATAAGCAGGGGAGAATTCTCGTGCCGGCAACGCTGCGGGAATTTGCTGGTCTGGAAAAAGATGTAGTACTTACTGGAAGCATAAACAGAATTGAGATTTGGAGTAAGTCCAAGTGGATAGAGAACAGCAATTATGACGATATGGATGCCATTGCTGAGGGTATGCAGGATATGGGAATTGTGATATAATATGACGGAAAATGTCACAGACCATAGGATAAAGGCTGTACAGGAGTATCAAATTGGAATTTAAACACAAATCAGTATTACTTCGGGAAACGATTGAAAATTTAAATGTAAAACCGAACGGAGTTTATGTCGATGGAACGCTGGGAGGAGCGGGACATGCTCTGGAGGTTTGCAAAAGGTTGTCTGCCACGGGGAGATTTATAGGAATAGACCAGGATGCTGCTGCAATAGAGACTGCGAAAGAACGGCTGAAAGATTATGAAAGCCGGGTCTCGATTATTCGCGGTAATTATTGCAGCATGGTCCGGGAAGTAAACAATCTGGGAATCGCGGAAGTCGATGGTATTCTGCTGGATCTGGGTGTATCTTCCTATCAGCTGGATACAGCTGACAGGGGATTCAGTTACCGGGAGGACGCACCTCTTGATATGCGTATGGATCAGAGGCAGGAGATGACGGCCCGCGATATTGTAAATACGTACAGTGAATCTGAACTGTACCGGGTTATCCGGGATTACGGGGAAGACAAATTCGCCAGGAATATTGCAAAGCATATCGTAAAGGCCAGGGAGAATGCTCCTGTAAATACCACGGGAGAGTTGGCCGAAATCGTGAAACGTGCGATTCCAATGAAGGTGAGGGCAGTGGGAGGCCATCCTGCAAAGCGGACATTTCAGGCTATCCGTATCGAACTGAACCGGGAGCTTGAAGTTCTGCAGCAGTCATTGGATGATATGATTGATCTGTTGGGGGACGGCGGGAGGATATGTATTATAACCTTTCATTCTCTGGAAGATCGAATCGTAAAAAACATATTCAGGAGGAATGAGAATCCGTGCACTTGTCCACCGGATTTTCCAGTATGTATCTGCGGGAAAAAATCGAAGGGGAGAGTGATTACCCGCAGACCCATTCTGCCGACGGAACAGGAGATTTTGGAAAATCAACGGTCCAAAAGCGCGAAGCTGCGCGTGTTTGAGAGAACTAAAAACCGGGACAATCAATCTTGAAGTATAGGAGATATGAAATGGCAAATCCATCCAGAAGGGTAAGTTCAAGATCGGATTATTACAGAAGACAGACAGCGTATATCAGCGGCAATACAGTCAGAAAACTGGAAAGAGAGCCAGAGGAGAGAAAACAGCAGAAAAGAAGGAAGACAGTCAGTGTCTCCACACAGAGGAATCGTGCAAAAGCCATGCAGATGAGCAGAGGATATGTGTTGTTTCTGGCACTGATATCCGCAGTTGCGCTGGGACTTTGTGTGAATTATTTGAGAATGCGTTCCTTTCTTACGACGCAAACGGAACAAATTGCCAGTGCAGAATCGGAGCTGAGTACTTTAAAAGCGGACAATGATGCCTTGTATAACGCAGTTATGGCATCCGTTGATCTGGAGCAGGTGAGAGAAACAGCCATTAATAAGTTGGGAATGCAGTATCCTACAGAGGAACAGATTATAACCTTCGATACGGCAGGGAACAGCTATGTTCGCCAGTATCAGGATGTACCCGGGACTTAAGTAGGTGTGAAAATTGAGAAAAAAACGAAGAAATACAAGACATACAAACAATGCGTTTACAGAACGAAAACTGAACAGCAGGATGAGAAGGAAGCTGGTATGGTCATTTGGTGTGGTCATACTGGCTTTAGTCGGTTTAGCCATCAGAATTACTTATATTAATGCCACCAGTGGAGATAAGTACAGGAGACAGGTTCTGACCCAGTCTCAGCAGCAGTATGAGAGCAGGGTTATTCCCTTCAAAAGAGGAGACATTCTGGATACCAGCGGAACTATTCTGGCTACCAGTGAAAAGGTTTATAATGTGATTCTGGACTGTAATGTGGTAAACTCCAATGAGGATTATGTTGAGCCAACAGTCAATGCGCTGGTGTCTATCCTGGGTCTGGATGAAGATATGATCCGGGAAAAGCTGACCAGTGAAGAAACCTCGTCCAGTCAGTACCAGATTATTCAGAGAGAGCTTTCCATTACGGATAAACAGGAGTTTGAAGATTACTGTGAAACAGAAGGAAAAGAGCTGACAGATGAAGAGAAGACCGAACGGCGGAATGTGCAGGGAGTCTGGTTTGAAGAAACCTATCTGAGGACTTATCCCATGGAGTCGCTGGCCTGCGATGTTATCGGTTTTACATATTCCGGTGATACGGCGGACTGGGGAATTGAAGGATACTATTCGGACACGCTGAACGGTGTGGATGGAAGACAGTACGGTTACTTCAATTCCAATGCCGATGTGGAACAGACGATTATCGAAGCCGAAGACGGAAACAGTGTGGTTTCTACTTTGGATGTAAATATTCAGGAGATTGTGGAGAAGTACATTAATGAACTGCTGGAGGGTCTGGCGGGAGGACCTGAGGGAGAAGAAGGCGCGGAAAATGTCGGAGTTGTGGTTATGGATCCGGATACGGGAGAAGTATTGGCCATGGCCAGCAATAATTCTTATGATCTGAACAATCCCAGAGATTTGACGCCTTTCTACAGCCAGGAAGAAATTAATGCCATGTCTGATGAAGAGATGCTGGAAAATCTTAACAGTCTCTGGAAAAATTACTGTATCAGTGATGCCTTTGAACCCGGTTCCACCGTTAAGCCCATGACAGTTGCTGCAGGGCTGGAGAGCGGAGCTATTTCTTATGATGATACATTCTATTGTGACGGATATCAGGTAGTAGCGGACAGGACTATCAAATGTTCCGTTTATCCGAATGCCCATGAGACTCAGACACTGGCTGAGGCTATGAAAAATTCCTGTAATGACGCTATGATGCAGATTGCGGAAGCCATGGGTGTGGATGAATTTGTGGATTATCAGCAGAATGTCTTTAATTTCGGAAACCGGACGGGTATTGACCTGCCGGGAGAGGCATCTGGAATCACCTATAACAGTTCTTCTATGGGACAGGCGGAATTGGCTACCTGCTCTTTCGGTCAGGGTTTTACCTGCACTATGATTCAGGAGGCGGCGGCAGTTTCCGCCAGCATAAACGGCGGTTATTATTACCGTCCTCATGTCGTGAAACAGATTCTGAACAGTTCAGGCGCGGTGGTGGAAAATATTGAACCGGAGCTGATGAAACAGACTGTTTCAGAGGAAGTGTCATCCCATATCCGGGAATATATGGGTGCCGTTGTGGAGAGCGGTGGAACGGGCCGGTACGCCAAGGTGGAAGGCTACAGTATGGGCGGAAAGACAGGTACTGCTCAGAAACTTCCCAGAGGCAATGGAAAATATCTGATTTCATTCATCGGTTTTGCACCTCTGGATGATCCGGAAGTAGTGGTTTATGCAGTGGTAGATGAGCCCAATGTGGCGAATCAGTCCACAAGTGTGTATGCCCAGTATCTGGTGAACCAGATTATGAGGGAAATTCTTCCTTATATGAATATCTTCCAGGATGAGGAAACAGACGGAACGGAAAATTCTTACACCGTTCAGGAGCTTCTGGATATGGAAGGGGAAGTAAAGGGATACGATGATGGGGAAGAAGAAACCTCAGAAGAGGATTCGGATGAAGAATCATCTGACGGGGAAAGCGGTACTTCAGAAGAAGATTCCGCAGAAGAAGTATCGGAAGAAGGAATCGCTGATACAGATGTTCCCAACCCGCCGGAGGATGATGAGGAGATTACCGGAGGAAACACAGCAACAGAAGATGGTATCACCAATGAAGAAGCGGGTATTGAATAATGAAAAAAGGCGCAGGCCGGCGGTTTTTCCGCCGGCCTTTTTATGGATTAAGTCAAGCATAAAAAGATGGAAAATTCCATAAAGTATAGCGATACAAAAAAGGGAGCCATCTGTGAAAAAAAATAAGACCTATAATAAAAAGAAAACAGTAATTGTATTTGCTGTATGTATGGTGATGATGACCGGTCTGGTCTGCCGCCTGTTTTATCTGATGGTATTTCGTTCTGATTATTATACGGAAAAGGCGGATGATCTTCATGAGAGGGAGAGGGATATCAAAGCAGCCAGAGGGAAAATAATTGACAGAAACGGCGTTGTGCTGGCAGACAATAAAGCTGTCTGTACTATTTCCGTTATACACAGCCAGATAGAAAACCCGGAAGAAGTCATTGCCATGCTGACGGAGGAGCTCCGGATTTCTGAGGAAGAAGCCAGAAAAAGAGTGGAAAAAGTAAGCTCCATCGAAAGAGTCAAGACAAATGTGGATAAAGAAACCGGGGACAGAATCCGGGAGTATAATCTGCCGGGAGTAAAAGTAGATGAAGATTTTAAACGGTATTATCCATTTGATGATCTTGCGTCACGTGTGTTGGGATTTACCGGTGGGGATAATCAGGGGATTATCGGTCTGGAAGTGCAGTACGATTCTGTTCTGGAGGGGATCGATGGAAAAATTCTGACCACCACAGATGCCAGAGGGATTGAAGTGGACGAAATCGGGGAAAGCCGGGTGGAGGCAGTTGCGGGGTACAATCTTCACATCAGCATGGATTACAATATTCAGCGTTACGTCCAGCAGGAGGCGGAGAAAGTAATGGAGGAAAAACAGGCAGACAGGGTATCCATTCTTCTGATGAATCCTCAGAACGGGGAGATATATGCTATGGCAAATGTACCTGAATTTCATCTGAATGATCCCTTTACCCTGCCGGAAGGAACGGATGAAACAGAAAAGACAGAAGAGGAAATCCAGGATATGAGAAATCAGATGTGGAGAAATGTCTGTATCAATGACACCTATGAACCGGGCAGTACTTTTAAAATCATTACCGCTGCCGCGGGACTGGAAGAAAATGTAGTTTCTCTGGATGATACCTTCTCCTGTCCCGGATTCCGGGTAGTGGAGGACCGGAGAATACACTGCCATAAAAGGACAGGACATGGGACAGAAACGTTTCTGGAAGGCGCCCAGAATTCCTGCAATCCGGTATTCATAGATGTGGGGCTGCGACTGGGAGTCGATAATTTTTATGATTATTTTCAGAAATTCGGCCTGATGACCAAGACAGGAATCGATCTGCCGGGAGAGGCTGCCACAATTATGCATCAGAAAGGAAATATCGGTCTGGTGGAGCTGGCTACCATGTCTTTTGGGCAATCTTTTCAGATTACGCCCATTCAGCTGGCGGTGACTGTGTCATCCATCATCAATGGAGGGACCAGAGTTACCCCGCATTTCGGAGTGGAGATCAGAGATGAGGACATGATTCTGATTGATACCCTGGAATACGAAACGGAAAAGAACGTGGTATCAGAAAAGACTTCGGAAACCATGCGTTACGTGCTGGAAAAAGTTGTGTCGGAAGGATCCGGAAAAAATGCATATATCGAAGGGTATAAAATCGGCGGGAAGACAGCCACTTCTCAGACCCTTCCCAGAAGCGCAAATGTCTATATCTCCTCTTTTCTGGGTTTTGCTCCGGCCGACGATCCTCAGGTGCTGGGAATCTGCATTATTCATGATCCCCAGGGAGTCTATTACGGGGGAACGATTGCCGCGCCTGTGATGAAAAGAGTATTTGAAAATATACTTCCCTACCTGAAGATTGAAAAGCAAAACGGTTGATTATTAAGAGAAAAAGCTTTATACTGTTTTGGTAAACCAAAGAGTAAAAATGAGGTGGATTATGGATTTTAAAATTGTTGTTATTCCGGTTATTGTTTCATTCGCGATCAGCGTAATTCTGGCGCCTTTTATTATCCCCTTTCTGCGCAGGCTGAAGGTAGGACAGACGGAGAGGGTTGACGGCGTACAGTCCCATCTGAAAAAAGCGGGAACTCCTACCATGGGCGGGCTGATTTTTCTGATTGCGACGACAGTGACTTCATTGTTTTATGTGAAAGATTATCCGAATGTGATTCCGATTCTTTTTTTAACCCTTGGCTTTGGTCTGATCGGATTTCTGGATGATTATCTGAAAGTGGTACTGAAGCGTTCCGATGGACTGATGCCGATGCAGAAAATGTTTCTGCAGATTATCGTAACCGGAATTTTTGCCGTTTATATGATTCTGTTTACCGATGTGGAGCTGACTTTGCTGGTGCCATTCAGCGGAGGATATTACCTGGATATCGGCTGGCTGGCTGTGCCGCTTTTGTTCTTTGCTGTGATCGGTACGGTGAACGGTGTGAATTTTACTGACGGTCTGGATGGTCTGGCGTCCAGTGTTACGGTGATGGTTGCCACATTTTTTACGGTTGTAGCCATTGGCAATCACAGCGGAATCGAACCTATTACCTGTGCGGTGGTGGGAAGTCTGATGGGATTTCTGCTGTTTAATGTTTTCCCGGCCAGAGTATTTATGGGAGATACCGGTTCTCTGGCGCTGGGAGGATTTGTAGCGGGAACGGCATATATGCTGCAGATGCCGCTGTTCCTGCTGATTGTAGGTTTGATCTATCTGATTGAAGTGGCTTCTGTCATTATTCAGGTGACTTACTTTAAGAAAACGGGAGGCAAGCGTATTTTTAAAATGGCGCCTATTCATCACCACTTTGAATTGTGCGGATGGTCTGAAACCAGAGTGGTGGCTGTTTTCTCAATCATTACTGCCATCCTGTGCATGATAGCGCTTCTGGCAATATAAAGAAGGAGTAGAAAAATGGAACTGACAGGAAAAAAAGTATTGGTGTTCGGGGCAGGCATCAGCGGGATCGGCGCTGCGGATCTTCTCTGCCGTGTACAGGCTTTGCCCCTTATATATGATGGAAATGAAAAACTGAAAGAGAAAGAGATTCTGGGAAAACTGCAGAATCCCGCGAAGGCGGCTGTGATACTGGGCGAACTGCCGGAGAAAGTGCTCGATGACATTGCGCTGGCGGTGCTGAGTCCCGGGGTTCCTACGGATCTGGATGAAGTAAAAAGAATCAGGGAGAAGAATATTCCCATTTGGGGAGAAGTGGAACTGGCCTGGCAGATGGGGAAAGGACAGGTTCTGGCCATCACAGGAACCAACGGGAAAACCACTACGACGGCTTTGACGGGACAGATTATGAAAGATTATCTTCCTGATGTGTACATAGTGGGAAATATCGGAACACCATATACGTCTTGTGCCCTGGAGATGACGGAGAAGACGGTAACGGTGGCCGAGATCAGCAGTTTTCAGCTGGAGACCATACAAGAATTTGCCCCACATGTAAGTGCTATTCTGAATATAACGGAAGATCATCTGAACCGCCATCATACGATGGAGGAATATATCCGGGTAAAAGAAATGATCACAATGAATCAGGGAGAGAACGATGTCTGCGTGCTGAATTATGAGGATGAGGTGCTTCGGGAATTCGGAAACAGGCAGAAGGACAGAATGCGTATTTTTTTCTTTTCCAGTCTGAGGGAGCTTCCTGAGGGAATTTTTTTGAAGGATTCCCGGATTATTCTGAGAGAAGGCGGAAAAGATATTGTTGTGACGGATACAAAGAATCTGAAAATCTTAGGACGCCACAATCATGAAAATGTGATGGCGGCGGCGGCCATTGCGAGAGCGGCCGGTGTTCCGGTGGAAAATATCAAAAAAACAGTGGAATCTTTCCGGGCTGTGCCCCACAGGATTGAATATGTGACAGAGAAAAACGGAGTCGTATATTATAACGATTCCAAGGGAACTAATCCTGATGCGGCAATCAAGGGGATTCAGGCCATGGACAGGCCAACGCTGCTGATTGGCGGAGGATATGATAAACAGTCAGAATATGCGCCCTGGATCCGGTCCTTTGACGGCAAGGTACGTTATCTGGTATTGATCGGACAGACCAGGGAAAAGATTCAGGAAGAAGCCAGAGCCTGCGGATTTACGAATACAATTTTGGCAGATTCTCTGGAAGAAGCTGTAAAAATCTGTGCGCAGAGAGCGAATCCGGGAGATGCGGTGCTGCTTTCTCCCGCGTGCGCCAGCTGGGGTCAGTTCGACAATTACGAGCAGCGTGGCGACAAGTTTAAAGAATATGTGAATCAATTGTAAAAATGGGGGCGAAAAGCCCTCATTTTTTAACTTGAATGATATTTGTAAGAATTCGGACATAGATTAAAAGAAAAAGGAAATGCCAGGGTTCGATGAAAAATATCAGAAAAAAGATTCCGGACAGAACACTGATTGCACTGGTAGTACTTCTGGCGGCGGCAGGGCTTATTCTTCTGTACAGTACCAGCACATATAATGGCAGAGTGAAATTTCATGATCCTGCCTACTATTTAAAAAAGCAGCTGTTTGCTACAGCACTGGGTTTTTTCGTTTTTTATGTAGTGGCAAATATTGATTATCATGTAATAGCCGGTTTCGCGGTTCCGTTGTATGTGATCGCTCTGATTCTTGGGGTTGCAGTGTTGCTGTTTGGTGATGAATACAATGGATCCAGACGGTGGCTGTCTTTGGGTCCTCTTTCCTTTCAGCCTTCGGAATTTGCTAAAGTTGCCGTTATTATTCTTCTGGCATGGCATATCAGCCGGTACAGAGGGGATATGGGGAAACTGGGATTCATGATCAAAACTATGGTTTTGGTTCTTCCTGTGGTAGGGCTGGTGGGAACTAACAACCTGAGTACTGCCGTAATTATTCTGGGAATCGGAGTCATCCTGATTTTTGTGGCAAATCCCAGGTATCGGCAGTTTGTGGGGATAGGGGCAGCCGGAGCGGGATTTATTGCAATTTTTTTAAGTATGGAGAGTTATCGGCTGGAGAGGCTGGCGGTATGGCGTGATCCGGAAAGTTATGATAAGGGATTTCAGACTATTCAGGGTCTGTATGCCATAGGGAGCGGAGGAATTTTCGGAAAAGGCCTGGGAAGCAGTTTGCAGAAGCTGGGATTTGTTCCGGAAGCACAGAATGATATGATTTTTTCCATCATCTGTGAGGAGACGGGACTGGCAGGAGCCATTCTGTTGATGGGGGTATTTGCTCTTTTGATATGGAGACTTATGGTAATAGCCGTCCACGCACCGGATCTTCTGGGGACAATGATTGCAGCGGGAATTATGGGGCATATGGCGCTTCAGGTTATATTGAATATAGCTGTGGTAACCAATACCATTCCCAATACGGGAATCACGCTGCCTTTTGTCAGTTACGGAGGTACTTCTGTGCTTTTTCTGCTGGGGGAGATGGGCCTTGCCCTTTCGGTCAGCCGCTGTGAAAAACAGGAATTTCTGTAACAGGAGATTTCTGTTATGAATATGATAGGTTATAAGTGAATGTTTGGGAGTGTGCCAGGTGGATAGTATTCAAATTGAAGGAGGAAAGGCACTCAGTGGATCGGTTTACATACAGGGTTCCAAAAATGCAGCACTGCCTGTAATGGCGGCTGCCGTGTTACATAAAGGAATTACCGTTTTGAAAAACTGTCCCCGGATAACGGATGTTTATGATATGGAGTGTATTTTGCAGGCACTGGGCGCACGAACTTGTTGGGAAGATCACACACTTGTGCTGGACTGCCGCAGAATTGAATGCTCTTGTGTTCCGCAGCAATATGGCAGCCGCATGCGTTCTTCTGTGATTCTGATGGGGAGTCTGCTGGGAAGAACAGGGGAAGCTCTGCTTCCCTATCCAGGAGGCTGTACCATTGGAAAAAGACCGGTGGATCTTCACATCAAAGTGTTCCAGAAAATGGGAGTGCGTGTGGAAGAAAAAAACGGAATGCTCTACGCATCCTGTAAAGCACTGCAGCCAATGGAATACCTTTTTCCTTTCCGAAGCGTGGGCGCAACAGAAAACGCCATACTGGCTGCAGCTGCGTCGGGGGGAAGGACGGTGCTGAAAAACTGTGCCATGGAACCGGAAATTACTCATCTATGTCGATTTTTAAATGAGATGGGGGGTTCTGTCCGCGGAGCCGGAACGGACTGTCTGGTGGTAGAGGGAAAAATGCGTTTGAAGGATACTGTTTTTACTGTACCGCCCGACCGGATCGCTGCCGGAACGTATCTTTTTGCGGGGGCAATTACCAGAGGAAGGGTAACGCTGATGAATGCACCCGTGGAAGAATTGACTTCAATTCTGAAGGTCTATGAGAAAATGGGTGGACAATACGGCGGGAACAGTGGTAAACTAGTAACGGACAGTCGTCAGGTCCGGTATCCGGTTCCCTATCTGGAAACAGCTTCTTATCCGGGATTCCCCACAGATATGCAGTCTGTCCTGATGAGTGTTCTGTCTACCGTAAAAGGAGACAGTGTCATACGCGAACAGATCTTTGAAGAACGGTTTAAAATTGTTTCACTGTTAAACCGTATGGGAGCTAAAATTCTGGTCGATGGCCGGGATGCTCTGATACACGGTACGTCAGCTCTGAGGGGGCAGCACGTATTCGCTGAAGAACTTCGAGGCGGCGCGGCACTGGTTTTGGCGGGATTGGCGGCGGAAGGAACAACTGTTCTTGAAAATCCGCATTATATCAGACGGGGATATGAAAATTTCTGTGAAAACCTGGCGGCGCTGGGAGGAAGAATTACTGTTGATAAATAGAAGATTTCGATATAGAAAAAAAATGAATAAAACGTTATTCCGCATTCTGGTGAGTTCAATAGCCTTGGCCGTTTGCATCGGACTGATCGTTTTTCTGGTTGTTTTCCATGTGGATGATGTGGAAATCGTGGGAAATACCCGGAATTCAGAAGAAGAGGTGGAGGAAGTGGTGCTCAGGGGTCCGCTTGCATCCAATTCTTTTCTGCTTTCTCTTTTCAGAAAAACGGTCGTGACAGATGAACTGCCCTTTGTGGAGTCGGTGGAAATAGAAGCTCTGTCTCCGGGAAAAATCAGGCTTCATGTCAATGAAAAGCAGATTGTGGGATATGTCCGTTATCTGGACTGCAATATGTATTTTGACAAGGACGGAATTGTGGTAGAAAGTGAGGTTGCTGATATTTCTGATGAAGAAGACAGCGCGGTTGAACCAGATACGGTGGTTGCCCCCGTGGAAGTTCAGAATGAAAACGAAACCGCGTACCATGCAGCAGTAACGGATGTTCCGTATATCACCGGACTTAAGTTTGACAGCGTAGTGACAGATAAAAAACTTCCGGTGAAAGATGACAGTGTGTTCAATACGATTCTGGGAATTGCAAGAATTGTGGAGAAATATCAGATTATGCCTGATCAGGTGGAATTCAGCGATCAGTATGAGATAACTCTTTACTATGGTTCCATAAGAGTGATGCTGGGAGTTGATAATCTTCTGGAAGAAAAGATTACCAGGGTAGCGGCAATACTGCCCAGGCTTTCAGGCAAAGCCGGTATTCTTCATATGGAGGACTATACTGGCGATACTGTCAATATTATCTTTTCAGAAGATGTGCCGGAAGATGAAAGCGATGAAGCGTCCAATCAGGAAGAAGAAACTTCCGGTGAAGAGTCAGATACTGCTGAAGAAATTTCCGGTGAAGAATCAGATACTGCCGGAGAAACTGCGGGGGACACGGAGGAAGATACGCTGCAGGAAGATACTTCGCAGGAGGAGACAGCGAATGAAGATGCTTCCGAAGAGGATTCTGTGCAGGATGAAACGACTGAGGAAGATGCTGCTGGTGAAGAGATGACAGAAGAAAGCCAGAGCTGGGAATGATTATGAAAAGTTAGTAAAAAATTAAAAAAAGAGTTGATTAATTTTGCCGGAAACTATATTATATATCTATATGCTACCGGCTTTGTAAGGATAAAATCCCCCCAGGGGGAATAAAGATATGCGAAAGTGCAAAAGGAGGAAGTACCTTGTTAGAAATTATGTCGAATGAAGCGGAATCATCTGCAAAGATTATTGTAATTGGCGTGGGTGGTGCAGGCAACAACGCCGTAAACCGAATGGTGGAAGAAGCGATCAGCGGAGTAGAGTTCGTTGGAGTAAACACAGATAAACAGGCACTTACATTATGTAAAGCTCCCACAGTTCTCCAGATTGGAGAAAAAGTGACAAAGGGGTTGGGTGCAGGCGCAAAACCTGAAGTTGGTGAGAAAGCCGCTGAGGAGAGCGTTGATGAACTGAGAAAGCTGATGGAAGGCGCCGACATGGTATTTGTCACCTGCGGTATGGGAGGCGGTACCGGAACAGGTGCGGCTCCGATCGTTGCAGGTCTTGCAAAAGAACTTGGAATTCTGACGGTAGGTGTTGTTACGAAGCCGTTCCGTTTTGAGGCAAAAACCCGCATGAGCAATGCTCTGATGGGTATTGATAAATTAAAGGAAAATGTTGATACACTGATTGTGATCCCGAATGATAAGCTGCTGGAGATTGTAGACCGCCGCACGACCATGCCTGAGGCATTGAAGAAAGCGGATGAAGTGCTGCAGCAGGCAGTGCAGGGCATTACGGACCTGATTAATCTTCCGGCATTGATCAATCTTGATTTTGCTGATGTACAGACGGTTATGAAAGACAAAGGTATTGCTCATATCGGTATCGGTGAATCCAAAGGAGATGACAAGGCGCTGGAGGCTGTACAGCAGGCAGTGGCCAGCCCGTTGCTGGAGACTACCATCAACGGTGCAACGGATGTAATCGTAAATATTTCCGGAGATATCTCTTTGATGGATGCCAACGATGCGGTAAGCTACGTGCAGGATCTGGCAGGGGAAGATACCAATATTATCTTTGGTGCACTGTATGACGATACTGCTGTTGATACAGCCAGAATTACGGTAATTGCTACCGGTCTGAATGACGCTACAGCAAAACAGGCCAGTGTTTCTTCGGGATCCAAGAGCATGTTTAATATTCCGAAGGCTCAGACAGAGACGAAACAGGAACAGCCGAAGCAGACATTTACACAGGGATTTACAATGCCTACACTGCAGATTCCGTCTCCGCAGAGTGCTCCGACTACAAGTACAGTACCGAAAAAGGATATTCAAATTCCGGATTTTCTTAAGAACCGTAAGTAATGGAATCACAACCCGGCAGATCTTTTATGATCCGCCGGGTTTTATTGTATAAACAAAAAGGAGGAAGGGTATGGCAAAATACAAATGCAGTGTGTGTGGGTATGTATTTGACGAGGAAAAGGAAAGAAAATCTTTTCAGGAGCTGAAAGCCTGTCCCGTGTGCAAACAGCCGCCGGAACGTTTCATGCTGCTGAAAGAATCAGAAGAAGATGCTGTCTGGGCGGATATGGCACGAGGAGAAAGTTCTTCCCTTGATTATCCCGCCGCATATGCGAGACAGGATGAAAACTGCCGTTATATGAAAGAGATCCATCAGATGGCGGTAAGCGGCAGTCCGATTATAGAAGCCATGAGCACACAGATGCCTATGCCCGGGTGGGATGATATTCTGATTCTGGGCGCTCAGTTAAATCCGCCGCCGCTGGATGAGCATGCTCCGGTGAATACGATGACGGTGATCGGGAAAAATGCCAAGAAACCTTTGATTCTTTCCGGCCCTGTTTATGTTTCGCATATGTCCTTCGGAGCTTTGTCGAAGGAAGTCAAGATTGCTCTGTCTAAAGGCAGCGCCATGGCCAGGACGGCTATGTGCAGCGGAGAAGGAGGAATCCTTCCGGAGGAACAAGAAGCGGCATACCGTTACATTTTTGAATATGTACCTAATCGATACAGTGTGACCGATGAAAATCTGAAGAAAGCGGATGCTGTGGAGATCAAGATCGGACAGGGGACGAAGCCGGGGATGGGAGGTCATCTGCCGGGAAATAAAGTGACTCCTGAGATTGCGAAAATACGGAACAAACCTTTGGGAGAGGATGTGATCAGTCCTTCCAGATTTCCGGATATCAATACGAAGGAAGATCTGAAAAATCTGGTGGATGAACTGAGACGCCGTTCGGACGGGAGACCCATTGGAATTAAGATTGCCGCCGGAAGGATTGAGAAGGATCTGGAATACTGTGTGTTTGCCCAGCCTGACTTTGTCACTATCGACGGACGGGGAGGCGCTACGGGAGCCAGCCCCCGGCTGGTAAGAGATTCCACCAGCGTTCCGACGGTATATGCTCTTTACCGGGCCAGAAAATATCTGGACTCCATTCATTCGGATATTTCTCTGGTGATTACCGGCGGACTGCGGGTGTCTTCTGATTTTGCAAAAGCCATTGCCATGGGAGCGGATGCAATCGCCATTGCGTCTGCTGCACTGATGGCAGCTGCCTGTCAGCAGTACAGAATCTGCGGAAGCGGCATGTGTCCGGTAGGTGCGGCAACTCAGGATCCTGAGCTTCGCAGCCGCCTGAATGTGGATGCGGCGGCCAGGAGGGTGGCAAATTTTCTGAACTGTTCCAGGGAAGAGCTGAAAACCTTCGCCCGCATAACAGGACATAAAAATCTTCATGATATGAATGCGGAGGATCTCTGCACCGTCAGCCGTGAAATCTCTGAATTTACCAATATACCCCATGCGTGAAAAGTGTGCAGAAAAACAGAAGACATATAAAAAAAAGACGAGTATACTATATTTCGATAAAGAAATAGACAAGGGGGAGAATTATGGAAATTACCATAGGTCTTGCATTATTTTTATTTGTTGTTCAGTTTTGTTCCTACTTTGTAAAAGGTCTTGCAGGCTTTGGAGATCCGCTGATATCCAATCCCATGCTGTCGCTGACTACTCTTCAGAACAACCAGATTACACCTATGAATCTGCTGATGAACTGGCCGCTTAACTTTTACATATCCTTTAAAAACAGAAAAGCATTTTCTATAAAGGCTACCATTCCGATGATTATCTGCATTCTGATCGGAATGGTACCGGGACTTCTTTTGCTGAAATATGCAACGTCCTGGATCCTGAAGGCTCTGCTGGGTCTGGTCATTGTTATCTGCGGCGTGGAGATGCTTACCAGAAAAGAATCTGTGAAATCTTCGGGCAATATGATTATCATGGCTCTGGTATCCATTGCTTCCGGATTTACAGCGGGTCTTTACGGAATCAATCTGTTTTTTGTCGCTTACATTGAACGTACCGGATATGTTAACAGAAATCAGTTCAGAGGACAGATGTGTTTCATATTCTTTATTGAGAATACGGTTCGTCTGATTATTTATATCTTTACCGGTTTCTATACCCTGGATATCATCAAACTGGCGCTGATTTCCGCAGTAGGCGTGATCTGCGGCATGTTCCTGGGAAGCCGTGTGGACAGCAAACTCAGTGAAGCGACTGTGAAAAAAATTATTATGATTGTCTTTATATGTGCCGGTTTAAGTACATTAATTAAGGCGGTTGTCTTTAAAATATAAGGGTAAAAGAAATAAAAACCTTGCCGGAAAACCTTACAGGAAGTCTTTTATCATATCATCTATCCGGAGACAGACCCGGCATCTGATCTCCGGATTCTGAATCATTCATTGATGCCTGTTCGGGCATATATTCACATTTTATAAAAACTGGCAGAGGAGTTCTTGTACTTAAGGGTTGATTTAAAACTTTGCCTGATTAACATTCCCTCATGGGTAATATTTATGGTATAATTATTCCTGACAAGAATAATCATCAAAAGAAGATGAAAATGAGGTTGACGAGAATGAAGGAAAGAGCCACAATGTTGAGCAAGCAAGCAAGCAAGCAAGCAAGCAAGCAAGCAAGCAAGCAAGCAAGCAAGCAAGCAAGCAAGCAAGCAAGCAAGCAAGCAAGCATAGGATAACTCTGTCCTTTTTTTCATGTCACGTTGAATTTCTTACAAAATCAAGAGGCGTACCCTGCCCTATTTACCATGGGCGGGATGCGCCTTTTTTCTGTGTATACGGGCAGAATTGAAAGGAAAGGAGACGACAATGCTATGAAAATAAGACGGAAGTTATTGAGTTTATTTCTATGTGTGATTATGGCAGTTTCTCTGTGCCCTCAGATGGTATTCGCTGAAGGGCCGGATCTCCAGGTATTGGAAGACACTGGTCTGTGTGAACACCATCCCCAGCATACAGCGGAGTGCGGCTACATAGCGGCCCAGGCAGAGATTCCCTGCGATATGAGCTGTAAGGACACAGATGGGGACGAGGTTGTGGATCACGTAGAGAGCTGTGCTTATCAGCCGGCAGTGGAGGGAGAAGCCTGCGGATATGTCTGTGAGATCTGTAATGGAGACCAGTTGGGAGAGAGCGAACCTGCTGCCAGGTCTAATAGTCTGGCAGAAAATGGAAGCGCAGAGCCTGAATCTGAAACCGATGAAACGGATCCGGCGGTGTTAGAAATCCAGACGCTGATTGCTGCCCTGCCCACGGCAGAGGAATTGACAGCCATGAGTTTGCAGGACCAACAGGCAGTCTATGAGCAGGTGCAGGATGCTTATGACGCATACAATGCCCTGACGGAGGAGCAGAAAGAACAGATCACAGGGGAAGAGATTTTCGATGCGCTGTTCGCCCTGTTCAATGGCATGGTGGAGACGGCGGCAGATAATGTATCTTATCTTGATGAAGACGGCAATACACAGACTTGTACGAGCGCAGTCAACGTGAGTAATACCGATACCACTTGGAGCGAAGGCTGGTATGTGGTGGAAGGCAATGTTGAGGTAGATCATACGATTAGTATATCGGGTAACGTGAATCTGATTTTGGCAGATAATAGTTTATTGACGATTGACTGTGCGACCGGAAATGCTATTCTGGTGAGTGAAAATGCAAGTCTGACGGTATATGCACAGTCCAAAACAGACAGTGCCGGAGTCCTTACAGCAAATAGTTCACAGAGCAAGACGCCAGGCATTAAATCAAACGGCGGCGCGTTGACGATAATCGGCGCGAAAGTAAACAGCAGCTATATTTCTTTTACAGATACCAACTTCACAGTTAAGAGTGGGGCAACCGTTACGGTTGAAGGGCGGGATTCCAATCTTCAGGGAATTTCTTACACAAATGGAACGATGGAAATTATTGACAGCGCTGTCAGCGTGACACACTATCGAGACAATAGCGGAACGGGCATATACGGCAATCAGAAAATAAATACTTCGGGCCCGAAAGGAACATTGATCGTCCGGGGAAACTCCACACTCAATGTCAAGTCTGATTGGTGTGGTCTCGACATAGAGGTGCTGGAAGTTTACGGGGGTCAGGTTGATGTCCAAGTTTTAACGACTGCCGCCAGATCTAATGGAGCTATTGACGCCTATGATATAACCGTCAGCGGCGGCAGTCTGACTGCAAAAGCTAAGGTGGAAAGCAGCACAACTTCGGCAGTCACCGCATCCGCATTTAATATGACAGGGGGTGTGAGGAGCATAACTGTCACAGACGGTAAACTTACCGGAATCGCAGAAGGGCCGAGTTATGTAGAGTGCATTCAGGGCGGCGGAACGGCCGACCTGAATATTAGCGGCGGCGAGGTATATCTGGAAGCTACCGCTGAGAACTATTCAGCATACGGCGCAAGAATCAAACGTTATACCATTACCGGGGGAAGCTGTACCAGTATTGCAAACAGCAAGCAGTCTCCAACGGAGTCATCAGGACTGTACGCCAATTTTGGTTATAATATATCCGGAGGAACGACGACCACTATGGGTAATGGCTGGGCATTTTACCAACAGTATAAGCCGACGGTTTCTGAATCCTTTCGGCATGTTACTTATGGCAATAAAGACAAAAGTGCAGATGACGCAGAAATCGTTGATGAAACTCAAAGTGGTTTCGATTGGAACAACTATAAATACATCAGAATCGAACCCAAGCCGAGGAATGATCAAACTGCTGTACCAGGTGCGCCCACGGTAAAATCGGTCACATCCAATAGTATCACGCTGAACGAGGTCACCGGTACCGGACAAGGAAATGTCCAGTACGGCTATACTACCGGCAGCGATACGGCCGATGATATTGCAAACTGGCAGGACGGCACCACGTTCACCGGGTTGTCTGCCGGTACAGATTATATCTTCTACACCCGTTATGCCGGGAATGAAGAATATAATCCCTCAACCCCCAGCACTGGTTTGCCTGTTACCACCTTGCCTGAAATCACTGCCGCTACTCTGGATGTGGGGACAGTTGGGGTGAAGTATGAAGAGTCGCTGACAGCCACTGCGGCCAGCGGAAAGACAGTGACCTGGGCGCTTGCCGACGGATCCAATCTGCCTGACGGGCTGAGTCTGAGTAGCGATGGGACCATTGCAGGTACGCCAAAGGAGACGGTTGTCAATCATAGTTTTACTGTCCAGGCCGCTATCAATGGCCCAAACAGTACAACGGTAACCAATACCAAAGAATTATCCATCACTATCAGCGCCGGTACGCCGAATATCACAGTAACTCTGTACAATGGCACGACACAGACCAACCTATTTGAATATGGCGACGTTATTAAAATTTCCGGCTCTATTGCTGCTTCCAGTCAGGCGTCCGGCAACGGGATCAGCACTCTGAGCGAACCCACGCAGAACCAGGTTGCCTTATTCCTGGGTGATATCCAGCTTACTGAGCCGGTAACTGTAGGAAATAATGGCACCTTTAATTTGACATATGACACAAGTGACAAGGAGATTACCACCGGAGAAAGTGCTCAGACCCTTACGCTGCGTTACGGCGGCAGCAGTACGCTGACCAGCGGTTCTACAACTGTGGAGATCACGCTGAAGCCAAAGTCTGTCACGGCACAGGTACAGAATGATATCACGAAGGTCTATGATGGCGATACGGACGCGAAGGTCTCTCTGGCCGTGGCTGACAGCGATCTTGTGAACAGCAATGATGATATCACCGTGACCGGAACCGGCACTTACCAAAGCGCCGGGGTGGGGATGAGCATTCCCGTTACTGTGAGCAACATCCAGACCGGCGGCGATGACAAAGCCTGGTACTCAGTCGACGCTCCCACCGGCGTCACCGGCTCCATTACCCAGAGCGGCAGCACACTGCTTGTCCAGCCTGTCAGCACCAGATTGACCTACGGCGATATGCTGGAGATCAAGATTACCCCTACGCACACAGGGCAGGCCCCGGCCAGCAACGGCATTGGCCTGCTGGAGGCCGGGAACAGTGTGGAGCTGTATAACGGCGATACCCTGCTCGCCGGAACCAGTACGAAAAACACCGACGGTACCTATACCTTGTCTTATGACACGAAAGACAAGCGCCTGTCCATCGGCTCCAATGAGCTGACCGTCAAGTTCAACGGCGACACCAACATGGCCGCCAGTACCGCCACAGTCACTGTTACCCTGAGTGTTAAGAAGGTCACGGCCTCTGTCTTTGAAACCCCGTCCAAAATCTACGACGGGGACACCGATGTGGAAGTAAGCCTGGGCTTTACTGATAACGTGCTTGTGGGCAGCGACAGTTTTACCGGCACTGTTTCCGGGAACTTTGCCGATGCCAATGTGGGGACGGGTAAGGAGATTTCTCTGGGAAACAGTCCGGAATGGTCAGAGACAAAGACAGCCGGGTATTATAACATTTCCCTGCCTACCAACGTCACCGGCAATATCAGCAAGGCGCTGATTACCGGTGAAGTGACCATCAGCGGAAACCCGGTGAGAGGAGCAGTCCTGACCGCCAGCTATACTCCAGGGAGCGGGGAAGAGGTGTCGTATCAGTGGACACGGGACGGAAAACCCATTTATGGAGCTGACAGCAGTACTTACACCCCGTCCATGGAAGATGTGGGCCATGAGATTGCGGTGACCGTCACGGCTACAGACAATAATCATACCGGCAGTGTTACCAGCGGCTCTGTCACGGTTAGGAACCCCAGCAGCACCATTTACTACGCCCTTCACTTTGACACCAACGGCGGCAATCGCATCAGTTCCATTGTCCGGGAAGCCGGGACAATCATTGATCTTTCGGAATATGTACCTGTCCGGGAAGGTTATACCTTCACCGGATGGTACGAGGATGATGAGCTGACCCGCCCGGTTACGGAGGTAACGCTGGATAATACAAAGACCATCCATGCAGGCTGGGAGGAGATTCAGACAGATACCCGCCAGCAGCAGGAAATCTTTATGACGGTAGCGGCTCAGGAGCGTGACCTGGCAAATGGATCCCGAAATACCATGAGCAGGGTCTGCACGTTGAAATTGGGCTTCGCGGTGGAAGATCCGGACTTAAATCTTTCCTATGAAACCAGTGATCCGGAAGTGGCAACGGTGGAAGATGGAAAGATCACTTATCAGGGCGTAGGAACCTGTACTGTTACCGTGACGGCAGCGGCCACCGATCTGTGCGAGGCGGCGTCTCTTGAGATCACCGTGAAGGTGGGAAGTCTTGGCACACCGACTTTTACGCCGACGGTGACAAGCCGGACAGCTCCGAAAGCCTTCGTGGTCACCTCCAGTACTGTCCGGGGTGTGGACGGCTGGGAGGTACAGTACTCCATCCGGGATGATTTCTGGAGAGCTACAACCAAAGATTTCCCGGATACAGGGGCAAAGCTGTACCGGGAGACCTGCACCACGGTGCATTCCAATATGACCTACTATATTCACGTAAGAGGGTACCAGATCATAGACGGAGAGAAAGTCTACAGCGACTGGTCGCCGGTGAAGACGATCCGGACGAAATAAACGGTTAAACCAAATAGAATAAAATCTGCGGCAAAGCAGCAGAAAAGAAGAGCATCCCTCAGGAACTCTCCGGTACTATACCGGCTGGATTCCTTGAGGGATGCTTTTCTCACCTTGAAATTGTAATCAGTTTAGCCTGCGCCACAGTTTTAATCATTATCGAGCGGCCCTATGACTGAACGAAAAGTTACAGCGCAAACACAAAATAATTGCATGATTTTGCAATGTGTGATATCATGAATTCACAGAACTCCTCCGCAGGAGAGGAGGCCTATGAGCGAAAGACGAAAAACATTGCGGGAACTGACCATCAAAGATAATTTTATGTTTGGCGCGGTGATGGCGGAAGAGGAGAACTGCCGCGGTTTTCTGGAATTGGCGCTGGAGATGCCCATTGAACGGGTGGAGCTGATCCGGGAAAAAAGCCTGAGCTACCATCCGGAATACAGGGGTGTCCGTCTGGACATTTACGCGAGGGATCAGAAGAATATCCGGTACAATGTAGAGATGCAGGTAAAAAAAACGGCGGATCTGGGGAAGCGGAGCAGTTTTTACCACAGCCAGATGAATATGGAGATGCTGGCGTCAGGGAAGCCGTATACGGAGCTGGCAGACAGTTTTGTCATTTTTCTCTGCGATTTCGATCCCTTTGGAGAGAACAGGTACCGTTACACATTTCAGAACACCTGCGATGAATCGAAAACTCTGCGTCTGGGCGATGGAAAAGTCACCATGTTTCTCAGCACGAAAGGGAGAAACGGGGAAGAAGTCCCCCCATCCCTGGTAAATTTTCTGAAGTACGCGGGAGCTGACCTGGAGGAGAGCCAGAAGGATTTCCAGGATGACTTGGTGAAGCAGTTCCAGGAGTCGGTATCGAGAGTCAAAACCAGCCGTGAAATGGAGGAGAAGTTTATGGTATTGGAAGAGATGCTGCGGGAAGAACGCAGGGAAGGACAGATTGAGGGAGAAAGAGAAGGCCGGATCGCGGGAGAAAAAGCGGGCCGAATCGCGGGACGAAGTGAAGGAAGAGTACAGGGAAAAACGGAAGATATCCTAAGCTTCCTAACAGATCTGGGAGCTGTACCGGAGGAACTGAGCCAAAAGATCCTGCGGGAAAAAGACTTGTCGGTTCTGTCCGGTTACCTGAAGCTGGCAGCGAGAGCGGAGTCACTGGAACAGTTCCGAAAGGAGACTGGTCTGTAAGAATTCTTTTATCATGTCATTTATCCGGAGACAGATCCGGCATCTGATCTCCGGATTCTGAATCATTCAATTATGCCTGTTCAGGCAGATATTCACATGAAAAAAATCAGCAGAGGAGTTCTGTAATTTCTTACTAGTATATTTGATATTTCCAGCCGGCGATTTCCGCCGGAAAGACGCGGTATTTCTGCCGCGGAAAATCCCACAAATCAAAGGAATAGGGAACATGGCTCCTGGTATGGGTCTGTGTATGAAATGTGATGAGGCGGACCTTTGTCTGAATGACGGAGCGGTACGGATGTTCCTGAACACCCATGGAAGAAATCCGGAAACTGCAGAGGAAGGTGGAAGCGATCAAGGCCAGTGAGGAGGTGGAGGTACGATATATGCAGGCGTGAGAAGAGAGAACTGGAGAAGATCTATGCCCCCCGGAGATCAGTGCTGTTGTTTCTGGTCTCCGGGTTTTGCTTTGTTCACGCCTGCTCAGGTAAATATTCACAATTCAGTAAAATGCGAATGAGTGTCCGCGGCGGAACGATATCTTTTACCGTTCCATCATGCTGATAGATTCAATTCCCACGCTGCCGCCGCGAACGACTTCGATGGTTTTGAATTCTTCTTTGATAAGTTTGATTACCGCGTCATTTTTGGTAGCTGTCTGGACAAATTCCAGAAGCAGACTGTCTTTTCCGTAATCGATCACTCTGGCTTTGAAGGTTTCAGCGATCTGAAACAATTCCACCTTTTCTGCCGGCGTACAGCGTTTTACTTTTATGTACAGGATTTCTTTCATACGGACAAAAATATCGGTAAAATCAATGACTTTGATAACTTCCACCATGCGGTTCAGCTGTTTTTTTATCTGTTCAAAGGTTTCGTCATCACTGACGGTGGCGATGGTCATTCTGGAGATGGTGGGATCTTCTGTAGTGCCCACCGTAAGACTGTCCAGATTGTAGCTTTTTCCGGAGAACAGGCCGGAAATTTTGGCCAGCACGCCTACCTGATTTTCCACATATAAAGAGATCCATCTTTTTTTCATTCCTTTATCCATTTCTGTTGTTCCTCCTAACAGTCCATAATCATTTCTTCCAAAGTTCCTCCCGGCTGAATCATGGGATAGACCATTTCTTCCGGGTCGATAATAAATTCAATCAGAGTAGGGCCTTTGGTGTTTTTTCTGGCTTCTTCAAAAGCAGGAAGAATTTCGTCTTTGCCGGTCACACGGTATCCCTTTGCTCCGTAACTCTCTGCCAGTTTTACGAAATCAGGTGTGTATTCGGGATATTCCTTCCCGTCTGTCCGCCGGGAGAGAGCACCGGCGCGCAGGTTTGTCATGGCGTAACGTTTGCCGTAAAACAGCTTCTGCCACTGGCGGACCATGCCCAGATATTCATTGTTGAAAATGCAGATGATAATAGGCAGTTCTTCCAGAACGGCAGTGGCCAGTTCCTGGATATTCATCTGGATGCCGCCGTCTCCGCAGACGGTGATGACTGTTGTATCCGGATTTCCGATCTGTGCTCCGATGGCGCCGGGAAGACCGTATCCCATGGTGCCCAGACCGCCTGACATGATCATGTGTTTCTTCTGGTTCAGCTGAGCGTACTGAGATACCAGCATCTGATGCTGCCCCACATCGGTAACCAGGATCAGATTGTCAAATTGATGGTTGATTGCTTCGATAATATCCAGAGGGCTCATCTTGCTGCCTTTCTTCATGGTAAGAGGATGTTCATCTTTCCAGATCTGGATCTGCTGGAGCCATTTGCTGGTGTGCATTTCTTTTACGTATTCGTTCATTCGTGTGACGGCTTCCAGTGCATCCGCTACAATCGGCACGTCCACATGGACATTTCTGGAGATGGATGAGGTGTCAATGTCTATGTGAACAATCTGCGCATTGGGTGCGAAGGCGTGCAGCTTTCCCGTAATCCGGTCATTGAAACGGGTTCCGATGGAAAAGAGAAGATCACAGTTGCTGACCGCCATGTTGGCTGCATAAGCTCCGTGCATGCCCAGATTTCCTACGAAAAGAGGATGATCGGTGGGTATGGCTCCTTTGCCCATTACGGTGGTTACCACCGGAACCTGTGTTTTTTCCACCACTTCCCGGAAAGTTTCATTTGCACGAGCGATGTTGATGCCGCCGCCTGCAAGGAAAAGGGGGCGTTTGGCCTTCTGAAGCATTTTCAGGGCTTTCTTCAGCTGACCAATATGGATGCCGGCGCTGGGTTTGTATCCGCGGATATTTACTGTCTGCGGATACTCGGCGCTGCCCAGTTCGCACATAACGTCTTTCGGAAGATCGATCAGAACCGGTCCCGGACGGCCTGTCCGCGCGATGTAAAAAGCTTCTTTTATGATACGTCCCAAGTCTTCACGGTTTCTGACAGTGACGCCGTATTTGGTAATGCTTCTGGTAATTCCCACAATATCTACCTCCTGAAAGGCATCGTTGCCGATCAGATGGCGGGCTACCTGACCTGTAAAACACACCAGCGGGACACTGTCGTAATTGGCGGTGGCAAGACCGGTTACCACATTAGTAGCTCCGGGTCCGCTGGTTACCAGACAGACGCCTACTTTTCCCGTAGTTCTGGCATAGGCATCAGCCTCGTGAACCAGCGCCTGTTCATGGCGGGGAAGAATAATATCAATGGTTCCGTCTTTGCCCAGTTCGTCACTGATATCTATGGTTGCGGCGCCGGGATAGCCGAAAAGAACTTCCACGCCTTCTTCTTTTAATGCTTTTACCAGCAGTTTGTTTCCAGTAATCTGTTTCATGTATAAATCCTCCCTTTTACAAAATAAAAACACCCTGAGCTTTTTAAAAAGCTCAGGGCGATTATAACCGTGGTACCACCTGATTTCAGAGACAGAGTCTCTGCGCTTTGCCAATACAAAAATACTATATTGCTTTCCTGTAACGCGGAAAAAACGTTGAAGCCTACTTTGCATATGTTCTGCGGTTCGGTTCACTGCTCGAAGGCTACCTTCCATAATCCGTTCACGAAGACTTTCACCAGCCGTCTTCTCTCTGGGCATCCGGTGATTATGTACTCCTCCCTGTCACTGCATTTTCAGATATCATTGGATTTCTCTTAATTGTATTTGAAAAAGAACAATTTGTCAATATCTTTTTATCTGCTGAAAAATTTTTCCTTTATCTTTTCCGTGGGCATTTCTTTTCCGGTGAACAGGCGGAAGGCCTCTGCTCCCTGATATAAAAGCATATAAAGCCCGTTCATTACCGGGCATCCGGCGGATTCGGCCAGCGCAAGCAGCTTTGTTTTCCGCGGTTCATAGATAATATCGGCCACTGCCAGTTTGCTGTGGAACATGGAAGGGTCAGTGATGAGGGATGCGTCCGTATTGGGTTCCATTCCGACAGAGGTGGCGTTTACCAGGATATCGCTGGAATCCAGGGAAGTTTTCAGCGCCTGCTGATCATTGTTGTCATGGAGGGAAGCGCAGCAGCCGGTGGTTCGGTTAATGATGTCCGCCAGATTCTGAATCCGGTTATAAAAACGGCTGGTGGATCGGAGAAAGATGCGGATTTCTTTCATGCCGTCCAAAGATGCCTGAGCCGCTATGGCTGTGGCAGCGCCGCCCGCGCCCAGCAGCGTCATCCGTTTCCCTTTGAGATCAAAGCCAGCGTCAGCGGCAGAACGCATGAAACCGGTGCCGTCGGTATTGTGACCGATCAGTTTTCCGTTTTCATTTACTACGGTGTTTACTGCTCCGATCATTTTCGCCGCGGGAGACAGATCGTCCAGCAGATCCATAATTTTATTTTTGTTGGGCATGGTCAGGTTAAAACCGCGGATACCCGATGCTTTCAGCCCGGCAACAGCCACGGGCAGTGTGGATTCATCTACCTCAAAACAGAGATAAACGTAATCAAGGCCCAGAAGATGAAAGGCTTCATTGTGCATCAGCGGTGACAGACTGTGAGCCACCGGTTTGCCCAGCAGGGCAGTCAGTTTTGTATGTCCGGTAATTGGAAGTCGTTCCATATGTTCCTCCTGAATATCCGCCCGGTTGACATCCGGGCTTATGTACGATAAAAAAAGTATACCATATATTTTAAAATACCGGGACATTTTTTGCGTTTTTCCCGTCTAATAAGTGTAAGGCGTGAGAAACATGCTGTCTGTACGTACGGAAAAGAAAGGAAACAATATGGAAAATTTAGTAAAAAAGGCCCGGCAGAAGGATGCGGACGCTTTCACAAGGCTGATGCAGTCTCAGATGCAGCATATGTATAAAACGGCCAGAGCCATACTGGGGCAGGATGAGGAGGCGGCGGACGCCATATCCGATACCATCCTTGCATGTTGGGAAAAACTGCCGAATCTGAAGCAGGACCGTTATTTTAAAACCTGGATGACCAGAATTCTGATCAATAAATGCAATGATATGCTTCAGAAGAAAAAACGGCTGGTCTTTACAGAAGAAGTTCCGGAAGGAGCGTCTTATGAAATCGGTTATGAAAATCTGGAATGGCAGGAGGCATTGAAAAGTCTGGATGAAAAATACCGACTGGTGGTGATGCTGTATTACGGAGAGGGATTTCGTACATCGGAAATCGCGGACATACTGGACATTTCAGAAAGTACTGTCAGAACCAGGCTGGCCAGGGCAAGAGAAAGGCTGGCGGAAGATTACTATACAGAGACAAGGAGGCGCATGATATGAAAGATCATAATATCATTAAGATTCTGCAGGATCCTGTGGATATTCCACCGGTGGTTCTGGAAAAGGCGGATCAGGCTTTTGAGCATATAAAAGCGGAAGCCCTGGCAATACGGCCGGATAAAATATCAGGAAGAAAAGGCAGCAGAAAAAAAATCTGGCTGGCTGCCGCTGTTATCGCTGCTGTTCTGGGATCGGTCAGCGTGGGTGCTGCTGTTTATAATCACTGGTGGAGCAGGGGACTTTCCGAAACCCTACATGCCAGTGAAGAGCAAATGCGGCAGCTGGATGCGGACAGCACCTCTTCACAGATCAATCAGGCGGTTACGGATCAGGGGGTTACCATCACGGCGGTACAGAGTATTGTAGACAACTACTTTGCTCATATTTCATTTAAGGTAGAAGGATACGAACTGCCGGAAGGAGCAGAACCGGGAATTGAGAATATTGAAGTCACAGTAGATGGAGACAACAAACTTAATTGGAGCGGAGGATTTTACAATGGCCTGGTAAGCGGCGAAGACGGAATGGTGGAGTACGGAGATGGCACGCCTCTTGCATATGCGGAGGATGGAAGTCTGATCGAGAAATATGTACAGGAAGACGGAAGCCTGGAATATGACCTGGTTTTAAGTCACAGTCAGCAGGAAAAAGGCTATCTGTTTGGAAAGACGATTCATGTGAAGTTTTCTAATCTGGGAACTTTTGAGAAGACGGATTTTCATCTGGCGATGGAGGGAACCTGGGAATTTGACTGGACACTTCAGGGCAATGATGAAATGAAGGCTGATGAATGGGACATTCCGCTGGGAGACAGCGGCGTTGTATTAAAAGAAACAGAAATTTCTCCGATTTCCATGCGGGCAGTGTTGGAATTGCCCAAAGGACAGTATACAATGGATGAAACGGAAGAAGGAATGAATCCTCCCATGCTGAAAGGTGTGGTAATGAAAGATGGAACGGCTTATCCTTATCTCTATCCTGGAATGGGCGGATCCGACTATTTGCCACAGGGGTCTGATCAATATACGACTCTGTTTGCGCTTGACCGGATTCTGGATGTGGATCAGGTGGAAAGTCTTCTGTTTGCCAAAGAGAGTGTATCTGGGGAGAATGCGCCTCCGGAAGAGAGTTCACAAAATCAGTCTCTGGAAGACAGATTTTATATCGTGCCTCTGTCTGAGAGTTAAGAGCCGCATTGACAGAAACAGCCCGGGACTTTATACTGAAAAACAGCAGCCCCGGGCTGTCAGTATGTTTAGAATGAGGTAAGTGATTATGGTAAAGCCGGTAAAAATAAGAAATCTGTTGATTGGAAAAGGGATTCCGAAAATCTGTGTTCCCATAACGGGAGGGACAAAGAAAGAAATAGAAGATCAAGCGGGAAAAATCGCTGCGGTCGTGCCGGATCTGGTGGAATGGCGGGCGGATCACTTTGGCGGAGTGGAAGATATGGAAAAAGTACGGGAAATTTTATCGACGCTTCGCGGCATATTGCGGGAGATTCCGATTCTTTTTACCTTCCGGAGGAAAGAAGAAGGCGGAGTGCGGTCCATAACTACAAAAGATTATGTGAACCTGAATCAGAATGTGTCGAAATGGGGGCTGGCTGACGCCGTGGATGTGGAGCTTTGTTTTGAAAAGAATGGAGCAAAACCGCTGATTGCGGCGATTCACGGCAATGACTGCAAGGCAGTATGTTCCAATCACCATTTTGACAGGACGCCGGATACAGAGGAAATGTTTTCACTTCTGAATGGAATGGAAGAAGCAGGGGCGGATATTCTGAAAATCGCAGTGATGCCGCAAAATCCGGAAGATGTTCTGAGACTTTTATATGTCACTTATAAAACCGGTGAAAGGAGTTCCTGTCCGTTGATTTCCATGGCCATGGGCGGCGTCGGAGCATTAAGCCGCTTAAGCGGAGAAAGCTTCGGATCCAGTGTTACGTTCGCGGCTGTGGGAGATGTTTCCGCGCCGGGACAGCTTCCCATGAAAGATATGAGACAGGCCCTTGCCATCATTCACCGGGCCTTGCAATAATCACTTAACATAATAAAAAAAAGAGAAGGAAAAGCTGTCGAAAAGATATAAAATGCGACAGCTTGCTTTTGACAAATAAAACACCCTTCATAACCTATAATGAATTTTGCTTATTCCAGTAAGTACGTATTCAGGGGTTATGGGGGGTGTTTTGTGTACTATGAGATATTCATAGATGTTTTTTTTGTGACAAATATGGTGATGGACTACTTCCTTCTAAGGCTGGTCAACCGGTTTCTGAAATGTTCTGCCACGCATGTAAGAAGCCTTGCCGGAGGAGCCTTTGGAGCATTTGCCCTGTCGGTGTCCGTTGCCATGGGACTGCTGCAATGGCGGTTCTTGAATACGATACTGGTGCATGTGGTAATTAACACAATAATGGTAAAGTTTGGATGCAAAATCAAAGACTGGCACAAATTGTTACAAGGCTTGCTGCTCTTATATCTGGCGTCTTTCCTTACGGGCGGTGTTCTGTCAGTGATGAGACGTTATTTTTCCCGGCCCGGTCTTTGGGGATTTCTGTTTCTTGCAGCCACAGGCTACCTGATTATTACTGCTGCTGTCCTGGTATACGCCCGTCTTAAGGGGAAAGGAACGAATCTTTATGAAGTCGTACTGTACGCGGGAGCAAACTGCAGAAAAGTAACGGGGTTTTGTGATACGGGAAACAGGCTGCGGGATACGCTGACCGGAAAACCCGTATCAGTGGTAAAAGGAGGAGAGTTAAAAGAGCTGCTGGGAGAGGGGGACTTAAGGCCGAGACAGCCTCATTATATTCCTTTTCGGAGTCTGGGATGTAAGGATGGCGTTCTTCTGGCGGTGACATTGGATTCTCTTACCATAAAAAACGGCAGTGAGAGCAGGACAGTCATACGTCCGGTGGTGGCCCTGGCAAAGGAAGGGGCCGCCTTTATGGAAGACTGTCAGATGATTTTAAATCCGGATTTAGTAGACGGTTAGGAGGAATTGATTATGATGCATGCGGTATTGCCGAACCGTATCAGGTTTGGGATGTTTCCGGGGTTTTCCAGGATGATTTTCAGAAAGCCGGGAGAAATCTTTTATATTGGCGGGACGGATGTGCTTCCGGCTCCCCTGGATGCCAAAAGGGAAGCGGTGGTCATTGAAAATCTGGGAAGCGGACAGGATAAAGAAGCCAGAGACGAGTTGATTGAACATAATCTGCGGCTGGTTGTATACATTGCTCAGAGATTTGACAATACAGGTGTGGGAGTGGAAGATTTAATCAGTATCGGAACTATAGGTCTGATAAAAGCTATTAACACTTTTAATCCTGCGAAAAAAATCAAACTTGCGACTTATGCGTCAAGATGCATTGAAAATGAGATTCTGATGTACCTGCGAAGGAATAATAAGACTAAAATGGAAGTGTCCATCGATGAGCCGCTGAATGTGGACTGGGATGGAAATGAACTTCTTCTCTCAGATATACTGGGTACGGATGAGGATATTATATATAAAGATCTGGAACATGAGGTGGAATGCCGCCTGCTGGGGAAAGCCATCGGGAAACTGACACCCAGAGAGCAGACTATCATTAAACTGCGATACGGTCTGCAATCTTCCGACGGCAAAGAAAAAACGCAGAAAGAGGTGGCGGATATGCTGGGAATTTCCCAGTCCTATATTTCGCGGCTGGAAAAAAGGATTATGAAACGTCTGAAGAAAGAGATTGTAAAATATGAATAAGAAACAGGCGCTGTCCGGCGGTAACCGGCGGCGCCTGTTTCTTATGAGAATTTTTTCAGACACATATCTTCCTTTATTTCCACCAGAATAATATCGTCGCCAATCTGTACCACACATTCCCAGGGTACCACATATTCACAGTCACGGCCCAGCATTCCCCAGAGTTTTCCGGGGCCGGGAATGATCAGTGCCAGAATCCGTCCGGTTTTACATTCGAATTCCAGATCCACCGGACATCCCAGGCTTTTGCAGGTGCAGATATTGATAACTTCTTTCTGTCGCAGTTCAAAAAAACGCAGGTTGACCACTCCACACTTTGTTTATATAATGTATGCATCCGGCAGTTTGTCAAGGACTAAAACTTTTTTTATTTTTGACGGAAACGCATAGCCTGGCGCTCAAATGAGAACCATTTTAAGTAGAAAATACTTTCCAGGAGGGTTCTTGTTATGGCGTTGAACAAAGTGGAGATATGCGGAGTCAATACATCGAAGTTACCGATACTGAGCAACGAAGAGAAGGACGAACTGTTTAAGAGAATCAAACAGGGGGACATGAAAGCAAGGGAACTCTACATCAAGGGAAATCTGCGTCTGGTGCTTAGCGTAATCAAACGTTTCTCCAACAGCAGCGAGGCGGCGGACGATCTGTTTCAGATAGGGTGCATCGGGCTTATGAAAGCCATCGATAATTTCGATACCACGCTGAATGTAAAGTTCAGCACTTACGCAGTGCCGATGATCATCGGGGAAATCCGCCGTTATCTGCGGGATAATAACAGTATCAGGGTCAGCCGGTCTCTGCGTGATATTGCATATAAAGCGATTTTTGCAAAGGAAAATTATGTCAAAACTCATTTAAAGGAGCCTACCATAGCCGAAATAGCCGATGAGGTGGGTATTCAGAAAGAAGATATTGTATATGCTCTGGACGCCATACAGAGTCCCATGAGTCTTTATGAGCCCGTTTATACGGAAGGTGGAGATACTCTCTATGTCATGGATCAGATCAGTGACAGGAAAAACAGAGAAGAAAACTGGATCGAAGATCTGTCCCTGCAGGAAGCCATGGATCGCCTGGGAGAAAGAGAAAGACATATTATCGAACTGCGCTTTTTTGAAGGAAAAACACAGATGGAGGTAGCCAGAGAAATAGGCATTTCCCAGGCCCAGGTTTCCAGACTGGAGAAAAACGCGCTGCGCAGTATGAAAAATTATCTGAGCTGAGGAATAAGTATAAAAGAATGAAAATCATTATATCGCCGGCAAAAAAAATGAACAGAAGACAAGATTATCTTCAGCCCAGACAGCTGCCGGCCTGTCTGGAAAAAGCAGAGCGGCTGGAAAGGTATCTCAAACAGCTTTCTTATAAGGAGCTGAAAGCGGTGTTGAACTGCGGTGATTCCATAGCGAGAGAAGCCTATGAAAATTATCAGAAAATGGATCTGCGCCGTCAGACGCTTCCGGCTGTTCTGGCTTATGAGGGGATACAGTACCAGTATATGGCGCCGCAGATTTTTGAGGAATCCTGCTGTGTGTACATAAAAAATCATCTTCGGATCCTGTCCGGCTTTTACGGAATTCTGCGTCCCTTTGACGGCGTGGTGCCTTATCGGCTGGAAATGCAGGCAAAGCTGAAAACTCCCTTCTGCAGAAATCTGTATGATTTCTGGGACAGGGCCATTTATGACATACTGACAGAAAATAACGAAGATCTGATTGTCAACCTGGCGTCGGCGGAATACAGTAAGGCTGTAAAACCGTACAGAGATGAGAAAATACAATGGATTGACTGTACTTTCGGTGAGTGGACGGAGGGCAAGGTGAGGGAGAAAGGCGTATACGTAAAAATGGCCAGAGGTGAAATGGTACGGTACATGGCCCAAAACAACATTCAGAATATGGAAGGGCTGAAAAATTTCCACGGTCTGGGGTATGTCTTTGAAGAGAGGCTGTCAGACAAAAGGCATCTGGTGTTTCTGAAAAACGGGTAAGGAAAGGTGAAAGGAAATATTTTATGGAAGCTATGAAAAAAAAGACGGATCACTGGTTTCTGCATTTTCTGCAGGGAGTGATTGTCGGCACGGGCGCTATCCTGCCGGGAGTCAGCGGGGGCGTGCTCTGTGTGGCCTTCGGTATCTATGAACCGATTATGGAGTTCCTGGGGCATCCTGTCGCCGCACTGAAGAAGAACAGATCGCTGATCCTCAGCATTATTCTGGGAGGTATTGTGGGATTTGTTCTGGTGGCGAAGCTTGTGGAAGTTTTCTTTACGAATCACACCACGCTGGCAACGTCGTTGTTTTCTGGCCTTATCTGCGGAACCGTTCCGGGACTTCTGAAAAAATCGGTGAAGGATTCTCCGCAAAAGGGATGGTCCTGTCTGATTATTACGCTGGCTCTGTCTTTTATATTTTTTAATATGATGGAAGCAGGCATGGAGGGAGCGATAGCTCCCAATTTTGGCTGGTATGTATTCTGTGGATTTATCTGGGGGCTCAGTATGATTATTCCAGGTTTAAGTTCATCATCCGTACTGCTTTTTATGGGATTGTATCAGCCGATGACAGAGGGAATTGCCCGGCTGGATCCGCAGGTAGTCCTTCCTCTTCTGCTTGGTTTCCTGATTACCATAATCTCTCTTTCCAGAATTGTAAACAGTTTGCTGAACCGTTATCATAATATTATGTCAAAAATTATATTGGGCTTTGTGATTTCTTCGGTTCTTTTGATTTTGCCTGTGTCTTTTGCCGGAGCGGCGGAAATGCTGATGGGAGCGGTTTGCTTCGGAGCCGGGTTTTATGCGGCGCATCTGATGGATTCTTACGGGGAAGAATAAGTATGTAATAGCGTAAAATTACTTTAAGTTAAAAGCAAAAAAATAAATGTAGAGAATATCACTTTGTGTTATCATTAAGTTGATGAGACAAAAAAATAAACAAAGGAGGATATTCTCT
>JBMNRA010000016.1:0-46816 GCA_050944415.1 Ruminococcus sp.
ATCTCTGATATTCACTGATTTCAGATTGAAATATTCATAACGATCAGCACTTTTCATCTTCTGATATCATAATTCAAAATATTGATTATTATATTTCTTCACATATGATAATCTTTGAATTATGTTTTGTGGTATATGTTCAATATGAAGACTAGCTATATATACCTTATTACTTTCTCCGCTTTCATCTTATGATTCAGGGATTTATGTATTACTCAAATGTAAAAGGCCTTCTCGCCGGGAACTGCTATGCCATACCACTTTCATATTGAGGGTTATGATTTAAAGTGTCCAATGGACCAACCTCCTTTTTCATATTTCTTTATGATGATTAAGAAATGATGAATAATTGTATGTTTCTGTTGTTTTGTTGTTGATATTATAATAGCAGATCCTCTTTTATTTGTCAATACATTTTTCGAAAAATATTTTTATTTTTTTATAACGCTTTTTTATACAATAAATTAGTTGTTAATTGTTTATATTATATAAAATTCTCAGTTAATTTCATCTCTTAAGAATTTTCCTTCTTATTGACGAGCCTGCGCCAGTCTTCTGGATTTTTCTTCCTGCTTGCCTCTGATAACATCCACAAATACCGCAAGGATTACTACCAGACCCAGGATCATATTCTGGATATCGGTTTTCGCCCCCAGAAGATTCAGACCATTGTTCAGCACCGCAATAATCAATGCGCCTACCAGCGTACCTCCCACGCTTCCGCGTCCGCCGTTGAAGGAAGCGCCTCCGATAACACACGCTGCGATAGCATTCATTTCATAACCGTCTCCTGCGTTGGGATAGGCCAGACTTACGCGGCCGATCATCACGATACCTGCCAGCGCCGCCAGAACTCCCGAAAGAATATATGTCAGATTCAGCAGCGGTTTTACTTTAATACCGGACAGTCTTGCCGCTTCGCGGTTGCCTCCGATGGAATATATATACCGTCCGAAAGCCGTTCTGTTCAGGAACACAGACGCAATCACCGCCACGATAATAACCAGCAGGAAACATACCGGAAATCCTCCTATGCTGGCGTAACCCAGGAACATGACGCCTTCGGAAAATCCTGCCATGGACGCAGAACCAGTAATCCAGAGGCAGAAACCGCGGATAACCAGCTGGGTACCCAATGTAGATACAAAAGGATGCGGCAGATCCAGTTTCGTAAACAAAAGTCCGTTGATCAGACCGATGACAAATCCGCAGAGCAGGCCCACCAGCAGCAGAAGAAACGTATTGGTCACTCCCGCTTTGATCATAATTCCCATCATACATCCGGAACATGCAATAGTAGCGCCCACCGACAGATCAATTCCTCCTGTCAGAAGCACAAACAGCATGCCGAAAGACACCAGCGCGTTAATGGATGCCTGACGCAGAATATTCAATAGGTTGTTTGCTTTAAAAAACTGATCCGTGATAAGCGTAAGAAGCAGGGACAGCACAATCAGTGCGATCAATGGCCCCACAATATTTGATATTTTTTTATTTTTTAAGATATTCGTTTTCATTCACCTAGACCTCCCATGCCGCTCTCATAATACTTTCCTGATTGAAATCTTCACTTTCTCTGTCAATCTCTCCGGTGATCCGGCCGCTTCTCATGACGATCACGCGATCACACATTCCCAGAATTTCCGGAAGTTCTGAAGAAATCATCACAACAGCCTTTCCCTCTTTTACCAGATCATTGATGATATTATAGACCTCAATCTTTGCCCCCACATCGATTCCTCTTGTCGGCTCATCGAAGATAAAAACTTCCGCATCCGTATTGATCCATTTCCCAATAACTACTTTCTGTTGATTTCCTCCGCTCAAATCACCGGATTTTTTCTCAATACTGTCTGTCTTGATTCTCAGTTTCTCCACCGTATGTTCCGCCTGTTCCCGCAGTTTTTTATCGTCCACGAAAATGCCTTTGGACAGCTGCAGCATATTAACCAGAGCAATGTTTTTACTGATGGATTCATCCAATACCAGACCCTGTCCTTTTCTGTCCTCTGTCAGAAAAGCAATTTTATTTTTTATGGCATCCCCGGGACTCTTAATCCGGCACTGCTGGCCGTTTATGTAGATTTCTCCATCGTCCACAGGATCCGCCGCAAAGATACCACGGAAAACTTCTGTCCGTCCGGCTCCCACCAGACCTGCAAATCCCAGCACTTCCCCTTTTCTGACGGAAAAAGAGATATCATGATAAACGCCTCTGCGCGAGAGATGTCTGACTTCCATGGCCACATCGCCTTTGGGAGCATTAACCTTGGGATACAGATTATCCAGACTTCTTCCTACCATATAAGTAATCAGATCATCCTGGGTCATCTGATCCGTATCCATAGTAACCACGTGTTTTCCGTCCCGCATAACCGTCACAACGTCGCAGAGTTCAAAGATTTCCTCCAGTTTATGAGACACGAAAAGAATGGCCATTCCCTGCTCTTTCAGAAGATTTACCGTCTTAAACAGTTCCTTCGTCTCCTGTTCTCCCAGACTTGATGTGGGTTCATCCAGAATCAGCACCTTGGCTTCCTGAAGAATGGATTTTCCGATTTCTATCATCTGAAGCTGTCCCATTCCCATGTTTCCGCATATCTTCGTCAGATCAATGTCCTGATTCATGGATTTCATAACCTCTTTGGTTTTTTTGTTCATGTATCCGTAATCCAGAAGAAAGCTGTTTCCTTTTTTCTTCATATTGCCCATAAACATATTGTCAGTGGCATTCAGCTCGGCCACAATATTCAGCTCCTGGTATACGCAGGCAATTCCCTTCTTTTTCGCGTCCAGAGGCCCGGAAAACACCACTTCTTTTCCTTCACACAATATCTTCCCCTGATCCGGTTTGTGAACTCCCGTCAGAGTTTTTATCAGAGTTGATTTTCCCGCTCCGTTTTCCCCGATCAGTCCGTGAACCTCACCTTTTTTCAATGTCAGGGAAACTCCGTCCAACGCCCGGACTCCAGGAAAATTTTTCGTAATATCCACTAATTCTACCGCTGTTTCGTGTTCTTTCAAATATCTCACCTTCAATCCTTTTATTCTGAAACAAAGGGCCGCCTGATGATCGGCAGCCCTGAATCTTTTCTGGTCCTATTCCAGATATTCCTCATAATTGGTAGAATCAATAATTTCCACTTCTACCGGAATCTGACGGTCATAGGTTTCCCCATTCAGCGCACCGATTCCGCACATTACGGCCTGGTATCCCATCTCATACGGCTGCTGAGCAATGGTCATTTCCATCGTTCCTTCTCCAATTGCCTGGAGAGCTACCTGGAATCCATTGAAACTGCAGACTTTGATGGAATCCGTCGCATTATTCTGTTTGATCGCCTGAATGGCTCCCATAGCCGCATCGTCATCCGTACACATCACGGCGTCAATTCCATCCACTCCATATTTCTGAATCCAGTCTTCCACCTGACCCGCCGTCAGATCCGCCGAGTTATCGCAATACTGAAGATCCAGCACATTGCAGCCGGCGTCTTCCATGGCATCCTTATACCCGGAAGACCGTTTCTCATGATTGTCATCACCCTGCTGTCCTGTGGCAATTACCACATTCGCGCCTTCCGGAAGTCTGGAAGCAAATTCAGTCGCTCCTTCATAGGCCGCGTCATAGTTTACCGTACCTACATAGGTTACCGGATTTTCAAAATTGGGGGAGTCCGTATCAACCAGGACAACTTTAATGTCCTTGTCCACCGCGTCATTCAGGACTGTGATAACGGAATCCGCAATATTAGGATCCACCAGAAGAACATCCACTTCCTGTGAGATAAAGTTTTCAATCATCTGTACCTGCTGAGCAGCATCCGTAATATCATCAGGAGCAACACTGGTAATAGAAGCCCCCACTTCCTCCGCTGCCGCTTCCGCGCCGTCGATTACTTTGTTCTGGAACTCATCATACAGCTTCATAACCACACCGATAGACACATCGCCGGCATCCGCGCCGCTCTCAGAGGCGCCGTCCTCTGAGCCGCTTTCTTCTGTACTGCTTTCCGCGTCACTGCCGGAGGATTCTTTTGTTCCGCCGCCTGAGCATGCCGCCATCGCTGTCGTCATGGTAACTGCCAGTAATACTGCCAAAAATTTTCTCTTCATAACACCTTTCCCCTTCTTTCACATTCATTTTACTGTTCTGTACCGGTACGTTTTTGATGAATTTATTGTATCAGTTTCTTTTATCATTCAACACTGACAATTTTTAGATAAAGGTGTAATATTTTTAGGAACTTTCAAAATAATTTTTCAATATTTTCACGATCTGTTTCATATATTTTGCCGCGCTTATTATACAAAATACGACTGCCTACGATACTTGCCTCAGAAAAGGACATGGAAAGAATCAATACTGCAATTCCATGCCGGACGGCCGTCTGAATCAGATCGCAGGTCAGCTTCTGAATCGTATAATCAGCGGAAGAAAAGGGCCTCAGACAGATCATCACCTTTGGCCGGAACATGATCCAGCAAAAATAGGACATTTTCTGTATGGTATGGGAACTGGCCAGATAAATGGACTGATAAAGTTCATCCCTGGTAAAGGCGCCGGCAGACAGCAATTCTTTTTCCAGGCTGGTCACATATTTGGAAGAAAAACCGTTGAGTCCGATTTTTCCTGAGACCAGCATGAGAATATTATCCAGAACGCTCCCTTCCAGATACATGCCGGCTTCATGCGAATTCTCTTCCAGAATGCCTATTCCGTTCTGAGCAGCATCACTGAACATGTGAGGAGAAAATTTTTCTCCCATAACGTAAATGCACCCCTTTTTAACCGCTTCTTCTCCACTCAGTACAGCGGCCGGCATCCGCCAGGATTCATAATCGCTGCTCACATAATTGACAATCTCTCTTTCATGAACCACAAAATCCAACTTTACACCGTATCTGGTTTCCACCTGATCAAATTTCAGAACCTCCCGGCTTCCGGCCGTGCAGTTTTCACAGATGCTGTTTTGTTTCACTTCCTCCAACATGACTGAATACAGCAATTCCAGGTCATAATGGGAACGAAGAATCCTGTGACGCGTCCTGCCGTGAGCAAATATATACATATATTCCGTATATCGAAACAGAACCTTTGTATTATTGGAAACAATCAGAAAATCCATCCCCAGATTTTTCAGCCTTATTACCAACTGAAAAAAAAGGGGCATCGTTTCCTCTGTAAAAAATTCATCCATATCAGCCAGCACTATCAGCTTTTTGCCCGACACGTAAGCATGTATAAGCTCCACCGCTTTTCTCTGAAGCGGGGGCAGGTTGCCTGTCGTCTCTTCCGGATCAATAGGACACTCCAGAAATTCAAAAAGTTTTCCAGCAGGAGTACAGAGCTTTCTTACGCTTCTCCACCAGGAAATCCCCTGCTGCACAACAAACACGTTCTCTTTTACTTTCAGCTGAGGAACGCAGCGTTCCTGCCGGTTGATCACACGTACCGTATCTTTCAGAACATGGAGATAATCTTCTCTTTTTACCAGCGATTCAAAGACATATACCCAGCCGTAATCCATTCTTTCTTCACCGCTCAGTATCTGTATCAGCATCTTTCTTTCCCGGTTATTTTCCACCAGAAGTCCACAGATCTCCCCGCGGTATATCTGAACGGAAAAATCCAGGATGCCTGCCCCCGCTCCCATTCTTTTCATTCCCCGCTCAATTCTCACCACTTCATTTTTCACATTTTCTCTCCCTTCTGTCTGCGGTTCAATGCTTTGATATAACCTTTCGCCATAGATTCATCCAGGTTGGGAAGTGTTATTCTGATCTCCGTTCCAGCATACATGGAGCCCAGGATATAAAGACCGTACTCCATCCCGAAGAGCATTTTTATTCTGGCATTGACATTGCGAAGGGCAATGCCGGACTTCTTTTTGGAAAATGCCGCTGTAATCTGTTTATCCGGCTCCTGAAACATCCGGTTCAGCTCCACAATTTTTTCTTCCTCCATCCCCGCCCCATAATCCCGGACAGAGATAAAGACCTTCGTTTTTGTCCTCTCAAAATCAATCTCTATGGTTCCACGACCTACTTCCGCTTCCACTCCGTGCTGTATGGCATTTTCCACCAGGGGCTGCAGCGTCAGTTTTAAAATCCAGCACTGAAACAGCATTTCCTCATCATCGCAGTGAATTTCCAGATGAATCCTGTCTTCAAAACGGTACTTCTGAATTTTAAAATAATTTTTAACATTCTCCAGCTCATCTGCCAGAGTTACGATATTTTCCTTATTGGTAATGGTATACCGGAAAAACTTCGACAGGGCTTCTGACATATTGGCAATGGAAGTCTGTCCGGCGATAAGAGCCTCCGCACGGATGGATTCCAGAGTATTGTACAGAAAATGTGGATTCATCTGATTCTGCAGCGTCAGATACTCCACCTGTTTTTCCGCCATATCCACCGCGGCATTCCTGTCCGTCATAACTTCCAGCTTTTTCAACATTTTTTCCATTTCCTCATCCATAACAAAATTGTTATGAAACAGTTCCTCATAAATATAGCCCCGGTTAAAGAGTTCAAAGGTCTGCTTCAGATTTTTCATGGGATTAAACACATATACTCTTCCTATAATATAAGTGATGATCACAACCGCCGCCAGCGCCGTCAGCGCAAACCCCAGGAATGTATGCGATACGTTCACACGATCCGAGTAAACCAGCAAAAGAAGAAGAGAGCAGGCCAGCAGCAGAACATACAGGGCCCGCACCAGCCGCCGCACCCGGTAATACCAGTATTTCTTTTCCTTCATATCCGCCTCTCCTTTCAGCCAAAGAATTTCCGATACTGGGACGGCGTCAGGCCGCTGACCTTTTTGAACTGTTTTGCAAAATATTTCGCATCCCCCAGACCGATCATTTCCGGAATATCATTTATTTTAATATCTTTCTGCTTCAGCAGTTCCCTGGCCTGCTCCATTCTTACTTCCAGTATATACTCCGTAATGGTCTGTCCCGTTTCTTTTTTGAACATGGTGGAAAGATAGGCGGAATTGAATCCTACCAGCTCGGCCAGTTCTTCCAGTTTAATCGGTTCTGTATAATGCTCCTGAATATACGCCTTCACCAGCTTCACCGGTTTGATTTCTATCTGGCGGCTGGCCTCCAGTTCCGCCTCCATATATTTTCTCATAAGCCGGAAAGTCCTTAAGAATACTTCTTCCACGGAAGTGCACCGGTAAAACTCTTTCTGAAATTTTTCCCTCATTTCATCTTCCTGACTGAAGGACCTGCTTTTTTTCAGCTCCAGCAGAAACAGATCAAACAGTTCTTTTACCGTCAGGAAAATTTTATTGCCATCCATCCCGGAGGTTTTCAGACATCTCTCCTTTATCTGATCCAGCAGCTGACTGACCGCTTTGCTGTCATACATACCGACTCTTTCCCGAAACTGATTGCGAAAACTGTTGTCAATAATTTCACCCGTTTTAAAAGCGGATCCTTTCGGGGCCTCTTCATCCACGCCAATGATTTTATCCGTCCCCAGAAAAATACGGTTCAGCACTGCGCTTCTGGCATCCAGATATGACTGCTCTATGTACATCAGTTCCCGCACCGGCCGGCCCACACCGGTGGTCACATGAATATCCTGGGATATTTCATGCATATTTGCGCTGTTGACCCGTATATGTTTCAGCCTCCACCGGAAATCACCGAAAGCCCCCTCCGGATAATTCAACAGCACGCATGTTCCCAGATCATTTTCACAGGTAATCAGTTCCATGCACTGATCCTGCAATTCTTTCCTGCATATTTCACTGATTTTTTCCAGCATCTGCTGATAAAGCAGATCATACTCTTCCATCTCCGGCAGATCCGGTTTTACATACAGAATCTGAAAAAGGCCAGGCTGAAAATCGCAGTGATATTTTTCATTGATTTCGCCGATATCCTTCTGCAGAAAATCTTTCATCTCCTGACTGATCAGCCCTTTCAGAAAAGATCGTTTTATCCGGAAAGACTGTTGTTCTACTTTGTTTTTCAGAAGCGCCACACTTTTCTCCTGCTCCCTCATCTCTGCCCGTTCCGCCGTCACCTTTCTGAGCACTTCCTCCAGTTCATCCTCCTGTATGGGCTTGGACAGATAATCTCTGACTCCATATCGAATCGCTTTACGAGCATATTCGAAATCCTGATATCCGCTGATAATTATGAAGTGCACATCAATTTTTCTGGCCTGTACCCGTTCAATCAGTTCCAGTCCGTCACATCCCGGCATTTTAATATCCGTAATGACGATATCGGGGCGGACTTCCTCAATCATCTTCAATGCATCTATTCCGTTATATGCCACACCCGCAATTGTCAGCCCCAGCTTTTCCCAGTTAATCAGATACTGTATCAGCAGACATAGTTTCTTCTCATCATCTACTATAATTACCTTCATACCTGTCCACCTCCGTTTTTCCCTCTTCATTCTAACTACTTTATCACATTTTTCCGGAAACCTCTTGCATATTTTTGCAGAAAAAAGGACCGACTTCTGTTTTTCAGAAATCAGTCCTGTCATATTTACTATTATCTTATAATATTTCCAATAATTCCATAGGAAAAAACTGTCATAATCACAGCTGCCATCAGAATGCCCAGAAGAATAGCCAGCGATGACTTTTTTACGTCAATTTCCAGAAGAGAAGCTATCAACGCTCCCGTCCACGCTCCGGTTCCCGGAAGCGGAATCCCCACGAATATCATCAGCCCCCAGAACTCATATCTGCTGATCTGATCGCTTTTTCCCATAGCCCTCTTTTCCAGCCGTTCAATCAGCGGCCGGAATACTTTCGTTTTTTTCAGCCACTTGAATATCTGCTTGATAAACAGCAGAATAAAAGGTATCGGCAAAATATTTCCCACAATACAGATCGGAATGGCCACCCTCGGATCCACATTCAGAAGCGTGGCTGCCAGCAGTCCGCCTCTCAGTTCCAGGATAGGAAACAGGGAAATTATAAAAATTACAGCCGTTTCAGAAATATAAGGTGTCAGATTGGCGGTAAACCATTGTACCAGTGAATCCATTTTACTGTTCTCCTTTTCGCACTGTCAGATAACGTTCCAGAAAATCCATCAATATTTTCATCTCCTCCGGCGTTCCAATAGTGATTCTCAGATAATTATCAATTCTGGGTTTATCAAAATACCGGACATAAATATGATTCTGCCTCAGGCTTTCAAAAAGCTCTTTCGCAGGGCAGCTCTCATGACTGGCAAAAACAAAGTTCGCCCTGGAATCTTTCAGCGTAAATCCCAACCGTCTCAACTGCTGCTGCGTCCACTCCCTCGTCTCAGTCACCTTTGCGATGGTTGCACGGAAATAATCTTCATCCGCAATAGATGCCGCTCCGGCTTCCAGCACTGTCATATCCATCGTGTAAGAATTAAAGGAATACTTTACATCATTGAGACAGCGGATCATCTCTTCGTTTCCGCAGGCATAGCCAATGCGCATCCCGGCCAGAGAACGTGACTTGGAAAATGTTCTTACCACCAGAAGATTATCATACTCATCCAGCAAAGGAAGCGCTGTCTCTGCCCCAAAGTCCACATAAGCTTCATCCACAATCACTGCCGACTGCCTGTTACTATCCAAAATATGTCTTACATCTCCCAGAGAGAGAGCTGTACCTGTGGGGGCATTGGGATTCGGAAAAATAATTCCACCATTCACCCGACAATAATCCTCCCAGTCAATTTCCAGCTCCTGATTCAGAGGAATTCTGCAGTAAGGTATCCTCAGCAGATCTGCCCATACATCATAAAAAGAATATGTAATATCCGGAAACAGCACCGGTATATCGCTGTTAAAAAAGGTCATAAATGCCATTGCCAGAACATCATCGGAACCTACTCCGACAAAAACCTGATTATCATTCAGACCGTGATAATCAGCAATTGCCTTTACCAGTTTATATGCCGCAGGATCCGGGTACAGGCGAAAGGTATCCGTATCCATATTTTTTATTGCTTCTTTTACTCTCGGAGACGGCGGATAAGGATTTTCATTAGTATTCAGTTTAATCATATCCGGATCATTCGGCTGCTCGCCCGGCACATAAGGAACAACCCGTCTCACATTATCTTTCCACGATTTCATCCGATTTCCTCCAATACTTCTTAGAGGTTTTAGTATACCCGTTTTTGCAGGAAAATGCAACCTCTGATCAGATGGCTTCTTGCACAAAAGAACCCATAACCAGCTTTTCCGGTAATGGGTTCTTTTCAATCACCTATTCATTATGTAAATCTTCTGATCGCAAGAATCGTCTTGCAGTCAGCGCTCCTGTCATGGGTAATACCCCAGGCGCTTCCTTTCGCCTCCACAATTCCGCCGTAACCGTCGTAAATAGCTACATGACCGGAATAACAGATGACATCACCTGCCTGGGCTTCCGACAGACTGCTGACAGCTGTTCCCAGATATCTCCATCCGGAAGATGTGGTATATCCTCCACTGTAGACACCACAGTTCTTCAGCACCTGATACACAAAATGAGAACAGTCAATACCATTTGTCAGAGAATTTCCACCCCATACATAAGGGTTTCCCACAAACTGATCTGCGTAAGCGACAATTGCGCTTCCGCTGGATCCGCCGCTGGAATAACTGGTATCCTCTTCCTCTTCCACTTCTTCATAATAACTGTCATCGGAAGAACTGTCTGAGGATTCTTCCACATAAGAATCTTCTTCGGCGGATTCCTCTTCATAAGATTCTTCCTCAGAAGATTCCTCTTCGTAATATTCGTCCTCACTGTATCCGTCATCACTGACATCCACATCGTCAGTTTCATCCGCTGATGTATCTTCTGCCTCTTCCTGAGCAGCTTCTTCAGCCGCTGCCTCTTCTGCTTCCTGCTGGCGGGCAGCTTCTTCAGCCGCTGCCTGTCTTGCCGCTTCCTCTTCCGCTGCTCTTCTCGCTGCTTCCTCCGCCTGTCTGCGCTCTTCAGCCAGCCGTTCCAGTTCAGCTTCCTGCTGGGCGATCAAACTGCTGATCTCCTCTGCCTGCTGACGGGCCGTTGCAATCTGACTCTCATAATCGCTGCTGGCAGCTTCTTTTTCATCAATCTGTGCCTGCAGATCTGACTGCTGGCTCTCCAGATCTGCCTTCTGTGATTCCAGAGAAGCCTTCTGCTCTTCCAGAGAGGCCTTCTGTTCTTCCAGCTGTGCTCTCTGTTCTTCCAGCTGTGCCTTCAGATCTTTTACCTGATTGACAACCTCAACGTATGCTTCCAGCTGTGCTCTGTCATAGTCCTGAAGATCCTGAGCATATTCCGCACGGTTCAGTACTTTGGAAAAGTCATCGGATGCAAAAATCATCTGAAACCAGGCGCTCTCGCCGCCGTTTTCGTATATGTACTGAATACGCTTCTTCATATCTTCATACTGCTGGTCTCTCTTATCTTCTGCCTCCTGCAGATCGGCTTTCGTCTTTTCAATTTCAGCTTCTTTAGCCGTAATATTATCTTCTGTAGTGGTAATATCAGCTTCTGTAGTCTCGATATCACTTTTTGCCGCATCAATCTGAATCATCAGATCGACCATCTCTGCATCCATGGCATTGATCTCTGACTGAATCTCACTCTGTCTCGCGGACAAATCATCAATTACTGCATTGGTCTCACTTAATTGGCTTTCCGCCTGGCTTTTCTCCTGTCTCAGCTCCTCTTCTGTGGCAGCCAATACAGTCATAACCTGAGATACTGTCAAAACAAGGCCCAGGAGCATACATACGATTCTTTTCTTCATGTCAAATTCTCTCCCTGTCGCTTATTATGGTTTCTATTTGTCCTCTGTAAATATTTTGTAATATTTCCACTTTCTGCCCCCTATAATATCACGATCCGGAAAGAAAATCAATAGTTTTTTTATCTTTCGTAATTTTTATGTAACAATTACGTAATTAAATATAGAGATTTTTTTTCAAAAAGGTTCTTCTGTCCCGAATTCATATACCGTTTTATGCTCGTACACCTCTCCCGCTTTCAGCAATACAGAGGGGAAATTCTCGTGATGAACAGCGTCCGGAAAGGCCTGAGTCTCCATGCAGAAGCCCTGACGGCTTCGATAAGAGGCTCCTCTTTTGCCCTGCTGAGGAAGAACATGATTTCCAGTATAAAACTGCATACCGGGCTGCGTCGTTTTACAGATCAGAGATATCCCTGTCTCTTTACTGTAAGCAGCCGCTGCATCCCAGATTTTTTCACTTCTTTGATGATTCAGAACGTAATTATGATCATACCCTTCTCCTCTTTTTATCTGTTCATCCTCTGATCCGATATCACGCCCTATCGGTTTGGGCATACGAAAATCGAAGGGGGTTCCCGTGACAGAACGAATCTCTCCGGTGGGAATCAGATTTTCATCCACCGGCAGAAAACTGTTGCCATGAATCTGTATGATCTGGTCTTCCACGGTTCCGCTGTCATGGCCCGCCAGATTAAAATATACATGATTCGTCAGATTGCACAGCGTATCTCTGTCAGAGACTGCATGGTACGTGATGACCAGCCGGTTCTCATCATCGAACGTATATCTCACATCCACTTCCATTTTCCCCGGATACTGCTCATCCAGATCAGGACTGGTCAGGTGCAGATGCAGAGCATTATTTCTCTCCACATGTACATCCCAGACCTTTTTATCAAACCCTTTTACCCCTCCGTGAAGATGATTGGACCCGCTATTTACCGCCAGCTGATATGATTGTCCATCGATTTCCATTCTGCCGCCGGCAATCCGGTTGCCGCACCGGCCGATCAGGGCTCCGAAAAAGGCTTTTCCACGTTCGTATTCCTGCAGATGGTCATAGCCCAGCACCACATCTTTGAGATTTCCCTCTCTGTCGGGCACCTCCAGCGCGACAATACTTCCGCCGTAACTGCACACGGTCATTCCGGCCCCCGATTCATTGACAATTTTATAAAGTGCCGTCTCCTCGCCATTTTCCGTCCTGCCAAATGGGACAACTGTAATTCCTGCCATATTTTCCCTCTTTTCTTTTATTACAAGCAGGAGATAAACTGTTCAAAGGCTTTTCTTCCTTCCTTTGTCCGCTTAAACACCCCTGCATCCTCCAGAACCTGCTCAAACACTTTTCCAACTTCTTTTTGCAGGATCTCCATAACATTCTCTTCCGTTATTATACCATAAGAAGGCAGGAATTCCTTAACCCAATCCGCATGTTTTTTAATTTCTTCATCATCTTCTATTTCTTTTCCGCTTAATATGGCTTCTGCCAGCCCATCCAGTTCCTTTTTCAAACGCGCAGGAAGAACGGCCAGACCCATCACCTCAATCAGACCTATATTTTCTTTTTTGATATGATGAAGTTTTTCATGCGGATGATAAAGTCCCAGGGGATGTTTCTCTGTCGTAAGATTGTTTCTCAGAACAAGATCCATTTCATATTCCCCCCGCCGCATCCTGGCTATGGGCGTTATCGTATTATGGGGGGTTCCATCTGTATTGGCATAAATAATCGCAGACTCATCCGTATAGTCTCTCCAGATTTCCAGGATATGCTCCGCCAGCACAGCCAGTCTTTCCCGATCTCTGCCGCACAGCCGCATCACTGACATGGGCCATTTGACCGTGCCGACTTTTATATCTTCAAAACCTTTGATCCGGTACCATCTCTCCACTTCCGCCTTTGCCATGGCAAACTCATGACACCCTCCCTGAAAATGGTCATGACTTAAAATAGATCCGCCGACAATGGGAAGGTCCGCATTAGACCCCAGAAAATAGTGAGGAAACCTTTCCACAAATTCCAGAAGTTTTCTGAAAGTACTTCCGTTTATCTTCATGGGAACATGTTTTTTATTCAGCACAATGCAGTGTTCCTTGTAATACACATAAGGAGAATACTGCAGTCCCCAGTCTTCTCCCTGAAGCTTCAGAGAAATAATTCTGTGGTTCTGTCTGGCAGGATGGTTAATTCTCCCCGCATAACCTTCATTTTCCCGGCAAAGCAGACATTTGGGGTAACTCCCGGAAACCGCTTTCAGGGCCGCTGCAATATCTCTGGGATCTTTTTCCGGTTTAGAAAGATTAATGGTGATTTCCATAGGACCGTACTTTGTCCCGGTTTCCCATTTTTTATCTCTGGCCACCCTGTCTCTGCGAATATAATTGCTGTCCTGGCTGAGCTGATAGAAATAATCCGTAGCCTTTTTGGGAGACTGCCCGTACATCTCCCAAAAAATTCTGTTGACTTCCGAAGGCCACGGAACCAGTTTTCCCATAATCTTTGTATCAAAAAGATCCCGGCAGGCTACAGTATCAGAATCCAGCAAGCCCCGTTTCACCGCATCATCCAGCAGTTCTTCCAGAACCGGCAGAAGTTCCACTTGGCCATATTTCTCTTCCGGCTCTTCATAACTGTCCAGTTCCAGCACCTCCAGAATCTGATTTCTGACAAAATCGACATCTTCCTCTTTAATCATATGACATTTCAAACCATAAGAAATCAGTTTTTTTACCGCTTTATTTATCATTTCTTTACTCCTTATATTACCTGAACACCGCCGGATTTTCTGACTTTCAAAACATGACATGCCCCGCTGCCAAACACATCTTCTATCTTGCCTTTATATTCTTCCACAAAATTATCCCTGACAAATGCCTGGATGGTTCCTGCGAAACCGCCCCCGTGAACGCGGCATACGCCATTTTCCTTCAATATGCTCTCGCTGACCGCCAGCGCTATGGATACGCTTTGATTTTGGACATCCCGGTTTGTATATACATTCTGCAGATATTTAAAAGAAGAATTGCCCGAATCCCTTACCATCTCCAAAAACTCTGCAAAATCGTGCCGTTTCAAGGCTTCCATCTGCTCCTTTACCCGCCTGTTTTCTGCAAAAAAATGCATGGCTCGAAGCACACACCTATCTCCCAGTTTCTGACGCAGATGCGGAATTTCCTGATAAAATTTTTTTTCATCCACCTGACGCAGAACTTCTTTTCCAAAAAATCCGGCCACCTTTTTCATCTCCTGAGGAATCATGGCATAATCTTCTGTGAGATCCGAATGAGATCCTTTTGTATCCACAATACACAGGCTGTATTCATCCGTACCCAGATCCATCTGCTCTATTTCCGGACAGGAAGGATCCTGGAAATCAATATAAATCATCCCTCCTACGGAACAGGCCATCTGATCCATCAGGCCACATGGTTTGTCAAAGTATACATTTTCCGCATACTGTCCTGTCATGGCAATTTCCACTGGAGAAATTTTCCCGTCATTAAACATTCCAGATAACACCGTCCCCAGAATGGTTTCAAAAGATGCCGATGATGAAAGCCCGGATCCCGACAGCACATCGCTGGTTACGTAAATGCTACATCCTCCAATGTGATATCCTCTGTCCGTCAGTCCTTTTAAAACGCCGCGAATCAACCCGAGTGAAGTGCCTTCTTCCGACTGTCTTTTTCCCAGATCAGACAGTCCTATCTCCTCCATGGCATAACCCTCCGAAACGATCCGAAAGCAGTTCCCACTGCTGTATCCTGCTACAGCAACCGCATCCAGATTGACAGACGCAGCCAGAACCCGCCCATGCTGGTGATCCGTATGGTTGCCTCCCACTTCGCTCCGTCCCGGTGCACTGTAAACCGCCACTTTACCCGCACCGAAAATTTTCTCATACTGCTTTACTGCTTCCGCATAGCGGCTGCGCTGACGGGATATCTGACTTTCATCCATATAAATATCTTTTAATATCGCATCATATTTTCCCTCTGTCAGCTCCCGTATCAAAACTTCTGACTCTCTCATATTCCCGTTCCTCCTTTAAGTAAATTATATTCTAATTTTACTAAATTATCAACACTATTTTACTAAATTTCTTTCACAAAAAATGGTCTCCCTTTTTGTAACATTACCACATATCTTTTTTTTCCCCTGATTTCCTGTTATAATATGATGATATAAGTGTCAAAAGATCATGCGGGCTGCGCTGCTGCGCAGACAGGCGTGGCTTCAGGACGCACAAAACACCTTTCGGAGGTCACTTATGTCAACCATTAAAGATATCGCAAAAGCTGCCCGGGTTTCTCCTGCAACCGTATCCCGCATTCTCAATCAGGATATGACTTTAAACGTCACCCCTCAAACACGCCAGAAGGTTCTGGAAACCGCCAGAGCAATGAATTATGTAAAAAAAACACGCAGCTTACGCTGCGTGTTCACACTCGGAATCGTTCAGTGGTTCTCCGCTCAGGAAGAAATCAATGACACCTATTATCTGATGATACGTCAGGGAATTGAAGACTACTGCAATGGATGCGGTATCCACGTTGTCCGCACTTATAAAGCCGATGTGGGATATAAAGATGTGCTGAAAGACGTAGATGGATTAATCTGTATTGGAAAATTCTGTCCGGAGGAAATACGTGAGCTGCAGGATATTACCCGGCGGATACTGTTTCTTGACATGCCTGTGGAAGACCCGGATATCACTGCCATCACCCTCGACTTTCACCAGGCTGTCACTATGGTTCTGTCTTATCTTCAACGGAAAGGCTGCCGCAGGATAGGCTTCCTCAGCGGAAAAGAATACCTGGGAAATCATCAGCTTTTTTCCGATGAACGGGCGGGAATCTTCATTGATTTCTGCCGGAAAAACGGCATTGAATACGCCCCCTTTCTACTAGAAGAATCCTTCACCAGCGATTCCGGCTACCGTATGATGACTTCACTGATTCACAAAGGAACACTGCCCGATGCCATATTTGCAGCCAGTGATCTGATTGCCATCGGCGCTCTGAAGGCTCTGAATGACCATGGTTATTCCGTTCCCAAAGACATTGCCCTGATCGGCTTTGACGATCTTTCAATCGCCGGCTTTACCTCCCCTCCTCTGACAACAGTTCACGCACCTGCCTATGAGATGGGTTATTACGGCGCTCAGATTCTGCATCAGTTCACCGGTCCCCAGACCGGATGCTCCATGAAAATCAAGCTTCCCTGCCGCCTCGTGGAAAGAGAATCCTGTTAAACTGCCCTTTCATAAAGGAGCCCGCCATGAAATACAAAAATATTATGAGCATTTCCCTACAGCAGATTCAAATTTTTCTAAAATGCTGTCAGTATCTGAACTATTCCCGCGTTGCAGAGGAATATAATTTTACGCCTTCCATGGTCAGCAAAACAATTAAAAATCTGGAGGATCTTCTTGGCATTCCGCTTTTCATCCGGAAATATCACCGTCTGGAACTAACGCCGGCCGGCCGTGAACTTGCCAAAGGCTGGGAAAATATCTCTCAGACCCTTGTAGAAAGCGTCACCCGGGCTTTTGATATACAGGAACAGCTGTCTGCCCATATCCGTATCGGAATACTGGAGACCACCAGATTCTGCGCGGATTATATAACAATGAAACTGGAAGATAATCTTCCTGACAATATAATCAGAAACATACAGTGGGAACGGCGTGACATGCATCATCTGCCTCAGGCCCTGGAGGAAAATCAGGTGGATCTCATTATTACCTGGTCCGGTGAAATCCCATATCTCGACAGCAGAATCAGCAGCTGGAAAAAAATATTTGATTCTCCTGACGCCGTGTTCATTCCCCGTGGCCATGAACTATACGGAAGGTCTCTTTCTTCTTTTGCAGACTGCCGGCCCTATCCTTTTATTACTCTTTCCCCGGCCAGCTACCCCCATTACTATGAGTATCTGGAAAAACTCTGTAAAGATTACGGATTTTCTCCCCTTCTCTCCACACTTTGCGGAAGCACTGATTCCGCCCGATATAACCTTTCTATGGGAAAAGGCATCTATGTTGCCCCCAGTCTGCTCTGTGCCGACTGGGAAACGGAAGATATCCGAAAATGGGAGCTGCCGGGAGAGAAACGCTCAGGTCTGATTGTTGCCTGGAAAAAAGAAGGCATAAATCCCACTCTGAAACAAATCGTCAACATTATCACTGTCTGATACACTATTCCAAATCGGAACAGTACATTTCCCATGTGTCGTTTTACCTTCCTCACCATTTTCGCTACAATATAGGCAGCTGATATGATATATTGGGAGGTAATTCAAATGGCAGACGAAAAAAATTTTTTAAGTTACTCAGCAGCAACCTTTGAAAATCTGGCAAACTGGCCCGATGCAGATATTCCGCTGATGGCCCTCGTAACGGAACTGATCCCCGAACTGTGCAGTGTTCCCTACGATTACCTTTTAAGAGATGATCCTGCGGCCATGGCTGAATGCACTTTATTAGTGCAGGAATATCTGAATCTGGATACTATCATTGCCAACATGGATATCTACAATTTTGAGGCGGAGGCAATGGGCGCAAAACTCCGTTTCTATCCGGACCACTGTTCCGATATTGACAGAAGTGAATACTTCATTAAAAATCCGGAAGATCTGGATAAAATAAAATTTAAAGGCCTGGATACGGGACGTTTCCCTTATCTGCTCCGCTATTGTGAAGCCTACAAAAAATACACCGGCGCAGACACTTTCCCCATGTTTTCTGCCCCCTGGACGCTGGCAGGCAATCTGTACGGCATTGACAATCTGGTAATGGACACCATGGAAAATCCTGAGTTTGTAACAGAATTTTTAAATCGAATTGTGGATGATTTCCATGTTCCTATGTTTAAGGCTCTGGCAAAAGTTCTCCCCGGTTTCCGTCAGGTATCCCTGGCAGACGCATTTGCCTCTATTCCCGTTGTCACCCCGGAAATCGTAAAGAAATTTATCCGTCCTTCTCTGGAACGGCTCATGGCTAAACTGAATATGCCCGGCATCACCATGCAGGACACTGCCTTTTTCGGAACAGCGCAGCTGACCGGAGAAGCCAGAAAAGCGTATGAAAATTTCATTATCTGGTCCAATGATATGTTTTTCTGTATTGATCCGGATCTGACGGAACTGACACCGGAATATGCTCGGCAGGTCGCTACAGATCACATGGTACCCCTGATGGCCGGTATCTCCGCCAAACAGGTGGAATTCGGTTCTATTGAGGAGACAGTAAAGATCATCAAAAACTTCGTCCTGAAAGGAAAGAACGGTCCCACTCCTCTGTTCTTTTTCTTTAACAATCTCTCTCCACGGACTCCCACAGACAAGCTTCTGGCTGCAACGAAAGCTGTACGGATTTATGGAGCGCCTGGTGCAGATGAAAATACTCCTTATGAGCTTCCGGAAATGATTTCTTTCGAAGATTTTCTCAAAAACAAAATGGCCCATAATCCGGCCGGCTACACCTTTGAATGGCTGAAAGCATCCGGATATTCCGGTTTACAAAAATAATGACGCCATGCGCCGGCTCACGGCTTATCACGTAAAAAACCGCCATCGGTTTCAATTCCGATGGCGGTTTACTGTTACCATTTAGTCCTGTACATACGGCATAATTGCAATATGACGCGCTCTCTTGATTGCCACTGTAAGAGCTCTCTGATGTTTTGCACAGTTTCCTGTAATTCTTCTGGGAAGGATTTTCCCTCTCTCAGAGATGTATCTTTTTAACTTGTTCACATCTTTGTAGTTGATTTCATTATTTTCTTTGCCACAAAATACGCATACTTTTTTTCTTCTGCGTCCGCCTCTTCTCTTCATGGGAGAATCCGGTCTGCTGCTCTTTTCGTAAGCCATGCTCATAGACTCCTTTCTATCGAATATTGTTCCCTCTGATTTTTCTAGTTAAACGGCAGTTCTTCATCAATACCGTCCGGAATATTCATAAATCCGTCAGCAGAGGCTGCGCTGGGTGCAGGGGCGGGAGCCGGCGCCGGATTCGTAAAACCGCTGTGCTCACTGGCGTTTTTGCTTTCCGCAAATTCCTGTTCCTCAACTACAACTTCCGTTGTATATACTTTCTGGCCTTCTCTGTTGGTGTAACTTCCGGTCTGAATTCTGCCTGAAATGGCAATTTTTATTCCCTGGCGGAAATACTTTTCTGCAAATTCCGCCGTTCTGCCAAAGGATACACAATTGATAAAGTCAGCAGTAGCTTCGCCGTCACGTTTAAACCGACGATCCACTGCCAGTGTATATCTGGCTATTGCCAATGCGTTCTCTCCTGCGGAGTATCTCACTTCAGGATCCCGCGTTAAACGACCCATTAAAATTACTTTGTTCATATCTATACCTCTCTATCACTTCAATGGGCTGCAAATCCTCACAGACTATGCTTCTTTCTTTACAATTAAAAATCTAAGCACGTTGTCCATGATGCGAACATGTCTTTCAACTTCTGCCGGACAGTCAGCATCTGCTTCAAATTGAATGAAGTAATAATAAGCTTCGCGCATTTTCTGGATTTCATAAGCAAGTCTTTTCTTGCCCCATTCTTCAACTTCCGTCACGTTGCCGTTATAGCGGTCAATATAACCTTTTGCTTTTTCCACAACAGCTTCGCGGGCTTCGTCTTCAATTTTTGCACTTACAACTAATGCCAGTTCATACTTGTTCATGCTGTTTACCTCCTTTTGGTCTCTGGCCTCCCAACACTGTGAGAAGCAAGGATAAATAATATATCACGAATGTGTATTCTATCATAAACAGCTTTTGAATGCAAGTGTTTATTCATCTTTTTTCCGGATTCCACGGGTATTTTTTTCCACCAGCTTCCGTGAAATCATAATCTGATGGCCGCATCCCATACATTTCAGGCGGAAATCCGCACCTACCCGGAGAACTTCCCACTCAAAGCTTCCACAGGGGTGCTTCTTTTTCATTTTTATTATATCTCCTATTTCATACTGAATCATTTCTGTACTCCTGTCCTGATTCTGGAAAATACTTCCCCAATGGGCATCTTAATCAGAAGCTTTGCGTAGCTGTCCCGGGAAGTGGCTCCTTTATTAATCAGCACCAGATCCTCTCCATTAAAATAGTCCAGAAGACCTGCTGCCGGATATACTACCAGAGAAGTCCCTCCCACAATGACCATATCCGCCCGTGACAGAGCAGTGATCGACTTACGGATAGTTTCCTGATCCAGTCCCTCTTCATAAAGCACCACATCCGGCTTAATAATTCCTCCGCAGCTGCACCGGGGAATTCCTTCCGCCTCTTTCATATAACGGGCATCATAAAATTTCCCGCATTTCATACAGTAATTCCTGTGAACACTGCCATGAAGCTCATACACTTCCCTGCTGCCCGCCTTCTGATGCAGCCCGTCAATATTCTGGGTAATCACAGCTTTTACTTTTCCCATCTCTTCCAGCTGAGCCAATTTAATATGCGCCGGATTGGGTTCGGCATCCAGTTCCAACATTTTGTTTTTATAGAATCTGAAAAATTCTTCCGGATGTTTCTGAAAAAAGGTGTGGCTTAAAATGGTTTCCGGCGGATAGTCATACTCCTGATGATACAGCCCGTCAGTGCTGCGAAAATCAGGAATACCGCTCTCTGTGGAAACGCCTGCTCCGCCAAAAAACACTATACTGCTGTGTTCATCAATCATTTTCTGAAGCTCTTCCATTTGATTCATCCAATCCCTCCTTGCTTTTCATAACTCATGCATTGACACATATGCCCTGCACTACAAACCTTGTAGCGGAATTGCCGGTACACGTAGATAAGGTTACCACCCGGTCATTCTCCTGAAAATTTCTGTCAGCCGTTGGTATTTCAGACAGACTTTTCATGTTTTCCATATATTCCACAACCTCTTTTCCCCCGTGTTCAAACAGCAGATACGTATCGCTTCCCACTGCTGTCTCATAGGCGGAGAAAATTTCATATTTGTAATTCTTTTCCGGCGTACACACCCAGAAAATCATACTTCTTCCATACACATCCTGCTCTCTGAATTTTTTCAGTTTTCCGAACATGGAACCGTCCTTCATATTATGGCCGTACACAATGGAGTTACTGTCTGAAAAATCCGGTGCATTAGCATAATCCAGGAAAATCGATCCGGCAAAATTATAGGTTTTCTCCGTTGTCCGATGCAGATAATACTCGTTATCCTCTCCCTGCATAATAGGGTAATTAAGATCAAGAGCCTCCACATAAAGCCATCCCACCACATCTTTATTGATCGCCTTCAACGATTCAAAATCTATGACCGGTCCTTCCTGTTCACTCTCCTCTCCGGAATTTTCCGGTTTCTCTTTCTCTTCAGGAATCGTCACGTATTCTTCCAGGCCCTCATACTCTTTTTCTGCGGCTTTATATTCTCTCAGCGTAGTGACCAGCCGGTAACCGGCCACCAGAAAAACAGCCACTGCAGCCAGAAAAACAATCCACCAGAGTATCCGTCCTGCCTTTGAAGTTTGTCTCTTTTTTGCCATAACTTCCTTTCTTCTGTCTCTCTTCCATAATCATATATGATAAAGCAAAACGCCAGGAACAACTCCTGGCGCATCTAGTTGCGGGAGTAGGATTTGAACCTACGACCTTCGGGTTATGAGCCCGACGAGCTTCCAGACTGCTCCACCCCGCGTTATATGATATAATAAATTATATGCCTCTTCTTAAGTTTTGTCAACTGTGAAAAAAGGAGCCCCGGTCAAGGCCCCTTTAATGGTTATTCATGCAGTCTTCGAATCAGCCGGCAAACGATTTCACTTTCCGTCACAAGAGGTTTTCTGTGGGTAAAAAATACAATCCCGTCCGTAGGCGACAGAACAGTTGATATGGCCTTTCCTTCATAGGGATGCAGGATTTCCGCCAGAGGATCTCCTCTGTGCACTTCATCCCCGGGCTGGCACAGCCTCCTGTAGATTCCTCCCGTATCTGTCCGTACAGATTTCAGATCCTCTTCGCCGATTACCGTAGCAATATAACCGCTGTGACCATTATATTTTAAAATTCCCATTCTGGTTAAAAATCGAAGCACCGCCGCAACCGCCTGCCTGGCCGACACTTCATCGATAAAATCTGTCTCTGTCGTATATATGGAAAACGCATTGGTTCCCCACATCTGCCAGTTATAATTCAGCGTGGTCGTATCAATGGGCCTGGGACTGCGCACCAGTACATAGGGCAGTCCGAACAGTCCTGCAAGACTGGTATTCTGCCTTCCCGTATCCATCATCCGCACATGGGGTATAAAATCTCCCGGCATATAAAAGCTGGCAAACTGTATACCGTAATCATATCCTTTTACTTTCTCAAATAATCCGGCAGCAATCCGCCGGGTAGTTTCACCAGCTTCATATCCGGGAAACATCCGGTTAATATCCGTATTATCTACCGGCCAGAAACGCTTACCGATGTTCATGGCATGATGATTTACGGAGGGTATTACCAGAATTTCTTTATTTGGCCTGATGGCATGATTTTCTTCCAACTCCTGCAGCTTTTTTATAATCTGGGAACAGATATAAAGCTGCTGCACTTCATTTCCTCTGATGCTGCCTACAATACAGGCTGATTTCTGCCCATGGCCAAAAGTATATCCGCTGATCTTCAGATCTTCTCTGCATGGTGACGCCATCGTATATATTTCAGTTCTTTTCATTATCTCTGCCCCCCAGTATTCTGCCCAGCAGTGATCCGCTGTAAACCACCGGATACTCCCGCATGGTAAACAGCATTCCATCTATGGAAGCTGTCACTGCCTGTCTGATTTCTCCAGAAAGAGGATCCAGTATTTTTCCCAGAACCTGCCCTCCGGATACCTGTTCTCCTATCTTTACCGATGGAATGTAAATTCCTTCCTGCTCTGCATTCACATAACCGATCTGGCGGTCCGTAGACACTGTGGGAGATTCGCATTTCTTCACCGGACCTTCCCAGATACCCAGTTCCTTCATAACGTTCAGAATTCCTTCCACGATCCGATATCCATAAAATTCTGTAATCCTCATTCCCACGCCCATTTCAACCACCAGTGTTGGCGTTCCTGCTTTGTTCAGACTGTATGCCAGCGTAGACTCCAGTACAGTAGCATTTTCATGAATCCATATAAAATCCACATTCATTTTTTCTGCCAGGGGAACCAGTGTATCCGCTGTCACCTCATTGATTCTGACTTGGGGAAGCTCCATAAGAAAAATATTGCTGGCGTGAATATCCACACACAAATCTGCTCCTTTTAAATCTTCCGTCAGCCTGTACACCAGTGTTTCCATCATGGATCCTTCTTCGCTTCCCGGAAATATACGGTTCATATCCAGATCAAACATGGGAATTCCCCTTGTAACAGAATCAATTCCTAAAGGATTCAGAGCCGGATAAACGTCAACAATTCCTTTCAGATATTCCGGCTGGGCTTTCAGTCTGCGGGTCAGCTCATAGCATACAAACTGGCCTTCCAGCTCGTCTCCATGGGTTCCGGTTACAATCGCAATTCTTTTTTCTTTTCCTGTTGGCTGCAGCGGTTCCATCCGGTTTTTCCTGATCTGCAGTCTTTCATCTACCGGCAGTTTCATTGATACCACTGTCTCGATCATTTTCTGACTTCCTCCATATCTATATTTATTGCTTTCACAGCTTCTGCATAAAAAAAGAGCACTCAAACCATTCTTTGAGCGCCCTTGCTACATGCATAATATATCTGATAACCATTTTTTTGTCAAGATTCTGGTTCTTTCCGTTTAAATACTATATAATAAATAAAACAGAAAGGGGAGAATTCAATGGTGTATCATTACATAGAACAACAGGCAGAACAGCTGCTTCCTTATTTAAAGGATCTGCGGATGGATTTTCACCGCCACCCGGAAACCGCCTGGGAGGAGATGAGAACTTCTGAAAAAATATCTGCCATCCTTGCCCGGAACGGATATAAAGTTATCCGCGGCACTGACGTCGCCGGCCATGATACAGGAGTTATCGGCATCCTTCAGGGGTGTGATCCCGATGGCCCCGTGCTGGCACTTCGTTTCGATATTGACGGGCTGCCTGTTCAGGAATCTTCCGCTCCCTCGCACCTTCCTTTTAAAGAAGGATTTGCTTCCCAGAATCCCGGTAAAATGCACGCCTGCGGTCATGACGGACATACGGCCATCGGCATCGGCTGTGCAGTTCTCCTGTCCCGTATGAAAGATTATCTGAAAGGCACCGTAAAGCTTATTTTTCAGCCAGCGGAAGAGGGTGCAAGAGGTGCTCTGCCCATAGTGAAAAAAGGCTGGCTGGACAATGTAGATTATTTTCTGGCCGCCCACATTTTCGACCGGTCTGCAAAATGTCCTGTAAACTGCAATATTATTCCCGGCGTCAGTCATTCCCTGGCAACTACAAAAACCGATCTCTTCTTTCATGGCCGCTGCGCTCATGCCGCTCACCCGGAACAGGGGGTGGACGTGATTCCCGCCATGGCAGATACGATTTTAAGACTGTCCAAAATTAAAGGCGAAGGTTTTATTCATACCGGCACCATCCATGGCGGAAGCGGAAGAAACATCATTGCCGGCTATGGAAAGTTGGAACTGGAAACCAGAGCCCCTTCTACCGGACGGGACCGGGAGCTGAATCGTATACTGAAGAAAATTTCAGATGAAATTTCTGTACAATACCATGTATCCTGTGATCTTCAGGTGACAGGCAGCGCACCGGCTCTGGAAAGCTCTCCCCAGCTTGTGAAGAAGCTGACGGATCTGTTTGCCGCGAAAGTGCCGTCACTCCATCCCCTGCCCCATATGATTGATTTTCCTGCCAGTGAAGACGCCGCCCATATGATGAACCGCGTGAAAGAGCGGGGCGGCCAGACTGCTTTTATGCTGCTTCCCGCAAAGCTTGCCGCTGATCTGCACCATGCCTCCTTTGATTTTCCCATGGAGCTTATGGTTACGGGCGTTACTGCATTCGTCAGCGCCTCCTGCGCGCTTTTGCAGAATCCGGATGCATAAAAAATCCTCCCCGGGTCCGCTGTGGACTCCGAAGAGAATTTTTCTGACATTTTTAATTTACTCTATTTTTTTACAGTCCTCTATCATTTTAATGTAAATTTTTTGTAATTTCATTCTTTTATACTTGTATAATCCTGCATTTAAAAAAAGCAGTTGACAATATTGATTCTGTGTGTTATAAAACATATATAACAATAGATGAAGGTGGTGATTTTATGGTATTCATTAAAATAGATGAACATACAATTCGTTGTATTATGAAACAGGAGGAACTGGCAGAGATGGGATATGATCTGGAATCTCTTCTGAAGGAACAGGATCAGGAAAAGATCCAGGCGTTTCTGCATGAAATCATGGAAAAAGCGCAGGCGGCCGGAATTGATCTGACAGAAGATTACAGAGCGGTTCAGTCTATGGTTCTGCCGGGCAATTATCTGGCTCTGAATTTCTCCAACATACAGCCCGTTGATCAGATTGATAATCTAATCTCCAATTTTCTGGAGGTTGCGGATGCAGTAAAAACAGTAGGAAGAGAGAATCTGGAAGAAATTCTGGAAAAAGAAGGCGAGGAAAAGGTATCCGCGTTCAATGCATTTATGAGTAAATTAAAAGAACTTCACAATTCCTCAAATATTGAAGAAAATAAATCTTCCCTGCAGGAAAAAACATTTGAAAACTACATTTTGAAATTCTCTGATCTGGATACCGTAGAAAAGTTCTGCAAAGCTGCCGCTTTTAATATACCGGGACGCTTATATAAGGACAAAAAAGATTACTGTATGCTCCTGGAAGGCAATTCGGAAAACCTGGAGGATCTGAACCGGCTGTTGCTGCTGGCCTGCGAATTTGCAGATGCGGTGGAACCGGATCACTTTTACTCTCAGTGTCTGGAAGAACACGGTGATATTATCATCAGAGAAAATCCCATAGATGTTTTAAAACAGCTGTAAACAAAATTTCCGTGCTGTCCGCAGCGGACAGCACGGAAATTTTTTACGGCTTTATATTTCGGTGTTCCACTGACGTAGAAAAGACAATCAGAGTTTTCGTTCTCCCAAAATCCTGCAGCTCTCCGATAAACTGATCCAATTCCACCGTATTCTCAAAAAGAACCTCCAAAAGCATGGAGTAATCTCCCGTCACGCAATTACATTCCACAACATTGGGACATTTTCTTATATAAGGATAAAAATTCTTTTTATCTTTGGGCTCTACCTCCAGATTAATAAATGCCTTGATATGGTAGCCCAATATTTCCGGATTTACCTGCGCATGGAACCCGGTAATATATCCTTCATTCACCAGACGATCGATTCTGGCCGACACCGCTGGGGCCGTAAGATAAACTTCCTGTGCAATATCCTTAATCGGAGTTCTTGCATCCTGTATCAGTATTTCAAGAATTTTTTTATCAATGTCATCTAACCGGTTATGCTTCATATGATTCCCCCCGACACTTTATTTTTTTAATTCGTTTTACATTATCAGTTTCTATTTTAAAGCTTTTTATCAAATAAAATAGCATTCAAAAGACTTCTGCCAGCCATGTTGACTTTTCTTTTCCAGAGTCTTAAGATAAATCACGTCAATGATCATGAAAAGATATTCTGTCTGATCTCTCAGTGCGCTGCCTGACTGTCGGACGGAATATCAGAAAAATCATTGCAGCGCAGAAATGAGGCAAAATGAACCATAAATATGATCCCTATGAAAATGTAGTAAATACCATGGAAGAAGCCATGCGTATCGGAAATATTGACACTGCCATGTTTGAAATCATTAAGAATCCTCAGCGTGAAACAAAGGTCTATCTGCCGCTGGAAATGGACGATGGAACCGTAAAAGTTTTTGAAGGTTACCGTGTACAGCACTCCAACATCCGTGGTCCTTTCAAGGGCGGAATACGCTTTCATCAGGATTGCGACCTCAATGAAGTCAAAGCTCTGTCAACCTGGATGTCATTAAAATGTGCCTGCGCCAACATTCCATACGGAGGCGCCAAAGGCGGTATTAAGGTGGATCCCTCCACACTTTCCAAACGTGAACTTCGGAATCTGACCAGAAGATACACCTTTGCCATTGCGCCGATTATCGGTTCAGATACGGATATTCCCGCTCCGGACGTCAATACAAATGCACAGACTATGGCATGGATCCTTGATACCTACAGCCAGCTGAAAGGAAAACCCTGCCCCGGTGTTGTAACCGGAAAACCCATTGAACTGGGCGGCTCCCGGGGCCGGAATTCTGCAACAGGCCGCGGCGTCGTTATCAGCACAAAACTTCTGCTTAAAACAATGGGGAAAGAATTAAAAGGCACCACCGTAGCCATCCAGGGTATGGGAAATGTCGGCCGCAACGCCGGAAAAATATTTCATCACCGGGACGCAAAAGTAATCGCCGTCAGTGATATTTCCGGCGGCATCCGCTGTGAATCCGGCTTGGATATGGATACCATATCCGATTTTCTTGAACAAAGCGGCAAGCTGCTCAAAGATTATAACGCTCCCGGGATCACGCACATTACAAATGAAGAAGTTCTCACCTGTTCCTGCGACGTACTGGTCCCTGCGGCTTTGGAAAACCAGATCACTGAAGATAACGCCGGGGATCTCAGATGCCGCTATATCATCGAGGCAGCCAACGGACCCACCTCCAGAGAAGCTGACAAGATTCTGGAAAAGCGGAACATTACCCTGATTCCGGATATTTTTGCCAACAGCGGCGGGGTTATCGTTTCCTACTTCGAATGGGTACAGAATATCCAGGAATTGACCTGGGAACGGGAACAGGTCAATGAAATGCTGGAAAAATTAATGACCAGATCTTTTTCTGAAATAAAAAATGCTGTAGAAACTTTCCATTGCACCTATCGCATGGGCGCATACATAGTGGCGCTGAAAAAGCTCATATATGCAGAGGAGATGAAGGGGATTTTCCCCTGAATCTCCTCTTGCCATGCAGGAAAGAGAATCCCGCACTGCAGGATTCTCTTCCAAACTTATTTTCTTATGTAAACCATTTCGCCGTCCAGATAAGTTGCATCCACTTTGATCTCCGGTATATGATCCGCTTCACTTTCCAGCAGATTTTCCGAAAGTATGATAAAATCCGCTAATTTTCCCGGTTCCAGTGAACCCTTGATCTTTTCTTCAAAACTGGCATAAGCCCCGTTATAAGTAAACATACGCACAGCATCCAGTATGGAAATTTTCTGATTTTCCCCGCAGGTAACGCCGTTTATCATATCTTTCCTGGCAACAGCCCCCCATAGTCCGATCATAGGGTTCACATCCATACAGGGAGAATCTGCACCGGCTGCAAATAAAATGCCATGCTCCACATAACTTTTATGGGCAAACATCATCTTAACCCGGTCACCGTAATAGCGGTTATAATCCTTCGCGTTAAATGCCAGAAGCCCCGGGTTGCTGATGGGTATAATCCCCAATTCCTTTATTTTTTTCAGCATCTCTTCATCCACCAGAGCACAATGCTCGATTCTCGGCCTGCAGTCGGCTGCCGGGTATGCTTTCTGCGCTTTTTCAACGGCATGAATCATCATTTCCACTGCTTTGTCGCCTACTGCGTGAGCCGTCAGCTGAAAACCGGCCTTTTGGGCGTCCATCATAAACTGATCCACTTCTTCCTGGGTCCAGTTGATAATCCCCTTCAATTCCGGATCGTGGGAATAGGGTTGTCTCGTATAACTGGAAGGTCCGCTGCTGCTGCCGTCCAACAGAAGTTTTGCCGGCCCCAGTCGGAAATACTCATTGCCAAGCCCTGTGTGAAGACCCGTTTTCATATAGTCATAGACAAACTCACGGATGGAGTATTTTCCCAGCATACGGTAAATCATTTCGTAGATTCGAATGTGAATCTGACGCTTCAGCGCCACATCCTGCAGCACTTTGATAAACTGTGCACCGTAAGTTCCTGCATCATGAACACTTGTGATTCCCATACTGAGAAACAGCCGGTCTCCCAGGATAAAAGCTTCCCTCAGTTTCTCGTCTTCATATTCCACAAAAGAGTTCAGATAGCCGAATCCCTCTTCCTTCAGAAGACCGGTCAGATTTCCCTGAGCATCAGTATCCACTTCCCCAGGCTGAAACTTTCCCATGGTTTCTTTGGAAATGCCTGCTTTATCAAGAGCCATGGAATTGCACACACCCATATGCAGATCCGCACGTACACACCAGACTGGATTATCCGGTGCAGCTTCATCCAGATCTTTAATAGTGGGATGACGATGTTCCTTCAGTTTATTCTGGTCATACCCCTGTGTTATGATCCATTTCCCTGGTCCCTTTTCGGCGGCCGCTTTCTTTATGATCGCTTTCAGTTCTTCTATGGAGCCTGCCTTCTTCCAGTCTGTTGGAATTACAATTCCATTTTCCAGAATAGCCGTCAGGGCAAAGTGAGAATGTGCTTCCACAAATCCAGGCATCAGCGTTCTGCCCTTCAAGTCTATAAATTTTGTATCTTTACCCCCGCAGTCCACAACCTTCTCATAAGGCCCAACCGCCATGATCCGGTTTCCACTGACCGCCATACTGTCTGTAATCTGATCCTCCTTATCAACAGTGATAACATTTCCATTATAAAAAATCAGATCCGCTGCTGTTTCCCAAGCCATATACTCACCTGCTTTCTTTTACTCCTGATCGATTCGAAGAAGTGTATTCAACAAAACGTCCGCTCCTGCCGCACAGTCTTCCAGCTTCGTGTATTCCTGCTGGCAATGGCTGTGCCCATCCACACTGGGAACAAAAATCATTGCGGTTGGAATCATCTCCGCCAGATACTGGGCATCATGTCCCGCGCCGCTGTACATGGACATTGCCCTATAATTCAATCCCTTTACGGATTCTCTCACTGCTTCTACAATCCTGTCATCAAAGGGTGTGGTATGTCTGCTCCACAGGAGTCTGTGGGAAATCCGGCATTGTTCCATCGTTTCCGGCGTACCTTCCACGATCTCCATTACCTGCCGGAGAACTTCCATATCCTGGTGGCGGGCATCCAGCGTAAAGGTTACCCGGTCCGGAATCACCGTATGCACATTGGGATGGGCCGAAATTCTTCCGGTGGTGTATACCAGTTTTTCATCCAGCTTATCCAGCTGTTCGTGGAGCAGACACAGAAGCTTCGCCGCACCGTAAAAGGCGTCTTTTCTATACTTCATAGGTGTTGTTCCGGCATGGTCGGACTGGCCGGAAACGGTAAATTCATAGATCACCATACCCACAACGCCTTCTACAATTCCAATCTGAATATTTTCCGCATCCAGCACCGGTCCCTGTTCAATATGCAGTTCTACACAGGCTTTCGTATTATCTTTCGATGCTCTGTTTTCTTCCGATCCTTCATATCCGCTGTCATGCAGCGCCTCTCCGAAAGTGACGCCTTCCTCGTCTTTGGAACGCATCATTTCTTCCTTTGAAAATTTTCCTGTCAGAACGCCGGAGGACATCATACAGGGATCAAATCGAGCCCCCTCTTCATTAGTCCAGACCACCAGGGTAATGGGATGCTTATGGGGTATTTTTTCTGTTACAATAGTTTCCGCCGCTTCCAGCGCTGTCAGCACCCCCAGGGTTCCGTCATAATTGCCTCCGTCCCTTACAGAATCCAGATGGGAACCGCTCATAATCGCCGGCAGACCGCTGTCACTGCCCTCCAGAGTAGCATATATATTTCCCATATCATCTGTTTTCACTGTCATAGACAGCCGGCGGCACCTTCTGACAAACTCTTCTCTGGCCTGCAGTGCCTCCGGACTGAGAGACAGGCGTGTCACTCCTCCCCTGCCCGCATCGCCGAATTTTTGAAACGTCTCTATCTTTTCCCGCATTCTCTGCCGGTCACAATGATATATCATACTGTCCCTCTTTTCCTGATCTGATCATTCCAGATTAAATTTCTTTTTTACATAATACTCCAGTACATCCACACATCGGTCCCGTCCTACCTTGGCGCTGTTCAGAACCAGTTCATAGTTATCCGGATTTTTCCAGTTTTTTCCTTTACTGTAACATTTATAATAATCCGAACGGTATCTGTCCGTTTTTTTCACCAGTTCCCTGGCCTGTTCCTCCGGTATCTGAAGCTTCCGCATAATGGACGCCACACAGTCGGCTTCCGGAGCATCTACGTAAACGCTGACCACATTGGGGAAAGTACTGAGCACCACATCCGCGCATTTTCCCAGGATAATGCAGGACTGACTTCTGGCCAGCTCCTGGATAATCCTGGACTGAATCAGGAAAAGATTATTATTGGAAATAAATTTCTTTTCCGTAGGCGCAACTTCCATAGGAAAACGCATATGATTCAGTTTATTAATCAGATAGCCGCCCTTTAATTTTTCATCCACCTCCCGGAACAGATGCTCACTCAAACCGGTTTCCTCAGAAGCCATTTTCAGAATCTGGCTTTCATAACATGGGATTTGCAGACGGTCGGCCAGCTTGCTTCCAATCTCCTTGCCGCCGCTTCCGAACCCTCTTGCAATTGTAATTACATAATACATCTGTCTCCTCCTGTTTCTCAGACACTTAGATACTTCTTGCTTAGATCATCCGTCAGCTGACCGATCGCCCCCTGAGCCACAACACTGCCTTTCTGTATCATCAAAAACCGGTCGCCCAGTTTTCTGGCAAATTTCAGATTCTGTTCCACCACAATAATGGGAACCTTTTTTTCATTGTGATACCGTCTGAGAATACTGGATATCTCCATGACGATGTTGGGCTGGATCCCCTCCGTAGGTTCATCCAGAATTAAAATCTTAGGATCACCCATAAGAGCTCTGGCGATAGCCAGCTGCTGCTGCTGTCCTCCGGAAAGGACGCCTCCTTTCCGCTTCAGATGCTGGGTCAGCGCCGGAAAATATTCGAAAATTTCCTTCGATTTTTTATCATAATCTATATTATGAGCCAGCGCTCCCAGCTGAAGATTTTCCTGTACGGTAAGCTGGGGTATGATCTCTCTTCCCTGGGGAACGTAAGCGATTCCTTTTCGGGAACGGGTATATGGCTTTGCTTTCGTCACATCTTCATGATTCAGTGAAATTTTGCCCTCCCCTGCCGGAAGCAGCCCGATGATTCCTTTCATCAGCGTTGTTTTTCCCACACCGTTTCTTCCCAGAATCACCAGTATCTCATCTTCCTCCAGCTGAAAGCTGATCTGATTGATCACTTTGCTCTTTCCATAACTGATGGAAATATTTGATAATTCCAGCATAACTACTCCTCCTCGTCCGATTTCAGATATACTTTAATTACCTCCGGATTGGATGTTATCTCATCATAGTTTCCTTCCGCCAGAATCCTGCCCTGATTCAGCACCGTAATTTTCTGTGCAATCTGTTTGACAAAATCGATATCATGTTCAATAACGATAACCGTTTTATCTTTCATGATTTCCTGAATCAGTTCACCCGTTTTCCGGGTTTCATCTGCTGTCATCCCGGCTGTAGGTTCGTCCAGGGTGATGATATTAGGTTTCTGTGCCAGCACCATTCCTATTTCCAGCCACTGCCGTTCCCCATGGGAAAGCAGAACGGGAAGCAGCTCCCGTTTTTCATACAAATTAATCTGTTTTAAAATGCCGTCAATTTCTTCTTCCGTCTCCCGGCTCCTCCTATAGAACAAGGTCTTGCCAAGGCGTGAAAAACCATTCAGAGCGACTTCGATATTCTCGTATACGCTCATATGATCAAACACGTTGGGGCCCTGAAATTTTCGTCCCACCCGATATTTATCGGCAATTTCATAGGGATTCTTCCCTGCGATATTCTCGCCCTCCAGGAGAATGGCGCCGTAAGTTGGTTTTGTCTTGCCGGTAATCATATCGATAATCGTTGTCTTTCCGGCTCCGTTCGGTCCGATGATAACTCTGACCTCTCCTTTTTCAATCTGCAGATTGACTTCATCTACCGCCCGGAATCCCTGAAATTCCACGGTCAGATTTTTCAGTTCTAAATATGCCATACGTTTCCTCCTGTTCTTCACTCCTCCCGGGACCGGGCCAGATGTTTTTTATGGATTCTTCTGTTATACTGAACATCCATCAATGATCCCATAATGCCTTTGGGAAGAAACAGAACCATCACTATCAGAACCACACCCAGAATCAACTGCCACATTTCACCGAAATTGCTGGAAAACTGACTGGATAGAATATTAACCAGCAGCGCACCGATCATGGCTCCTGTCAGATTACCCCGGCCTCCTACTGCCAGCCAGACCAGAATTGTAGTAGAAAATGTCACTCCGGCGCTGTCCACGGAGATAAAAGAAGTCATGGGAATATACAGCGCTCCGGCAAATCCTGCAAGGGCACCGGCAATGGCAAATACCGCCATTTTAAATTTTGCCGGATTGTAACCCAAAAACTGCAGTCTGGCCTCATTGTCCCGAACAGAGTTAATGACTTTTCCAAAACGGCCGTTTAACAGCCACAGGCAGAACAGATACACCAGGATCAGCGCTGCCAGAGCTATATAGTACCAGCCCTGTATCGATATGGGGTGTCCGAAAAAAGTAATGTCACTTAATCCTGTGGCAATACCGTTGATTCCGCTGGAGCCGCCGGTATAAGCCTGCTGATTGGCGATAAACAGCTCAAACAACGCCGCAAAAGCAAGTGTAATGATATTAAAGAATACACCTTTGATTTTGCTGGTAAAAATAAAATATCCCAAAAACAGTGCCAGAAGCGCAGGTATCAGAATACTCAGCACTACAGCTACTGCCGGTGAAGCCAGCGGCTTATAGAAAAACGGAAGCTCTGTCATCCCCGCTGATTTCATGAAATAAGGCAGACCTTCCTGACTGGCCAGAGAGATTCCCACGATATAGCCTCCCAACCCGAAGAATACGGCAAACCCCAGATTCATAAGGCCTGCTCCGCCCCAGAGGAGATCCAGCGCCAGCGCCAGAATCATATAGGAAATAAACTTTCCGAACGTCTGGGTTGTATAAAGGGAAGTAGTCATGGGAAGAATCGCAAGGACCACAAACAACACCAGCGCGGTCCATTTTTCAACTGTAATATTTTTTAGTCTTGCACCCATAAATTTACCTCTTTTCTTTTGCTGAAAACAGTCCCTGGGGTTTAATACGAATCAATACAATAATTACAATAAAGATTAACAGCCGGGCTGTAATCTCACTCATATATCCTGCCATTATTGTGGAAGATTCACTGATCACAAAAGATCCGGCAAAGGTTCCCAGAATGGAATTTAATCCTCCCAGTACAACAACCAGGAAGCTGTCCACAATATAAGATGTTCCCATTGTCGGCGTTATGCTTCTGACCGGGCCCAGAAGCACGCCGGCCAGACCTGCCAGACCGCAGCCATAAGCAAACGTAATACAGTCTATTTTCGATGTGTTGATTCCCAGGCATTGAGTCATTGTTCTGTTCTGCGTAATCGCACGCAGCTGCATTCCATAAGAAGTTTTAAAAAAGAGCAGCAATGTTGCCACCAAAACACAGACTGCAACCACAATCAAAATCAGATTATAAACCGGTATCGTCACAGGCCCCAGGGTAATGCTCCCTTCAACAGGCAGAGCCATCAGCTGATCCTCCGGTCCGTAAATACTTCTTATTATCTGTTGAAAAACATAGGTTAGGGCAAAAGTAGCCAGCAGAGTCTCTGCTACTTTGCCGTACAGTCTTTTTATCAGCGCCTGTTCCACCACAGCCCCGATGGCGGCCGTTATGATAAAGGCCGCCGCACAGGCTGCTGCAAAAGGCAGATGGAAGGAATTGATGCAGGTACAGCCCACATATGCCCCCAGCATAATAAATTCACCATGGGCCATATTGACCACATCCAGCATACCAAATACGATAACCAGTCCTATGGCTGACAGGAACAGAATCGCTGAATTACTTAATCCATTTACAAGCTGTGATAAGAATAATTCCATCTGAATCCCTTTCTTTTCATCTATTATAATTTACTCCAGTTCCGGTTCCGGCTCCACCAGACCCTCAGATTCATATACAATGTCAAACTGCAGATCCTCATTTACTTTGCCAATATAGCTGTGAAGCCATGTGTTATGATTACTTTCGTCCATCTTCAGCGTTCCGGCCGGTGTATCCCATTCCAGACCTGCCGCCGCATTGACGATATCCTCTGAAGTCAGAGAACCGCCTGCCGCTTCAATCGCTTCTTTCAGCAGATATACGCCGTGATACGCTGCTTCCGCCGAGTTGGTCACTGTCGTATCGGTGCCGAATTCTTCTACATAATTATTGACAAATTCCCTGTTGGCCTCAGTGTCAATGGTATTGAAATATCCAAAGGATGAGTATGTTCCTATTGCTGAATCACCTGCACCGGATACAGCCCCTTCATGTGCCGCTGTAGAACAAATGGGCACTTCCGCCGGATCCATACCATACTGTGTATACTGTTTATAAAACGGAACAATGCTGTTTCCGGCAACTACCGAAAATACGACATCCGGATCAGCCTGTTTGATTTTATTGATAACCGATGAGAAATCCGTTGCATCAGTCGTGGTATATTCTTCCCCGCATATTTCGCCGCCGTTTTCCTCTACCAGTTTCTTCGCATATTCAATAGAGACTCTCGGAAACTCATAATCTGTCCCCACAAAGAAAATCTTTGTTCCCAGATTTTCCATGATCCAGGGAACGTAATCCTTAATCTGCTGGCTGGGACTGGTATTTGTGTAAAGTACATTAGGTGAAGGAGTTCCGCCTTCATAGAATGTATTGTAAATCAGCAAAGAGTCATACTGTTCAATGATGGGCACTACCGCCTCTCTGGTTGCAGAAGTATTGGTTCCCACAATAGCACAGACGCCGTCTTCCAGAATCATCTCCTGCGCCCGCTCCGCCGCCATAGCCGGATCGGAACCATAATCGGAAACCACTGCCTCTATCTGTTTTCCATCGATTCCCCCTGCTTCATTGATCTCTTCCACAGCCATCTGAGCCGCATTCTGCATCGGTGTCTCTGAAATAGACCAGTCACCTGTTGTTGAATAGAGAATTCCCACTTTAATAGTATCTCCGTCTGTATCGGATGTTTTTTCGGAAGAAGTGTCTGTCTCTGATGACGAGGCGGATGCAGAGCTGCTGTCTCCCTTTCCGCAGCCGGTCAGCTGAGCAATCACCAGGAACGATACCGCAAGTAATGCTGCTATTCTTCGTTTTTTCATAATAAATCCTCCTTCTCAGCAAAAAAGGAGCTTTTGGCTAAACCAAAAGCTCCTTTGCTTCCATTACTGTCTTTTCTTTTTAACGATTTTCATTTTAGCACAACTAAAATGGACTTTCAATCTATGCGAGCACAAATTGCCAGGTTTGTTTTTGTGCTTCAGCACATTTTACAGGATATCCAAAATCTTTACAGCCAGATCCAGACGAAACTGATCTTCCAGAATACTGTAATCCAGATGCAGAATCTGTTTGATTTTATTCAGCTGATAATTTACCGTGTTCCGGTGAACGAACATCTGATCCGCCACCTGCTTTACACTTCCGCTGCATTCCAGATACATGCGCAATGTCCCAAGATAATCGGTATGATGGCTCTTGTCGTACATCATCAGCTCCCCCAACGTGTCATTCAGATATTCTACCAGAATCTCATAATTATCCACGCTGAACAATATTTTTTCCACATCCAGATCTTCAAAAAAGACAACCGTCTTCTTCTGCTTCCGGGCGAACTCAAAAAGCTTCACTGCCCTGCGGTAATGAAAAGGCAGTTTTTCCACACCATTGCGATTGGAGCTTATGCCAAAAGCCAGTTTTTCCTCTTCTGTCCTGGTCTGATTATGACGTTCCAGTCTGGTCATCAACTCCCTTATCTGATCATCGGTCATACCGGATACCACATACACATGGCCTCTGTCACTGTGAAAATGCCCGATCCATCCGGACAGATGACTGAAAATCCTCTCCACATCGAAAGGCACGGACATAGCTGTCTCTTCCGGATACTCCCGCTCTTTCATATATCCCATATAAATCACACAGCAGACCGCCGTACTGTCAAAGTCGTAACGCTCCAGCACCGGGAGACAGCGGGAGAAATCCTGGGGAAAGAAAATAAGATTTTTCAATGTGGTGCCCACATTCTCTTCTTTTTTTTCGCTCCGGATAATCTGATTGCAGAAATTTCTGGTGATATCCACCAGACGTGTCTCCCATGGAACAGTAAACAGCGGAAAATTTTCTCTGTCACAGTATTCCGTCAGCTCCCGGGGCACTTCTGTAAGATACGGCCCCATATTCAGAACCAGTCCGCTGGCATTATGACTTTTCAGACTTCTGGCGAAATGCAGCAGCCAGGACAAATCCCGGTGCCCGATTCCCGTGGTAAAGATCAGTTCACCGCCGTTGATAAATGCACTGGTCTCCTCATCCTCCAGTGTATGAATCCACTGAACACAGTTCTGCATGCCTCCGCTTCCTGCCACCAGTTTCATGTTATACAGTTTACTGGAATTTTCACACAACTGCTGCAGCGTAACTCCCATTTATACCTCCCGTTTTTCGCTTATTTTTCCCACAGTCTCTGATAAATTCCGCGGATATCTTCGACGGAAACCTCTTTTCTCGTATTAGCCGGACTTCCGCTGTCCACGGCATCTTTACTCATTTTATCAATGTTTTCCATGAATTTTTCTTTATTCACACCATAGTCCTCAAGCGAAGGAACATTGCAGATTTGACATAAGCTTTCCAGTTTTACCAGCATTTTCTCAGCTGCTTTCTGATCCGGATCCTTCAAATCTGCCGCGCCGATTTCCCGTCCGATCTTTCCAAAACGTTCGTAAGCCCCATCCAGAGCAAAACTCAGACATGCCTTCAGCAGCATAGCGTTGGACATACCGTGGGGAACATGAAACAGGGCTCCCACCGGTCGGCTCATGCCGTGCACCAGTGTCACCGATGAATTGTTAATGCAGACGCCTGCTTCCCAGGCGGCTACTGCCATTTCCTTCCGCGCTTCTTTATCCCTGCCGTCCTGGTAAGCCCGGGGCAGAAAGCGGAAAATACGTTTAATCGCAGACATAGCCAGCACATCGGTAATGGCTCCCGCCTTCCGCGACGTATACGCTTCAATGGCATGGGTCAGGGCATCCAGACCTGTGGCCGCAGTGACGGACTGGGGCGATGACCAGGAAAATGAGGGATCCACCACCGCCATGTCAGGAAGCAGAACATCTCCCTTCAGAAGCATCTTGATATTGCTTTCCGTATCGGTAATAATCGTAAATTTTGTGGCTTCCGAACCGGTACCCGCCGTAGTGGGAATAGCCACAACAGCAGGAAAATCTCCGGATATTTCCTTGCCGTTATAATCGCTGATCCTGCCTGGCAGACGGCTCATGGCCGCAATGGCCTTTGCTGAATCCAGCGGACTTCCTCCTCCGATGCCGATACAGAAATCGCATTTCTCAATTTTATAAATATCTGTCCCTTCCCGTATCATCGCATCTGTGGGTTCCCCGGTAATTCCGTCAAAAACAACGCCGGTAATTCCCACATCTTCCAGCGCCTGCAGCAGTTTTTCCATCATAACAGACTTTGCCACGTGTTTTCCGGTCACAATCAGCGCTTTTTTTCCAAAGGACGGCCAGAATGTCTTCGCTTTATCCAGAGCATTCTCACCAAACAGCGACCATCTGGGCGTCATTAAGATATCTGTCATTTTGGTTTTCACCTCCTGTCCCTATTTTAAGACAAAAAGTCTTTGTCCACAACAGTCAGTATTTTGTCCAATTTTTCCAGTTCTTCCAGAAGCTGTTCTTCCGTAATAATCAGCGGCGGACATACAAAGACCATGTTTTCATGGGAATAGGTCATGAAACCTTCCTGACGGAGCAGCCCGATAATCTTTCCCATAGTACCTTCCGGATCCCGGCCATATGGCACAAGAGGTTCTTTCGTAGTTTTATCTTTTACCAGTTCTACTGCTGAAAACAATCCTATATAGCGGACATCTCCCACGCTGGCGTGCTTTGCCTTCATCTCTTCCAGCTTCTCGCCCAGGATTTTCCCTTCCTTCTGAACATTATCCAGAATACCTGCTTTTTCGTAATAATTTACACAAGCCACACCGGCGGCGCAGGCCAGGGGATGACCCGAATAAGTAAGGCCGCAGGACAGCAGATGATCATCGAAATATTCCGCAATCCTGCTGGAGACAGCTACTCCTCCCAGCTGTACATAGCCGCAGGTTACGCCTTTCGCGAAAGTGACAATATCAGGAACTACGTCAAAGTTCTCAAAGGCAAACATTTTACCTGTCCGTCCCCAGCCGGCCATAACTTCATCACAGATCATCAGAATGCCGAATTCATCACAGATTTTCCTTACCCCCGGCAGATATCCCTTCGGAGGAATGATAATGCCGTTGGATCCGGTAACCGTTTCCATCACAATAGCCGCCACCTGATCCGGGCCTTCATAGATAATCTGTTCCTTCAGTCTGTCCAGATAATACCGAGTAGCCGCCTCTTCCGATTCAAAATTAATGGGCGCGCGGTAAAGATAAGGATCAAAAAATTTGACAAATCCCGGAATACCCGGTTCCAGAGCGTAACGCCGGGGCTCTCCTGTCAGATTTCCTGCTCCGAAAGAGGAACCGTGATAGCTTCTGTATCTGGAAAAAATTTTATTTCGCCCGGTAAACATCCTGGCAATTTTCACCGCGTTTTCATTGGCATCCGCTCCCGCATTGGTAAAGAAAATTTTCCCGAAGCTTTCCGGAAGAAGATCCACAATCATTTTGGCCAGTCTGGCTCTGCTTTCTACCGCATAGCTGGGACCAACGAAACAGAATTTCTCAGCCTGCTCTTCGATGGCCTTAACGATATCCGGATTATTAAATCCCAGATTCATATTCACCAGCTGCGATGACATATCCGTATAACGCTTTCCATCATAATCATAAAAATAAATTCCATCGGTTCGTTCTACTGGAATCGGGTTGGTAGCCGCCTGTTTGCTCCAGGACTGCAGCACATATTTCTTCGATAATGTTTTCAGTTCTTCACCTGTCATTTTTTCACTCCTCCTTGAAATAAAAAAAGATGCAGAACCTTCCATGTTCTACATCTTTGTATGATAACACTATTATAACACCTGTTTTTTTAATGTCTATCTCTCTCTGCCTAATATTATTTGTGCTGATAAACAAAATAAAATTTTCCCCATTTCAATGGAATTTCAATCTTTCGTGATATAATAAAAAAATAAACGGAGGGATCTGAATGAAAATCTTGCTGGTAGAAGATGAAACAAGAATGGCTCAGGCGCTTTGCGAAATCCTGCGTCAGGAAAAATATGATGCAGATTGCCGTTATGACGGACTGGAAGGACTGTACGCTGCCGAAAGCGGAGAATATGACCTGATCATTCTGGACGTCATGCTCCCTAGAAAAAGCGGCTTTGATATTACGGCGGAACTTCGAGGCAAAGGCATCCGCACCCCCATACTTATGCTGACGGCCAAAAGCGATGTGAATGATAAGGTAACGGGGCTGGACTGCGGTGCGGACGACTATCTGACAAAACCTTTTGTCACCAGGGAGCTGCTGGCCCGGATCCGCGCTCTCGTCCGGCGGAATATCCATTCGTCCGATGGAACGCTGACTTACCGCGACATTTCTCTGAACCGGGACTCTTCCGAGTTAATCTGCGGAGAAAACCGGGTGCGTCTCAGTGAAAAGGAATTTCATATCCTGGAATATCTGATCGCCAATCAGGATCGGATTCTCACCAGAGAAATGCTGGCCGTCAAGGTCTGGGGCTATGATAATGAGGCAGAATACAACAACGTGGAAGTCTATATCTCCTTTGTACGAAAAAAGCTGAATTTTGTAAAGGCAAAGACAGGTATCCGTGCGGTCCGCAAAATCGGATATGAACTGAGGTATGAAAATGTTTAAAAAAACCAGGCATAAAATCGTCGCAGCCGTTATGTCAATACTGATCTTTCTGCTCTTCGGTACATTCTGTGTAATTTATATCGCCAGTTATTCCGATATGATCAAAGAAAACCGGCAGGTGTTAAAACAATACGTGGACACCTACGTTCTTCCCTCTTCCCAAAATGAGGATGCTTTTCATAGCCGTCCGTCCAGAGGCCGGGAAGCTCCTCCCAATGAACCGCCCATGCTGGAACTTTCCACGGTTTATTCTGCCGCCTTCTCTCTCTCAGGCGAAACTCTGGCTGCGGATACCGCTGATGTTTCCGTCTACAGTGAAGAAGAACTTACGCGTCTCGCAGGTGAGATCATCGACATGGGAAAAACAACTGGAATTACCGGAAACCTGATGTACCGCATGGCCGATAAGGGAGACTATATTCTGGTAGCCTTTCTGGATAATACCCTGATGCAAAGAAGCGCCGGTACGCTGATCCGCTATACCATGATCTTCGGAGCCGCTTCCCTGGTAATTATTTTTTTCCTCTCCCGGTATCTGGCAGGAAAAATTATCTCTCCTCTAGAGGAAAGTTATCAGATCCAGAAACAGTTTGTCTCAGACGCCGGACACGAATTGAAAACCCCTGTGGCGGTCATGGACGCGAATATCGAACTGCTTTCCCGTGAACTGGGAGAAAATCAGTGGCTTTCCAATATCCGTTACGAAAACGAAAGGATGTCATCACTGATTCTTCAGCTTCTGGATTTGGCCAGGACAGAAAATGTAATTCCCCATATGGAACCCCTGGATCTTGGAAGACTGGTGTACGGCGAGACGCTTCCCTTTGAAACGGTTGCTTATGAACACAATTTGATTCTGACCAGCAGCATTGACGATGATATCCGGGTAAACGGAAATACTCTTCAGCTGAAACAGCTTATCTCCATATTAATTGACAATGCCATCCGTCACAGCAGCAGCGGAAAGGAGATATGGATTACACTGGAGAAGGAAAAAAGCAAGGCAGTTCTGTCCGTTTCCAACAGCGGCGCTCCCATACCTCCCCAACAACAGCAGCACCTGTTCGAACGTTTTTACAGGACAGACCCGGCAAGAACCGCTGACGGCAAAAATTACGGCCTGGGGCTGGCTATTGCAAAAGCAATATCAGTATCACACAAAGGATCCATAGAGGTAAAATGCCGGGACGGGAAGATTTTCTTTATTGTCAGGATTCCCCTTTTGAAAGTAAAGGCTCATTCATCTTTCACAAAAGAAACACAAAAATAGAATGTTTTTCAATCCTTTTTCAATCTTCCCCCTGTAAAATCAGCTCATCAGAAATACAGGGGGTATGTTTATGTCATTCCAAACCGTTTTTAAACGATATGAAACAAAATATATTCTGACAAAGGCTCAGAAAAAACACGTGCAGAAAGCGATGGCGCATTATATGAAACCGGATCAGTACGGCCGGACTACTGTCTGCAATCTGTATTTTGATACGGATACATATCGTCTGATCCGTCATTCCATGGAAAAACCCGCCTATAAAGAGAAACTCCGGGTGCGCAGCTACGGCCGCGCGGCGCCGGAAGATCCGGTATTTATCGAGCTGAAGAAAAAATACAAAAAAATCGTTTACAAACGCCGGATTGCTCTGCCGGAAAAAGACGCCATGAACTGGATACTGGGGAAGGATTCCTGCTTCCAGAACAGCCAGATTTCCGATGAAATCCGGTATTTTTTCCAGTACTACGAAAATCTGCATCCCACCGTTTTTCTTTCTTATGAAAGAGAAGCCTTTTATGCTCCGGACGACCCCGGCTTTCGGGTAACCTTTGACGAAAATATTCTGTGCCGCCAGGAAAATCTGTCCCTGGAATCGGAGTCTTACGGCACGCCTTTGCTTCCTGAGAAAACCTCTCTGATGGAAATCAAATGCCCGGGGGGAATTCCCCTTTGGATGACCCATACACTTACGGAAGAACACATTTATAAAACTTCCTTCTCAAAATACGGAACCGCATATCAGACTATGATCTATCCGCAGCTGAAACACAGCGAAATCTTTACAAGGAGGCAGTGACTTATGCCTGATTCATTCTTTCACGGACTTTTTGATACCGACCTGACCGGAGTCATCACCGTACCGGACTTTCTGCTCTGTCTGGGTGTTTCTCTCATACTGGGGCTTGTCATGACTTTCTCTTATATGTACCGGACCCGCTATACCAAAAGTTTTGTTGTAACGTTAGCACTTCTTCCCGCTGTCGTATGCGTTGTGATCATGATGGTTAACGGAAACGTAGGTACCGGCGTGGCCGTAACCGGCGCCTTCAGCCTGGTCCGTTTCCGCTCGGTTCCCGGCACGGCAAAGGAAATCTGCGCTCTTTTCCTCGCCATGAGCGCCGGCCTTATCACTGGAATGGGATATCTTGGATTCGCCGCGCTGTTTACCGTTGTGCTGTGCTGTTTTTTTCTCTTATATAACCGTCTGGATCTTGGCGCGCGAAAAAATGCTTCATCCTATAAAACCGTATCTATCACCATCCCGGAAGACCTGGACTATACGGACGTATTCGAAGATATTTTCAAAGAATACGCTTCGTCCCATGAACTGGTAACGGTGAGAACAACCAATATGGGAAGTCTGTTCCGGCTCACTTATCTTGTAACTTTGCGGGATATTTCCAGAGAAAAAGAGATGATTGACAAGATCCGCTGCCGCAACGGCAATCTGGAAATCTCCGTCACTCGCCAGGAAACCGCCGTGTCAGAGCTTTAAAAAGGAGGCGTTTAAATTATCATGAGAAAAAAGACTGCTTTACCATTGCCGGTTATCCTCACCGTCTGCCTTCTGGCAGGATGCAGTTCTTCCGGCAGCGTCTCATCTTCAGAGGAAGCTGCCCTGGAAATGACAGAAACGGCAGACACAGATGATTCAGCCGATACGAAAACAGGAAAGGCGGATGTTTCCCAGACAGACGAAGACATGTTCACCGACCGGGATCTGGACAGTGATTATGAGGAAAGCGAATGTGTCTCCATACAATTGGAGGGGAATTCCGCCCAGGCCAGTTCCGACAGCGTGCAGATTTCCGGATCTACCATTACCATAACGGAAGAAGCTGTCTACCTCATCTCCGGAACCCTGGATGACGGCATGATTATCGTAGATGCGGATGACTCCGCCAAAATACAGCTGGTTCTGAACGGAGCAGAGATTACCAGCGAAACTTCCGCTCCCGTCTATATCCTGGAAGCGGACAAAGTTTTTGTCACCCTGGCTGACAACTCCGAAAATATTTTGTCAAACGGCGGCAGCTATACGGCCATAGACGACAGCAATATTGACGCTGTTATCTATTCCAAACAGGATCTCACCCTGAACGGAAGCGGCGCCCTCGCCATCTCATCCCCGGCCGGACACGGTATTGTCTCCAATGACGATCTGGTGATCACATCCGGAACTTATACCATTACTTCCGCTTCCCACGGTCTGAAAGCAAACGACAGTATCCGCCTTACCGGCGATACATCCATCACCCTGTCTGCCGGAAAAGACGGATTTCACGCAGAAAATGATGAAGACACTTCTCTCGGCTTCATCTATATATCAGGCGGTACGGTAACGGTAGACGCGCAGGGAGACGGCATCAGCGCCGGCGCCTATGCGCAGATTTCAGACGGTACCTTTGATATACTGGCAGGAGGAGGCAGCGAAAACGGCACGAAAGAATCCTCCGATTCCTGGGGGGGATTCAGAGGCGCCCCGGGAGGCGCCGGTCCGGGCGGATCTGACAGAGACAGCCGTCCACCCGATGGAGAAGGAAACGAAGGCGGCGGACGCTCCAAAAGCATGGAACCTCCCAGCCTCCCGGATGAGTCACAGAATAACGCCGCAACGTCCCCTGTATCCGCACAATCCGTCATCAAAACATCTGCTGAAACTTCTCAAAATACAGAAACCGCGGAAGATGACAGCAGCACCAGCATGAAAGGCATCAAAGCCGGAGGCAGTATGCTAATTTCCGGAGGCACTTTTACCATTGATTCAGCTGATGATTCCGTACATTCCAATGGCTCCATCACTCTGGAAGGCGGCACTTTTGAAATTGATTCCGGAGATGACGCGTTCCATGCGGATGAGACACTGACGGTCACGGAAGCCTCCATCAATGTTGCAGAAAGCTATGAGGGACTGGAAGCCCTTCATCTTAACCTGCAGGGTGGAGAAATTACACTGATCGCCAGTGATGACGGGCTGAACGCGGCGGGCGGTACAGATTCCAGCGGCGCTGCCGGCGGCCGGGATGCCATGTTTGACGGCAGAGAAAATATGGCTTCTTCCAACGGCAGCATCACCATCTCCGGAGGGACAATACAGATTCAGGCTTCCGGCGACGGCATAGACGCCAACGGCTCCCTGGAAATCACCGGCGGCAGCGTCATCATAACCGGTCCCACGCAGGGCGATACCTCGATTCTGGACTATGACACTACCGGTGTTATCTCTGGCGGCACCTTTATCGGCACCGGAAGTCTGGCTATGGCACAATCCTTCAGTGATTCCAAGCAGGGGGTAATTGCTTCCACTCTGGATGAACAATCTGCTCAAACAGAAATCACACTTACCGATCCCGAAGGCAATATCCTGTTCGACTATACACCGGAACTTTCTTTCAACATGGTTATCTTAAGCAGTCCCGACCTGACGGCCGGTGAAACTTACACTCTTGCCACAGGTACCGTTACAGAAAATGTTACGGCCAACTAAGCTGCCTGTCTCCTCTGCCGATTTTTATAAAATATAATTCCCAAACAAAAAGAGGCTGCCGCACTAATTACTTAGTACGACAGCCTCTTTTAAGAAGGCGCAGACCGGATTTGAACCGGTGAATACTGGTGTTGCAGACCATTGCCTTACCACTTGGCTACTGCGCCATATAAAATGACTCCAAGGGGATTTGAACCCCTGTTACCGCCGTGAAAGGGCGGTGTCTTAACCGCTTGACCATGGAGCCCCATGTTATGCTGCAGCCGTCTCCGCCTGCCCTTTTCTTCCTTAAACTCCC
>JBMNRA010000017.1:0-42885 GCA_050944415.1 Ruminococcus sp.
ACAGGCTGGCAGGAAATCAACGGATACCGGTATTATTTCCAGAAATCGGGGAAACCGGGAAGTCTGGGAAAAATGTGGACCGGCTGGCTGTTAAACGGCGGGGAAATCTATTACCTGAAAAAGACAGGGGATAAAGGCGTCAAGGGAAGAATGTTCACCGGCTGGGTGACGATTGGCGGTAAGAGATTCTATTTCGGCGACAGCGGAGCCATGGCAACGGGCTGGCAGCAGATTGACGGAAAGAATTATTATTTCAAAGCCAGCGGTACATACGGAGTGAAAGGAGCACGATTTACCGGACTTCAGAATGTAAACGGTGAAACGTATTACTTTTCATCGGAAGGGGTACTGCAGACAGACTGGCAGGAAGTTAATGGATACTGGTATTATTTCCAGAAATCGGGAAAAGCGGGAAGTCTGGGAAAAATGTGGACCGGCTGGCTGTTAAACGGCGGGGAAATCTATTACCTGAAAAAGACAGGAGATAAAGGCGTCAAGGGAAGAAGGTTTACTGGATGGGTAACCATTGACGGAAAAATCTTTTATTTCGGTGACAGCGGAGAGATGGAAACCGGCTGGAAAAAAATTGGGAAATATTATTTTTACTTTAAAGCCACTGGTGATTACGGCGTTAAAGGTCAGATGTTTACCGGCCTCCAGACCATTGGCGGGAAGAAATATTATTTTAAGAAGACTGGAGATTACGGTGTTAAAGGCGCCCGGCTGACGAATTATACATATACAGCAAATGGAAAAACTTATTATTTTGGCAGCGACGGCGTGGGCATGGAGATAACGGACGGATATGTCTATGCTACGGATCCTGAAAACGGCAAGTCCTACAAACTGGAAACGGAGTTTTATACGGATCCCCAGATTGGAAACGGCGCCAATCAGGTAACACAGACGGAATTTCTGGCGGCAGTTCTGTATACGGAAGCCGGAGATCAGGGACTGGCAGGACAGACCATGGTGGCGATGGTCATCTATAACCGGATGATTCGCAGCGATTTCCCTGACAGTATGAATTTTGTCGTATATGCAGCTCAGCAGTTTGAGGTGGCGAGAAACGGAAGATTGACGGAGCTGTTGGAAGGCATCCGTGATAATGACCCGGAGGCTCTTCGCAAAATTAATCAGTATAACAGTATGAAAGCAGCTGAGCAGGCAACGGAAATTTACAATAACTATGTAAATGGAAAAACAAGTAAGCGGATTATTCCAGGAGTAAGCGCTTTAAAAAATAAAGATTTCAGTTATGTATTTTTTATGACCCACAGTGCTTTTAAGAATCTTGGCCTGGATGAAAGCAAGTGTGACTCATTTAAATATGAGGATCATATCTTCTTTAAAAACTGGGTGAAATAATCCTGCGGTATTATTGACAGCCTTCACAAAAACAACTATAATGTTGTATGGAAAATTTAAAGTTCACGGTTCATGGGGAAGCAGTTGGAAATCCTGCGCAAGTCCGTTACTGTAAAAGCCAGATACCCATCCCGTGTCTGAGCATATATGTTTGCGGCCACCGAAGATATATGATAAAACAACAAAACCGTTGTCTTTCAGTGGACAACGGTTTTATTTTGCAGATAGGAGGAGAAGATGGTCCCAAAAACAGGACTGGAAGACTATTTTATTATTAAAGATAAAAAGAAGCTGCGATACGGTTATACTACGGGTTCCTGCGCAGCGGCAGCAGCCAAGGCGGCGGCGTATATGCTGCTGAAGAGAGAAAGGGTGGAAGAGATATCTCTGATGACGCCCAAAGGTATTCTCCTTCATTTGAGGATTGAAGACATACATATCGGCGAGAATGAAGTATGCTGCGGCGTCAGGAAAGACGGAGGTGATGATCCGGATGCCACAGATGGAATCCTGATCTGTGCATCCGTGAGGAAAAGTGAAAGACCCGGCACAGTCATCGACGGCGGGAAAGGAGTAGGCCGGATTACACGTTCCGGACTGCAGCAGCCTGTAGGGGCGGCCGCCATTAATCGGGTTCCACGGGAGATGATTGACCGCGCGGTAAAGGAAGTATGCGCAGACTGTAATTACCATGGGGGACTGGAAGTGATCATTCAGGTGCCTGAAGGTGAAAAAACCGCCCAAAGAACATTCAATCCCCGGCTTGGCATAGAGGGCGGAATATCTATCCTGGGCACCAGCGGTATCGTGATTCCCATGAGTGAGTCTGCACTTCTGGAAAGCATACGGATTGAAATGAAGATGCTGGCAGAGAACGGCGGAAAATATCTGGTGATGACGCCGGGTAATTACGGGGAAGCCTTTTCACGTGATCAGCTGGATGTGGATATGACTTACAGCATGAAGTGCAGCAATTATGTAGGAGAGACTCTTCAGATGGCGGATAATCTGGGTATCAGGGGAATCCTGTTTATCGCCCACATAGGAAAATTTATCAAAGTATCCGGTGGAATCATGAATACACATTCTCATCATGCGGACTGCAGAGCGGAGCTTCTGGCCGCTGCCGCTGCCAGGGGAGGGGCCGGAATGGACTGTGTCAGGGAACTTCTGGACACCATTACCACAGAAGAAGGCGTGGATGTGCTGATACGGTATCAGATGCTGGAGAAAACGATGGACATCGTACTGAATAAAGTGATGTATTATCTGAAGCACCAGGTTCCGACGGATCTGGAGCTGGGAGTGATTCTTTTTTCCAGCGTTCACGGAGAGCTGATCCGGTCTGAAAATACAGAGGAATTAATAAAAAAAATAAATATACAAAAAGGAGAACACAATGGCAGGTAAATTATATGGCGTAGGAGTGGGACCGGGTGATCCGGAACTGCTGACAGTGAAGGCATTGCGGGTGATCCGGGAGAGTGATGTAATTGCTGTTCCGGGAAAAGTACCGGAGGAAACAATAGCATATAAAATCGTGGTTCAGGCGTATCCGGAGCTTTCACAAAAGGAATTGCTTCCGGTTCATATGCCCATGACAAAAGATCCGGTTTTACTGGAGGAGAGCCACCGGGAAGGTGCAAGACAGATTGCCAAGTATCTGGAACAGGGCAGAAAGGTTGCATTTTTGACTTTGGGTGACACCACGGTATATTCCACTTATCTGTATGTTCATAAGAAAGTGATGGAAATGGGATATGATGTGGAGATTATCAGCGGGATCACTTCTTTCTGCGCAGTGGCTGCCAGACTGAACATGGGGCTTGTGGAAAAAGCAGAACCACTTCATGTGATTCCAGCTTCTTATCAGATAGAAGAAGCACTGAAACTGCCGGGAACAAAGGTTTTGATGAAGGCAGGCAAGAAGATGAAAAATGTGAAGGAGCTGCTTCAGCAGTCGGATTCTGAAGTGGTGATGATTGAAAACTGCGGCATGGAAGATGAAAAAATTTTCCGGGGCGCAGATGAAATACCTGAAGATGCAGGATACTATTCTTTGATAATTGTAAAGGAGAAAAATTAAACGTATGATACATTTTGTGGGAGCGGGCTCAGGAGCCCCGGATTTGATTACTGTCAGAGGAAAAAGATTTCTGGAAGAGGCTGATGTGATTATCTATGCCGGATCACTGGTAAATCCTCAGCTTCTCGACTATGCGAAAGAGGGGTGCAGCATTTATAACAGCGCCAAAATGACACTGGAAGAGGTATTGGATGTAATGTTACAGGCTGAAGAGAAGGGGCTGACAACGGTACGTCTGCACACGGGAGATCCCTGCCTTTACGGAGCGATCCGGGAGCAGATGGACGTGCTCGACGAAAAGGGGATTTCTTATGATTCCTGCCCCGGAGTAAGCTCTTTCTGCGGTGCAGCCTCCGCACTGGATCTGGAGTATACGCTTCCGGATGTTTCCCAGAGTGTTATTATCACCAGAATGGCGGGAAGAACACCGGTGCCGGAAAAAGAAAGCATTGAATCTTTTGCGGCGCATCAGGCTACTATGGTTATCTTCCTGAGTACAGGAATGCTGGAGGAGCTGAGTCAGCGTCTGATTGCCGGAGGATACCGGGAAGATACGCCGGCAGCTATAGTTTATAAAGCTACATGGGAAGATGAGAAGACAGCCATCTGTACCGTCGGCACACTGGCTGAAACAGCGAAGAAGGAAAATATTACAAAGACGGCCCTGATGATTATCGGGGATGTGGTTACTCACAGTCATTATAATCGATCTGAACTGTATAATCCGGCCTTTACCACAGAGTTCAGAAAAGCCAGCAAATAGACGGCGGGAGAGAAATGAAAATAGGAATTATTTGTTTTACAATGAATGGTTTTGTCCTGGCGGAGAAAATTGACGCTGTTTTAAAGAAAGAGGGTCAGATCACTTCGCTGTATACGAAAAGCCGCTATCTGCGTGATGTGGATGCGGAGCCAGTAAAGGATTCTCTGCAGTTATGGACGAAAAAAATGTTTGAGACGAAGGACGCAATACTTTTTATCGGAGCCAGCGGAATTGCCGTCAGGGCAATTGCTCCTTACGTAGAAAGTAAAAAACATGATCCTGCGGTAGTGGTCATCGATGAACGGGGCAAGTTTTGTATTTCTCTTTTGTCCGGCCATCTGGGAGGCGCCAATGAACTGACAGAAATGATTGCCAGAGAGTTGGGAGCTGTTCCGGTTGTCACAACGGCGACTGATGTAAATGGCCGGTTTGCGGTGGATGTATTTGCAAGAAAGAATCGTCTTTACATTTCAAATATGACGCTGGCAAAGGAAGTTTCTGCGAAACTTCTGCACGGAGGAACTGTGGGATTTATCAGCGAGCTGCCTGTAAAAGGAGAGATACCGGAAGGATTGGTACTGAATCAGGAAAATCAGGAGCTGGGGATATATGTGGGGATTCACTATCACAGACAGCCTTTTGAGCAGACGCTCTGGTTGATTCCACGCAGTGTAACGGCAGGCATTGGATGCCGGAAGGGGATAAATGCGGAGCAGATTGAAGAAGTGTTTGAAGAAGCCTGCCAGGTCAACGGAATATTTCATGAGGCGGTGGCACAGGCAGCCAGTATTGATTTAAAGAAAGAAGAACCCGGCCTGAAGGAGTTCTGCCAGGAGATGGGGATTCCCCTGATTACTTACAGTGCAGAGCAGCTTCTGGATATGGAGGGAGAATTTACCGGTTCCGATTTTGTGAAGTCTGTTACAGGCGTTGATAATGTCTGTGAACGAAGTGCGGTAAGAGGAAGCAAAGGCGGACGGATCATACAGAAAAAAACAGGCAAAAACGGCGTAACCGTCGCATTTGCCATGGAAGAATGGAGTGTGGATTTTGAATAAATTATACGTAGTGGGCATCGGTCCAGGGGAATATGAACAGATGACAGTCAAAGCTATCAACGCTTTGAAAGCGAGTGATACGATTATTGGATATACAGTATATGTGGATCTGGTAAAGAATCATTTTCCAGACAAGGAATTTATGACGACACCGATGACGAAAGAAGTGGATCGCTGTGTTATGGCTTTTCAGGAAGCCATGAAAGGGAAAACGGTTTCCATGATCTGCAGCGGAGATGCCGGAGTGTACGGTATGTCCGGACTGATGTATGAGGTGGGTGAGAGCTATCCGGATGTGGAACTGGAAATTATTCCGGGAGTGACAGCGGCTACCGGCGGGGCAGCCGTGCTGGGAGCTCCGCTGATTCATGATTTCTGTCTGATCAGTCTCAGTGATCTTCTGACTCCCTGGGAGAAAATAGAGGCCCGGCTGCTTCACGCATCGGAAGCGGATTTTGTCATCTGTCTTTATAATCCTTCCAGTAAAAAGCGTCATGATTACCTGCAGAAAGCCTGTGATCTTATGATGCGATATAAAAAAGAAGATACCGTTTGCGGAATCGTAGGAAATATCGGACGTGAAGGCGAGAACATGAAAGTCATGACGCTGAAAGAACTGCGGGATACGGCTGTGGATATGTTTACCACAGTATTTGTGGGAAATTCCCAGACCAAGGAGATTGGCGGAAAGATGGTAACACCGAGAGGATACAGGAATGTCTGAAGTTTTAATATTTGCCGGAACACTGGAGGGCCGCAGAGCAGCAGAATTTTTAAATAAGTATCAGATAAGCGCCCATGTCTGTGTGGCAACTCAGTACGGGGAAAGTCTGCTGCCGGAGGGGGGAAGCCTTACGGTTTCCCATGAACGTCTGGATGAAAAGCAGATGGAAGAACTGATGGAGCGGGAGAATCCCCGGCTGGTCATTGATGCTACCCACCCTTATGCGGCTGAAGTAACGAAAAACATTAAAGCCGCCTGTGATGCAAAAAAGAAAAAATATCTCCGGCTGTTACGGGAGGAATATTCTCTGACAGATCAGGACGTAATTTATGTGGATTCCGTGGCAGAGGCGGTGGAATGGCTGGAGCGCACCAGTGGAAATATTCTGGCGACTACGGGAAGCAAGGAGATCAAAGAATATACAAAGCTTTCCGGTTATCAGGAACGGGTATATGCAAGAGTGCTCTCTTTGCCGGAAGTGGCTGCTTCCTGCGCATCACTGGGATTCCAGGGAAAACATCTGATTTGTATGCAGGGACCTTTTTCAGAGGAGCTGAATACGGCGATGCTGAAACAGTTTGACTGCCAGTATCTGGTAACAAAAGAATCCGGCAGCACCGGAGGGTTTATGGAGAAATATGAAGCTGCCAGGAAGGCAGGAGCCAGACTGGTGCTGGTGGGACGTCCGGCGCAGGAGGAAGGAATGTCACCGGAGGAATGCCGGAAATACCTGATCGAAACTTTTCAGATCCAGGTGCAGCAGGATATTACGCTGGTAGGCATCGGAATGGGAAACGCAAAGGGTATGACAGGAGAAGCGCAGGAAGTCTGTCATCAGGCGGATCTCATCATAGGTGCCAGACGGATGACAGAACAGACAGCCCGGCCCGGACAGAAAGTATTTCAAGCATACAGACCGCAGGAAATTGCGGATTATATTGCGGAACATAAAGCACTGGAAAAAATTGCCGTTGTGCTGTCGGGCGATGTGGGCTTTTACAGCGGCGCAAAGAAGCTGCTGGAGGTGCTTCCGCCTCAGACGAAACTTCTTCCGGGCATCTCTTCCATGATTTATTTCATGGCCAGGCTGAAAATGCCCTGGGAAGATGTGGTGCCCTGCAGTCTCCACGGACGTACGGTCAATATGGTCAGTATGGTGAGACGGCATGGAAAAGTGTTTGCCATTGTGGGAACGGAAGATGGAATCGGCGATTTATGCAGTCAGCTGTGCGAATTTGGACTGAAGGATGTAAAGGTATATGTGGGCGAACGGCTGTCTTATGAGGATGAAAAAATCCGGGAAGGAACGGCAGAGAGTCTGAAACATATAAAAACAGACCCGCTGAGCGTAGTTCTGCTGGTGAATGAGCGCAGCGGAGATCTGACGGTGACCCATGGTATTCCGGATGAAAGATTTCTCCGGGACAAAGTGCCGATGACGAAGGAAGAAATCCGGGAAATTTCTCTGTCAAAGCTGCGGTTAAAAAGAGATTCCGTGGTATACGATGTGGGCGCGGGCACCGGTTCTGTCTCAGTAGAGATGGCGCTTATGGCTGATCTGGGCCGGGTATACGCGGTGGAGAAGAAAAAAGAGGCGGTGGAACTGCTTCACAGAAACAGGATGCAATTCCAGGTGCCTCATCTGGAAATCATAGAAGGGCTGGCGCCGGATGCCTGCCGGGATCTTCCTGTTCCAACCCACGCTTTTATCGGTGGATCTTCCGGCAATCTGAAGGAGATCATGGAGCTTCTTCTCGAAAAGAATCCGGGCATCCGAATCGTAATTAACTGTATTACATTGGAAACGGTGGCGGAAGCACTGGAATGTCTGCGGACACTGCCGGTGAAGGATACGGATATCGTTTCAGTCAGTGCGGGAAAATCTAAGGAAGTGGGACGGTACCATATGATGATGGGACTGAACCCGGTATACATTATTTCCTGCGAAGGAGGAAAATAAACCCATGAAACTTCCCAGAATATTGATTGCGGCGCCCGCCAGCGGCAGCGGGAAGACGCTGATTACCTGCGGCATTCTTCAGCTGCTGAAAAACAGGGGGAAAACGGTGACTTCATTTAAATGCGGTCCGGATTACATTGATCCCATGTTTCACACCAGAGTAATTGGAACCAGGAGCCGGAATCTGGATCCGTTTTTTACTGATCCACAGACATTGCGGGGCCTGATGCAGAAAAACGGCAGGGGCAGTGATCTGGCTGTGGTAGAAGGTGTTATGGGATATTATGACGGACTGGCGGGAATATCCTCAAGGGCCAGTGCCTGGGATGTAGCTGATATCACAGATACACCGTCTGTTCTGCTTGTAAACTGCAAGGGGATGAGTGTATCAGTGATTCCTTTTATTAAAGGATTTCTGGAGTATAAAGAAAACAGCCATATTAAAGGTGTAATTTTCAACCGTCTCTCGCCCATGATGTATCAGAGAATGAAGGAAATGGTGGAAAAAGCGCTGCCGGTCAGGGTATATGGATATGTGCCTGCTGTGGGAAACTGTCATCTGGAAAGCCGCCATCTGGGACTGGTAATGCCTGATGAAATCAGGGATTTGCAGGAAAATCTGAACCGGCTGGCCAAAATCCTGGAAGAAAGTCTGGATGTGGAAGGGCTGCTGCAACTGGCTGACTCGGCTTCGCCCTTAAATGATGATTTGCCGGCGGCAGTGAGCATGGGAGAAACTCTCAGAATCGGACTGGCCAGAGATGAGGCTTTCTGTTTCTTTTATGAGGATAATCTGGATCTTTTAAGAGAAATGGGGGTCAGTCTGGTGCCTTTTTCGCCGATTCACGACAGACGGCTGCCCGAGGAACTGGATGGACTGCTTCTTCACGGCGGATATCCGGAGCTGTATGCCAAGGATTTAAGTAAGAATACTTCCATGAGAGACAGTGTGAAACGCGAACTGGAAGAGGGACTTCCCTGTATCGCTGAATGCGGCGGTTTTATGTATCTTCACGAGCAGATGCAGAGTCAGGATGGAGAATATTATAAAATGGCAGGAGTAATTCCCGGAACCGTTCACAGAAAGGAACGGCTGACCCGTTTTGGATATATTACCCTGTCAGAGGGGAAGGCTTTCGGATGTGAAGTTGGAAATATACCTTCCCATGAATTTCATTACTATGATTCGGAAAACTGCGGAGAGGATTTTCTGGCTGTCAAACCGCTGTCAAAAAGAAGCTGGCGCTGTATACACAGCAGTGATACTCTGTTTGCCGGATATCCTCACTTGTATTACTATGGAAACAGAAGACTGCCCCGCGCATTTCTGGAAAGGTGCAGAGAAAGGAAGGGGAAAAAATGAATTTAGAGGAAACAGTGCGTGCCATAGGTACGCTGGATCAGGATGCGGTTAAAAAGGCGGAAGAGAGATGGTACAGCATTGCCATTCCCCTTCACAGTCTGGGAAAGCTGCAGGATGCAGTGGTGCAGATGGCCGGTATCCGGGGATCGACGGATGTGCATTTGAACAAAAAGGCTCTGGTTACCATGTGCGCGGATAATGGCGTGGTGGAAGAAGGAATCAGCCAGAGCGGCCAGGACGTTACATTGATCATTTCGGAGAATTTTCTGAAAGAAAAAGCAACAGCCACCATTATGTGCCGGCAGGCAGGAGCGGATATCTTTCCGGTGGATATCGGAATTGCATCCGAATCCAGTCTGATTCAGCACAAAGTCATGTATGGGACCAGAAATATGGCCAAAGAGCCGGCCATGACAAGAGAGGAGACGGTTTCAGCCATCGAAGTGGGAATACATATGGTGGAGGAGCTGAAAGAGAAAGGCTATGAAATCATTGCCACAGGTGAGATGGGAATTGGCAATACCACTACCAGCAGCGCCATTACTGCGGTGCTTCTGGATGCGGATGTGGAGAAGGTGACCGGAAGGGGAGCAGGCCTTTCCAGTGCAGGGCTGGATAAGAAAATTGCTACCATTAAAAAATCCATTGCACTGCACAGACCGAGGAAAGAAGATCCTATTGATGTTCTTTCCAAAGTGGGAGGACTGGATATTGCCGGACTGGTGGGCGTCTTTCTGGGAGGAGCTGCGTTACGGATTCCCATTGTTATCGACGGATTTATTTCCAGTGTGGCAGCGCTGTGTGCGGTACGGTTGAAACCGGAGACGAAAAACTTTATGATGGCCTCACATCTGTCAAAAGAGCCGGCTTCCGCAATGGTGCTGGAGGCGCTGGGACTGGAAGGGTTTCTCACCTGTGATATGCGGCTGGGAGAGGGGACAGGAGCAGTTACTCTGTATCCCATACTGGATATGGCCATAGCCGTTTATAACAGTATGAGTACCTTTGAAGAAAATAAAATGGAAACCTACGTTCCTCTCTCCTAGGAATGTATGGGAGGAAAGAGTCAATGATACATCTGATTACAGGCGGAAGCGGAAGCGGAAAATCCGCTTATGCAGAGAAATGCATCGTGAATTTCGGCGATGCAAGGCGGTTTTATATTGCTACCATGTACCCTTTTGATGAGGAAAGTTTTCGAAGAATCGAGCGTCACAGAAAAATGCGCAGAGAGAAAAAGTTTACTACGGTGGAGTGTTATACCAATCTTAGAAAGCTTCAGTTTCCTTCCGGCAGCAATGTGCTTCTGGAATGTATGTCCAATCTGGTGGCCAATGAAATGTATCAGGAGGAAGGAGCAGGCATGCTGACCGTTCCTGCTGTGCTGTCGGGAATCAGGTATCTGGCAGGCATGGCGGAAAATCTGGTGATTGTGACTAATGAAATCTTTTCTGATGGAATGGACTATGATCAGGAAACGGCGAGATATCAGGAATATCTGGGAAAGATTAATGTTTCTCTGGCGTCTTTGGCAGATCGGGTGACTGAGGTGGTATACGGTATACCGATTACAGTAAAAGGAAAAGAGGGAAGAAAATGAAGGGGCTTTATCAGAGTTTTATTATTGCATTTTCCATGTATTCCAAGATTCCTATGCCGAAATGTGAATGGAAGGAAGAAAATATGGCATACGCCATGTGCTTCTGGCCATGGGTTGGAGCAGTGATCGGGCTTCTCTGGTTCCTTTGGGGTATGGTTGGAATGCATGTGTCCATGGAACCTGCATTTTTTACTGTGGTTCTTCTCCTGATTTCTGTTTTTGTTACGGGTGGAATTCATCTGGACGGACTTCTGGACACTGCAGATGCCATGAGTTCCTGGCAGACCAGGGAGAGGCGTCTGGAGATATTAAAGGATTCTCATGCGGGGGCCTTTGCAGTTATCACCTGTGCGGCTTATTTCGTATTTTACTATGGTATCTGCCGCCAGCTTGATATGACAGGAATACGGACGGTTGCCTTTGGATTCATGTTGTCAAGGACTTTAAGCGCTTATGCCATTGTTACATTTCCAAAGGCCAGAAAAGACGGGTCTGTGGCTGCATTTTCCCGGGGGGCCAGTACCAGACGGGTACAGATTACAATGTTTGTCTATATGCTGTGCCTGGCCGTACTGATGATTGTTACGAATCCTCCGCTGGGCGCGGCAGCTCTTGTGGGCGCGGGGCTGGTTTTCTGGTATTATCACCATCTGGCTATGAAATATTTCGGAGGAACAACGGGAGATATTGCCGGCTGGTTTCTATCCATCTGTGAGCTGGTGATGGCGCTGGCAGTAGTAATTGTTCAGATTATAGGAGGAACAGTATGAAACTGGTTATAGGAGGAGCCTTCCAGGGAAAAGTGGATTATTCCCGGGAAAGATATGGGATTGATCTGTGGGCGGACGGCAGAAGCTGTCAGTGGGATGAGATATTTCGGACAAAAGGCGTTCATCATTTCCATGAATATATCAAAAGAATGCTGAAAGAGGGAAAAGAAACTTCAGACCTGGTCGAAAGACTGGCAGAGAGAAATCCGGATATCGTCATTGTGAGCACTGAGCTGGGATATGGCGTGGTTCCTGTGGAGGCTTTTGACCGGGAATACAGGGAGACTACTGGCAGGATCTGCACGAAAGTGGCAGCGATATCTTCGGAGGTAATACGGGTTGTCTGTGGAATCGGGCAGGTGATCAAAGGATGAAAGCGTATCTGATCCGGCACAGCAAGACCTTTGGGAACACTCTGGGGCGGTATATCGGGAAAACTGATGAGCCGCTGTGCCGGGAGGGCATCCGTCTGCTGGAAGGAAAAAATTACCCGGAGGCGGAAAGGATATATTCCAGTCCTCTGATCCGCTGCATTATGACAGCGGATATCATTTATCCCGGTCAGACGGTACATATTGTGGAAGAGCTGGCGGAGTGTGACTTCGGAATGTTTGAGAATAAAAACTACAGGGAACTGGCGGGAAATCCTCTGTATCAGCAATGGATTGACAGCGGCGGAGAGATGCCTTTTCCCGGAGGAGAAAGTCAGGAAGACTTCAGAAACCGATGTGTAAAAGGTTTTCAAAAAGGGGTGGAGGACGCCATTTTTACAAAATGCAGGACGATGGCAATGGTGGTCCACGGAGGTACGATAATGGCAGTGCTGGCGCGTTTTGCCAGGCCTCACCGGGACTTTTATGAATGGCAGGTGAAAAATGCCTGCGGATTTGAAATCAGAATCGACGAAAGTCGATGGAAAAAAGGAATGAGAGAGGTAACTGTCTGCCGGAAGCTGGATTTTTCAGAGGCAGATGGAAGTGGAGCATGATGATAAAGTGGACATTAATAGCTGTAATTGCAGGCTTTCTGATAGATTTGCTGATCGGAGACCCCAGATGGCTGTATCATCCGGTGCGGCTTATTGGAAATCTGATTGCGGTACTGGAAAAGGGACTGCGCGGAATTTTCCCTAAATCTGACAGAGGGGAGCGGACAGCGGGAGTATTTCTGGTTCTGCTGGTGGCGGCTGTTTCAGGAGCAGTACCCTTTGCCATTCTCTGGTGTGCTTTTTATCTGAATGAGTGGCTGGGCGCGGCGGTGGAAACGTTTATGTGTTATCAGATTCTGGCCACCCGGGCGCTGAAAGATGAAAGTATGAATGTGTACTATGCGCTGAAAACAGGAGATCTGGAAAAATCCAGACACGCTGTATCCATGATTGTAGGGCGTGATACCCAGAATCTGACCAGTGAGGGTGTTACAAAGGCGGCGGTGGAAACAGTTGCAGAGAATGCTTCCGATGGTGTGATTGCCCCGCTGTTCTATCTGATGATCGGAGGTCCGGTGTTGGGATTTATCTATAAAGCGGTCAATACCATGGATTCCATGGTTGGCTATAAAAATGACCGTTATCGGTATTTTGGCACCTGTGCAGCCAGACTGGATGATGTGGTGAATTACATACCCGCCAGACTGGCGGGACTTATCATGACGCTGGGAGCTTTTGCGGCAGGCTTTGATGGGAAAAATGCTTTTCGCATCTTTAAACGTGACAGATATAACCATTCCAGCCCTAATTCGGCCCAGACGGAGGCGGTGATGGCCGGGGCCCTGAGAATTCAGCTGGCGGGGAATGCTTATTACTTCGGCAGGCTTTACGAGAAGCCAACTATAGGAGATGCCATAAAGCCAGTGGAAATCGATGATATTAAAAAAGCCAACCGGCTTTTATATGTGTCGTCGGCAATGGCTGTAATTCTTTTCGGGATAATCCGTATCCTGATTATGATGATAGTAAAAGGAGGACTGGGATGAAAGAGCAGATACATGGAGGAGATATTTACCGTCATCCGCAGGTTCTGGATTTTTCTTCCAACATCAATCCGCTGGGGACGCCTCAGAGAGTCATTGATGCGGCTGCGGAAAGTCTGAAGCGGCTTGCCAATTATCCCGATATTGAGTATACAGAGCTGAAAAAAGCGCTGGCTGAATATGAAAACCAGCCGGAATCTTTTATTATCTGCGGAAACGGAGCGGCGGAACTGATTTTTTCGCTGGTATTGGCGCTCCGCCCTCAAAAAGCGGTGGTGCCGGCGCCTACTTTTGCGGAATACCGGCAGGCGCTGGAGGTGACTGACTGTGAGATCATCACTTATCCTATGAAAAATCTATATCCCGGAGAAGATATGTTTTCTTATTTGAAGGAGGATGTGGATATGCTGTTTTTGTGCAATCCCAACAATCCCACCGGCTTTCTGATGGAGCTGCCTTTTTTGAAGAGAATTTTGGATTTCTGCGGGAAACAGGGGATTTTCCTGGTTGTGGATGAATGTTTTCTGGATTTTGTAGACGGGGGCGAGGAGTATTCTCTGAAAAATGTGATCCGGGACAATCATCAGCTTTTTTTGCTGAAGGCTTTTACCAAGCGGTATGCTATGGCAGGTATCCGTCTGGGCTACGGTATCTGCAGCAGCGAAAAGGTGCTCAGCAGTATGAGCAGAGTGACTCAGCCCTGGAACGTATCCATTCCCGCACAGGCGGCTGGAATTGCGGCACTGAAGGAAAAGGAATACGTAAAAGAGGCCCAGGACATTGTCCGGCAGGAGCGGACTTATCTGAAAAGGGAAATGAAACGGCTGGGGCTGCAGGTGTTTGATTCCCAGGCAAATTATATTTTTTTCAGGGGGCCTGAGGATCTATATGAAAACTGTCTGAAGGAAGGGATTCTGATCCGGGACTGCAGCAATTATTCCGGTCTTGACAGAGGATATTTCCGGACGGCGGTGAAAAATCACCGGGAAAACACACAGTTGATTGCGGTGCTGGAAAAGATACTGTAAGTAAGGAGGACATAAGATGGCAAAAGCGATCATGGTGCAGGGAACCATGTCCAATGCGGGAAAGAGTCTGCTGACGGCGGGGCTGTGCCGTATTTTTAAACAGGACGGGTACCGGGTGGCGCCTTTTAAATCACAGAACATGGCTCTTAATTCTTTCATTACGGAAGAGGGGCTGGAAATGGGAAGAGCCCAGGTTATGCAGGCAGAAGCGGCCGGCATAAAGCCCAGCGTGCTGATGAATCCCATTTTGCTGAAGCCCACCAATGAGACCGGGTCTCAGGTTATTGTAAATGGCGAGGTTCTGGGGAATATGAATGCCAGAGACTATTTTGCCTATAAGCACAAGTTGATACCGGATATCATGAAAGCCTATGAGAAGCTCTCTGAGGAAAATGATATCATAGTAATTGAAGGAGCGGGCAGTCCGGCGGAAATTAACCTGAAGGATGAGGATATCGTCAATATGGGCATGGCAAAAATGGCCGGCGCTCCAGTGCTTTTGGTGGGAGATATCGACAGAGGAGGTGTATTTGCACAGCTGATTGGTACAGTTTCTCTGCTGGAAGAGGATGAGCGCAGGATGGTAAAAGGACTGATCATCAATAAATTCCGGGGTGACAAGACTATTCTGGATCCGGGAATCGCCATGCTGGAAGAAAAAAGTAAAGTTCCGGTGGTGGGAGTGGCTCCCTATCTGTCCATTGAAGTTGAAGACGAAGACAGCCTGACGGAACGGTTTGACCGAAATCAGGAAGTGGGACAGATTGACATAGCAGTTATCCGGGTCCCCAGGATATCTAATTTTACGGATTTTAATCCTTTTGAGAGTATGGAAGGCGTTTCTCTGCGGTATGTCAGTCATCTGTCAGAACTGAAACACCCGGATATGATCATCCTGCCCGGCACGAAAAATACTATGGAAGATCTTCTGTGGATGCGCCAGTCCGGCATGGAAAGCGCAGTGCTGAAAGCGGCTGCTGCCGGAACGGTTATTTTCGGTGTGTGCGGAGGATACCAGATGCTGGGCGAAACTTTAAGTGATCCCATGCATGTGGAAGCAGGGGGAAGCATCAAAGGAATGGGACTGCTTCCCATGGATACTGTCTTTGAGGAAGCTAAGACGAGAACCCGTGTCAGGGGAAAATTCCAGAAAGTGGAAGGAATCATGGAAGGACTTTCCGGCACAGAGCTGGAGGGGTATGAGATTCATATGGGAGTTTCCAGGCTGGAGGAGGGCGCCCATCCTCTGACGGAAATTGAAAATTATGCAGGAGAGACACAGAGAAAACCGGACGGGGCTTATAAAGAAAACGTTTACGGAACTTATGTCCATGGAATTTTCGATAAAGAGGCGGTAGCCAAAGGCATTGTAGCTGCGCTGGGAAAAAGAAAAGGGATAGATACTGACCGTATTACCGGGGTGGATTTTCAGGAGTTTAAAGAAACTCAATATGACATTCTGGCTGACGAACTGAGAAAACATCTGGATATGAAAAAAATATATGAAATTCTGGAACAGGGATTGTGAGGGAAGACTATGAAAATTGAGCTTGAAAATGTAAAACCGAGAGAAATTGAGTCACGCAGTTTTGAAATTATATCAGAGGAACTGGGGGAGAGGAAACTTCCAAAAGACCAGGAACTGATTATTAAGCGGTGTATTCATACCAGTGCGGATTTTGATTACGCCGATAATCTGTGTTTTTCAGAAAATGCAGTGCAGAAAGCCATGGATGCCATAAAAAGCGGTGCATGCATTGTGACTGACACACAGATGGCAAAGGCCGGAATCAACAAACGCGCGCTGGCCAGATACGGGGGAGAAGTGTTCTGTTTTATGTCTGATGAGGATGTGGCGGACAGAGCAAAGGAAATGGGCACTACCCGGGCCACTGCCAGCATGGACAAGGCCGCGTCCTTGAACAGACCGCTGATCTTTGCCATCGGCAACGCACCTACAGCTCTGGTACGCCTTTATGAGCTGATCGAGGATGGAAAGATTAAACCGGAACTGATCATCGGAGTGCCGGTGGGATTTGTCAATGTGGTTCAGTCCAAGGAACTGATCATGGAAACGGATGTACCTTATATTGTGGCACGGGGCAGAAAGGGCGGCAGCAATATCGCAGCCTGTATCGTGAACGCACTCCTTTATAAAATTGACGATAAGAGGGATTAAAGGATGAAGTGCGACTGTCATGTCCACATATTTATGGATGGTCTGAATTATCAGAAAGCCCGTGCCCGCCATTTGCCAGAGGTGGATGACGGCTGTATTTGTCGGCATTTTGAAGAATACAGGGAGAAAAATATCACTTTCGTAAGAGACGGAGGCGATTGTCTGGGAGTATCCCTTCGGGCGAAGGAACTGGCAAAGGCGTACGGAATTACCTACCGGACGCCGATATTTGCCATTCATAGACGGGGATATTACGGGAGTATTGTGGGAAGAGCCTTCGAAAACCTGAAGGAATACGAGGTATTGGTGAAAGAGGTTCGCCGGCTGGGCGGCAGTTTCATTAAAATCATGACTACCGGCATTATGGATTTCTCTCAGGCAGGCAGAATTACAGGGGAGCGGCTGGAATCTGCAGAGGTAAGGGAAATGGTTCATATAGCTCACGAAGAAGGCTTTGCGGTGATGGCACATACCAACGGGGCGGATGCGGTTCGGGAAGCAGCCATGGCAGGCGTGGATTCTCTGGAACACGGGAATTTTCAGGATGAGGACAGTCTGCAGGCCATGAAAGACAGCGGCACAGTCTGGGTTCCCACACTGGTAACGGTTAGAAATCTGAGGGGCAAAGGCAGATTTCCGGAAGCTGAGATTGAAAAGATCATGAAAACCCAGGCATGGTCGGTAAAAAAGGCTTATGAGTATGGTGTGAAGATGGCATCCGGAACGGATGCAGGGGCATGGATGGTGTTCCACGGAAAAGCACTGGAGGAAGAGTATCAGGCTTTTGGAGAAATATTAGAAGACAGGGAAACTGCAGAAAAGTGTCTGGATGAAGGAAACAGGCTGATAGTAAAACGGTTCTGAAAAAAGGGGGCAAAAGCCCCCGGGATTTTCAGACTACTGAGCGGATGCGATGGCATCACGCACATGGTCATTAAAAAGAGTACGGATTTCCGGATACTCTCCCAGACCTTTCAGTATACATTCCACAGAAAAGCCGGCCTGCTCAAACTGGACTTTCCAGGACTCTTCATCATTGCCTGCCATATCATTGGTGGCATGGTCTCCGGCAACGATCATAAAAGGAGCCAGAAGAACTTTCCGGGCATTGGTTTTCTGAACGGCTTTCAGCAGAGAATCCATGGTGGGATAAGCTTCTACAGTACCCAGGAAGATGTTGGAGTATCCTTCGTCCTGAAATTTGAAATTTAAAGCCGCATAAATGGAGTTGGCAAAATGAGTGGTGCCGTGTCCCATCAGAACCAGAGCGGTCTGGCTGTCAAGTTCAGATGCAAACTGGGAGGCAACGGCATGCACAACACGGTGGTTATCTTCTTCCGTAGTCAGAAGAGGATTGCCGAAGGTGATGGAATGAAATCTATCCTGATACTTAAGAGCATCTTCTTTCATGAGATCGTTTTCAATTCCATTGATAACGTGAGTAGGCTGGATGACAACATCGGTGACGCCGTCTTCATACATCTGCTCCATGGCTTCACTGACATTGCGGATTTTGATATTGTCCCGTTTTAAAAGCTTGGCCATAATCATTTTACTGGTCCAGGCCCGGTAGTGGGAATATTCAGGAAAAGATTTTTTGATTTCCGCCTCAATGGCATCAATATTCTTTTCTCTTGTTTCCGGAAAGCTTGTTCCGAAACTGACAACCAGAATAGCTTTTTTGGATTCATTTTGCATGGGGTGTATTCCTCCTGTGTTAGATAAAAAATAAAAAAGCACCTGTCCTGTGAAAGTGATTTTCAACAGACGGGCGCAAAGCGGCAGCGGAGTAATGCTGCACGGCACGCCAGGTCATCGTTCGTAACCACAGCGCAATCGCATATGAAGGGCAGGCTTTCTGACTGGGGATTCATCGCCGTATCCGGCCTTCCCGGCACTGGCCAGTGGCGTTATGGGATACAGCTCTTCCGTTACAGCGGCGGGACCGTGCGGGAATTTCACTCGCTTTCCTATTATCCTGCACAGGGTGCAGGCTCCGCTTCATACTCAATTATTAATAAATTTTATCTCTTATGAATTTGTATGTCAAATATATTTTCAAAAAATTAGTTTTTGCATTTTAACAAGGATGTGCTATGATGGTAGCAGAAATTTACGGAGGAACGAAGGATGAGTATTTGTATGCTGGGCATCGACCATAATAAAGCTTCAGTTGATATGAGAGCATTGTTTTCCTTTACGAAAAAGAATGCGGTCGTTGCCATGGAACAGTTAAAGAAGACGAAAGGGATTCTTGGCTGTATCATTTTATCCACCTGCAATCGGATGGAGATATGGGTCAGTACGGAGGAAGAATGGGAGGGTTCTCTGATTGAAGAGCTGTGCATGATTAAGGAAGTAGATCCCACTCAGTTTGGCCGGTATTTCGTCAGCAGGGAAAATGAAGAGGCAGTTGATCATCTGTTTCATCTGACCTGCGGCCTGAAGTCACAGATTCTGGGAGAAGATCAGATCATTACACAGGTTAAGGATGCTCTTTCTCTGGCCAGGGAGCATTACGTGACGGACAGCGTGCTGGAAGTACTGTTTCGGATGGCGGTAACTGCGGCCAAAAAAGTAAAAACGGATGTAACTTTTTCACGGGCCAACGTTACGGCCATGGATCGGGCTGTGGCAATGCTTAAGGAACAGGGATTTTCCATAAAGGGAATCAACTGTATGGTAATCGGCAACGGAGAGATGGGCAAGCTGGCGGCGCAGACGATGCAGAAAGCCGGCGCCAGTGTGACAGTGACAGTCCGGCAGTACAGAAGCGGTATGGTTACCATTCCCAAAGGATGCGCCCGGATTAACTACGGAGATCGTATGGAACTGCTGCCTCAATGTCAGGTGGTGGTAAGCGCTACGGCAAGTCCCAATTATACACTGACGAAAGAGCTTCTGGAAGAAGTGAAAATAGATCATCCGGTTATTCTGATTGACCTTGCTGTTCCCAGAGATATTGAACCGTCTATCCGGGAACTGGACGGGATTACTCTTTATGATATCGATGATTTTCAGATTACGGCGGTGGGAGACTATCTGAAAGATTCCCTGGAGCAGGCGGAGTCCATCCTTCAGGAGAAGGAAGAGGAATTCTATGAGTGGTACGATGGAAGAGATCTGATTCCCAGAATTCAGGAAATCAAAGCGGATGCGGTTACGGATTTGGATCTGAGAATTCATAAGATTCTTGGGAAGCTGCCGCTGGAAGACAAAGATAGAGAAGAACTTCGCCAGTCCATTGAAACTGCTGCGGGAAAAGTGGTAAACAAAATGATATTCGGGCTGCGGGATTCGCTGGAAAAAGATACATTTCTGGCCTGTGTGGAAGGACTGGAGAAACTGTATGAAGAAGGATGAGTATGGGATGTTCCCGCTGTTTGTTGACCTTTCTGAAAAAAAAGCGGTGGTGATTGGAGCGGGGAAAATCGCCTCCCGGCGTATAGAAACCCTGGCAAAATTCACGCCGAATCTTACGGTGGTTGCGGACAGAGCAGATGAAAAGGTTAAAAAAATGGCGGAAGAGGGAATTTTGACGCTGCATCAGAGAAAATATCAGAGGGAAGATCTGTTCGGCGCTGATCTGGTCATAGCCGGAACAGACGACCATGAGCTGAACGGGGAAATATACAGCGTTTGTAAATGTCTGGGAATTCTTGTCAATGTGATAAGTGACAGGAGAAAATGTGACTTTCATTTTCCCGGAATTGTAAAGCAGGATCGTCTCGTCATCGGGGTGAATGCAGGAGGAAATGATCACCGCCTGGCGAAGGAGATCAGGGAGCGCATTGAAAAAATGATGGGAGGAAAAGAAGTATGAGTACACCGGTCAAATTCTGTATCGGCAGCAGAGAGAGCAGGCTGGCGGTTATTCAGAGTGAAATGGTGATGGATTATATCAGGCGGACCTCTCCGGAAACGGAAGTCACTCTGCTGACAATGAAGACCACGGGAGATATTATCCTGGACAGAACGCTGGATAAAGTAGGAGGCAAAGGACTGTTTGTAAAAGAACTGGACAAAGCCCTCCTGGACGGAAGAAGTGATCTGTCGGTGCACAGCCTGAAAGATATGCCCATGGAAATCATGGAGGAACTTCCCATTGTGGCATTCTCAAAAAGGGAAGATCCAAGGGACGTTCTGGTGCTTCCCAAAGGAGCGGCCGAACTGGATGATGAAAAACCCATCGGCTGTTCCAGTCTAAGGAGAACGCTGCAGCTTAAGGAACTGTTCCCACAGGCTGAGTTTAAAAGTGTCCGGGGAAATGTGCTGACCCGGCTGCGGAAACTGGATGAGGGAGAATATTCTGCTCTTGTGCTGGCGGCAGCAGGACTGAAACGGCTGGGCCTTGAACAGAGGATCAGCAGGTATTTTGAGCCGGAGGAGATTATACCTTCTGCCGGACAGGGTATTCTGGCGCTGCAGGGAAGAAAAGGTGTGGATTACAGTTTCCTGTCAGGATTCGCCGATGAGAATGCTACCTGCTGCGCACTGGCGGAACGGGCTTTTGTGAGGTATCTGGACGGCGGATGTTCATCTCCGGTGGCTGCTCATGCTGTGACAGACGGAGATAAGATCAGTCTGCTGGGCCTTTATTACAGTGAGAATACGAAACAGTACATCAGAGGCAGTAAAACCGGTCCCGTGAAAGAGGCGGAGTCCCTGGGCACTGCGCTGGCAAAAGAATTAAAAACGAAGCTGGAAGGGGAATGATGATGGCAACAGGAAAGGTATGGCTGGTAGGAGCCGGCCCTGGAGATATCGGTTTATTTACATTGAAAGGAAAAGAAGTACTTTCCAGAGCGGAAGTAGTAGTATATGACAGTCTGGTGGGCGACGGCGTTCTGGCGATGATTCCGAGGGAGGCCCGGACTATTGATGTGGGCAAACGGGCCGGTAATCACACCATGCCCCAGAAACAGATTAATCAGGTGCTTCTGGAAGAAGCGAAAAAAGGGTACCGGGTGGTTCGCCTGAAAGGTGGAGATCCTTTTCTGTTCGGCAGGGGCGGTGAAGAGCTGGAACTGCTGTCTGAAAACGATATTCCCTACGAAGTTGTGCCGGGAGTGACTTCTCCCATGGCCGTTCCGGCTTATAACGGAATTCCCGTGACCCACAGAGATTTCTGTTCCTCTGTACATATCATTACAGGCCATAAACGTGCGGGAGAAGAGTATGATATTAATTTTAAAGCATTGGTGGACACGGAGGGTACGCTGGTATTCCTTATGGGTGTAACTGCTCTTTCCGATATCTGCGCCCATCTGCTGGAGGCGGGTATGGATCCGGATATGCCGGCAGCTATTCTGCAGAAAGGAACAACGGCGGGACAAAAGAGGATTGTTGCCACCGTTTCCACTCTGGCAGAAGAAGTGAAACGGCAGGGAATTGAGACGCCGGCTATTATTGTGGTTGGTAAGGTATGTTCACTGGCTGAACGGTTTGAGTGGGCAGAAAAACTTCCGTTATTCGGAAAGAAAATTCTGGTGACAAGGCCGAAGGATCTGATTTCAAAAATGGCGGCAAAGCTGCGGGTGCAGGGCGCCGAGGTGCTGGAACTGCCGGCTATTGAAACTTCACCGGTCAGGGATGATTCGAAGATCCGGGAGGTTATGGAAAAGCTGGATACGTATCAGTGGATTGCCTTCACCAGTCCGACGGGAGTCCGGATATTTTTTGATGATCTGATTGGAATGGGTAAAGATATCCGTTCTCTGGGGCAGGCAAAAATTGCGGCCATCGGGGAAGGTACAAAGAAAGCATTAAAAGAAAGAGGTCTCTGGGCCGATCTGATTCCTGAGATATACGATGGAGCTTCCCTGGGAGCGCTGATGGCGCAGAAATGTGAAAAGGATGCTCACATTCTGGTTCCCAGAGCATCCATGGGAAACCGGGAAATTATGGATGCTCTGGCGGTACGCGGCGATCTGAAGGTGGATGATATTCCCACCTATGATACGTCATACGTGACATGGAATGTACTGAATGAAGGGGACAAATTTGAAAAGGGTGAGATTTCCTGTGCCGTCTTCACCAGTGCGTCTACAGTCCGGGGATTTGCGGAAGCAACGAAGGGACTGGATTATTCTAAAGTGACGGCGGCATGTATCGGAAAACAGACAAAAGCTGCTGCGGATCAGTATGGAATGAAGACCTACATGGCGAAAAAAGCAACTATCGACAGTGTGGTGGAGTTAGTAATAGAATTATGCAATCATTAAGGTAAGGAGGAATTACAGATGGACATGATTAAAAGGCCAAGAAGACTTCGGGGAGGCGAAAACATCAGAAGGATGGTACGGGAGACCAGGATGGACAAATCTTCTCTGATCTACCCGCTGTTTGCCATTGACGGAGAAAATATTCAGGAAGAAATCCCTTCCATGGAAGGGCAGTACCGGTACAGTGTGGATCGTCTTCCCTATGAGTTGGAGCGGCTTTCCAAAGCGGGCGTTCAGAATGTAATGCTGTTCGGTATTCCGGCTCACAAAGACGAGATGGGAAGCCAGGCTTACGCGGAAGACGGAATCGTACAGAGAGCACTCCGGGAAAGCAAAAAACAGTTTCCGGATTTGTATTATATTACGGACGTATGTATGTGTGAATATACGTCCCACGGCCATTGCGGCGTGCTCTGCGGTCACGATGTGGAAAACGATGCGACCTTGGAACTGCTGGCCAAAACGGCACTGTCCCATGTGGAGGCAGGAGCTGATATGGTGGCGCCCTCCGATATGATGGATGGAAGAGTTCTGGCCATCCGTCAGATGCTGGATAAAAACGGCCATAAAGAGATTCCCATTATGTCCTATGCGGTAAAATTTGCATCTGCCTTTTACGGTCCCTTCAGAGATGCGGCAGATTCCGCACCCGCATTCGGTGACAGGAAAACATACCAGATGGATCCTCATAACGGAAGAGAAGCTATTAAGGAAGCTCTGCTGGATGTGGAAGAGGGCGCCGATATCATCATGGTGAAACCGGCTATGTCCTTCCTGGATCTGGTCGCCAATGTAAAAGCAGCAACCAATGTGCCGGTAGCAGCTTACAGTGTCAGCGGTGAATATGCTATGGTGAAAGCAGCGGCCAAAATGGGCTGGATCGAGGAAGAAAAGATCATGTGTGAAATGGCGGTCAGCGCTTACCGCGCCGGAGCGCAGATCTATCTGACATACTATGCAAAAGAACTGGCCAAATGTATGGATGAAGGGAGAATCGGATAATGACGAAATCAGAAAGTCTGTTTCAGGAAGCGGTCCGTTATATTCCGGGAGGAGTTAACAGTCCCGTGCGTGCCTATGGCTCCGTGGGAATGACCCCGCGCTTTATTGCAAAGGCAGATGGACCTTATGTGACGGATGTGGACGGAAACCGTTACATTGATTATATTGGTTCCTGGGGTCCTATGATTCTGGGCCATAATCATCCGGCGGTTCTGGATGCGGTTATCAAAACGGCCAGGGACGGTTTGAGTTTTGGTGCAGCCACAGAACTGGAAGTGGAAATGGCAGAGTATATCTGTAAAAATGTTCCCTCTGTAGAAATGGTGCGTATGGTAAATTCCGGAACAGAGGCGGTAATGAGCGCCGTCCGCGCGGCCAGGGGATATACGGGAAAAAACAAAATCGTTAAATTTGCCGGCTGTTATCACGGACACAGCGACGCCATGCTGGTGAAGGCAGGCTCCGGAGTGATGACGGCGGGAATTCCCGACAGCGCTGGCGTGCCTGCCGGATGCACCCAGGACACATTGACGGCTGTGTACAATGACATTGACAGCGTAAAGAAAATCTTTGATGAATTCGACGGAGAAATCGCCGCTGTCATCATCGAGGCGGTGGCCGCCAATATGGGAGTGGTTCTGCCGAAAGAAGGATTTTTAAAAGAACTGAGACAGCTCTGTACAGAGAAAGGTGCCGTGCTGATTTTTGATGAAGTCATCACCGGATTCCGTCTGGCATTCGGCGGCGCTCAGGAGTATTTCGGCATCCAGGCGGACATGGTTACTTATGGAAAAATCATCGGCGGCGGTATGCCGGTGGGAGCTTACGGCGGAAAGAAAGAGATTATGGAAATGGTATCTCCGGCCGGACCGGTATATCAGGCGGGAACACTTTCCGGAAATCCCGTGGCTATGGCTGCAGGTCTTACGCAGCTGAAAATATTAAAAGAGAATCCGGATATCTACCGCCATATGGCTGACCTGGGTGAAAAGTTCTTTGGCGGTATGAAGAAACTTCTGGAAAAATACGGCAGAAAATACCCGGTTAACCATACGGCTTCTCTGGGCTGCCTGTATTTTACCGAGCAGGAAGTATATAACTATGAAATGGCGAAAACTTCAGATACCGCCGCCTTCGCCGACTATTTCCGGTTTATGCTGGAGCACGGCATTCATCTGGCTCCGTCCCAGTTTGAAGCAATCTTCCTGAGCAATGCCCACAGTGATGAGACAGTGGAAAAAACTTTGGATGTCATTGGGCAGTATCTGGAAAGCAGAGCCTGAAATTTATGGTGGTAAAAATATTTACAGACGGTTCCGCCCGGGGCAATCCGGACGGACCGGGAGGTTATGGATGCATTCTTCAGTATACGGATACAAAGGGAGAACTTCATGAACGGGAGCTTTCCGCCGGTTATAAAAAAACTACCAACAACCGCATGGAGCTGATGGCCGCCATCGCGGGACTGGAAGCGCTGATTAAGCCATGCCGGGTAGAGCTGTACTCCGATTCTAAATATCTGACCGATGCCTTTAATCAGCACTGGATTGACAGCTGGCTGAAAAAAGACTGGAAACGGGGGAAGAATGAACCGGTAAAAAATACGGATCTGTGGAAACGCCTGCTTAAAGCCATGGAACCCCATCAGGTAAACTTTCACTGGGTGAAGGGCCATGACGGACACCCGGAAAATGAACGGTGCGATCATCTGGCCACATCGGCGGCAGACGGAGAAAATCTTCTGGATGATGTAACGGAAGAATAATAGAAATTCCTTGACAAAGGTCAAAGCAGTTTGTATACTGACAACAGATAGGCTTATCGGCAATGACGGGAACAAGTAAGTGCAGGGAAAGCGTACAGAGAGCGGCCGGAAGGTGAGAGGCGCACGCGGAAACTGAAGCTGAATACATCCCCGAGCTTCACACCGAAAGAAAAAGTAGGCTGTGACGGGTTGACAGACGTTATAACTGTCGGGGTATCGGTAGGGTACCTGCTAAGGCAGACGGCGTGAGCCGGCTGTGAATAAAGGTGGTAACACGGGAATTTGCTCTCGTCCTTTTCATTACGCGAAAGGACGGGAGCTTTTTTATGACACCAGGGTCAAAAGGTCATGCTTTTGCGCTTGCGCAAAAAAGCATGACTTTGGGACCCGCCAAAATATGAGGAAGCAGCGGGGGAGGGGCCCCGCGAATTCCGAATATTTTGAAGAATTGAGAGAGCACGAAGTGCGGAACAATTCGAGAGGTGTCATAAAAGACACCAGGGTCAAAAGAGAAGAATTGAGAGAGCACGAAGTGCGGAACAATTCGGGAGGTGTCATAAAAGACACCAGGGTCAAAAGGAAGAGGAGGTCAATATGAAAATCTATGAAGAGCTTCAGGCCAGAGGCCTGATTGCCCAGGTAACCGATGAAAAAGAAATCAGAGAACTGGTAAATGCGGGAAAAGCCACATTTTACATTGGATTTGATCCTACAGCGGACAGTCTACATGTGGGTCATTTCATGGCGCTATGTCTGATGAAGCGTCTGCAGATGGCTGGCAACAAGCCCATCGCCCTTCTGGGGGGCGGAACCGGCATGATCGGCGATCCTTCCGGTCGTTCCGATATGCGCCAGATGATGACGGTGGAAACGATCCAGCACAACTGTGACTGTTTCAAAGAGCAGATGAGCCGTTTCATCGAATTCGGAGAAGACAAGGCTTTAATGGTAAACAATGCAGACTGGCTGATGAATCTGAATTACATTGAGCTGCTGCGGGAGGTGGGAGCCTGCTTTTCCGTCAATAACATGCTCCGCGCCGAATGTTACAAACAGAGGATGGAAAAGGGTTTAAGCTTCCTGGAATTTAACTATATGATCATGCAGAGCTACGATTTCTACGCCTTATACCAGAGATACGGCTGCAACATGCAGTTCGGCGGCGATGATCAGTGGAGCAATATGCTGGGCGGTACGGAACTGATCCGCAGAAAGCTGAATAAGGATGCCTATGCCATGACTATCACACTGCTTTTAAACTCAGAAGGCAAAAAAATGGGTAAAACCCAGTCAGGCGCCGTATGGCTGGATCCTAATAAGACCTCACCCTTTGATTTCTATCAGTATTGGAGAAATGTGGCGGACACGGATGTTCTGAAATGCCTGCGGATGCTTACTTTCCTGCCTCTGGAGCAGGTGGATGAGATGGATCACTGGGAAGGCAGCCAGCTGAATCAGGCTAAGGAAATCCTGGCCTATGAGCTGACAGGACTGGTTCACGGAGAAGAGGAAGCGAAAAAAGCACAGAATGGGGCGAGAGCCCTGTTTTCCAGCGGAAATGCGGCAGATATGCCAACAGTAGAGCTGAGTGAAGAGAATTTCAAAGATGATGCTATTGACATCATTACCATGCTGACAGTATCCGGGCTGGCCAAGAGCCGTTCTGACGGAAGAAAAAACGTAGAGCAGGGCGGTGTCTCTGTAGACGGAGAAAAGATTACGGATATTCACTATACCATGAATAAAGATGCCTTTCAGGGTGACGGTGTTGTGCTGAAACGAGGGAAAAAGAACTTCAAAAAAATTTGCCTGAAATAGTAAAATATGATAGTATAATTATTTAGGCGGCAGAGGATGCCGCCTGAATGGTGAATGATACGTCAGGAGGAAATAAAAACGTGAAAAAGTATGGTGTGAACGAACTTCGCCAGATGTTTCTGGATTTCTTTGAAAGCAAAGGCCATCTGGTGATGAAAAGCTTTTCGCTGATTCCACAGAATGATAAAAGTCTGCTGCTGATCAATGCAGGTATGGCTCCACTGAAACCCTACTTCACAGGAGCTGAAATACCGCCATGCAGACGGGTGGCTACCTGCCAGAAATGTATTCGGACGGGAGATATTGAAAATGTGGGAAAAACGGCCCGTCACGGCACTTTTTTTGAAATGCTGGGCAATTTTTCCTTTGGAGATTATTTTAAACACGAGGCTATTGCCTGGTCCTGGGAGTTCCTGACCAAGGTAGTGGGACTGGATCCCCAGCGTCTGTACCCTTCGGTTTATCTGGAGGATGATGAGGCTTTTGATATCTGGAACAAAGAGATCGGCATTGCGCCGGAGAGAATTTTCCGGTTTGGGAAAGAAGACAATTTCTGGGAACACGGCGCAGGACCCTGCGGTCCCTGTTCAGAAATTTACTATGACAGAGGCGAGAAATACGGCTGCGGAAAACCGGACTGTACGGTGGGATGTGACTGTGACCGTTATATCGAGATCTGGAATAACGTATTTACTCAGTTTGAAAATGACGGACATGGCCATTATGAAACACTGAAGAATAAAAACATAGATACCGGTATGGGACTGGAACGTCTGGCAGTTGTGGTACAGGACGTGGATTCCATTTTTGATGTAGATACTATCTGTGCCCTTCGGGAAAAAGTCTGTGAGATTGCCGGAAAAAAATACCATGAAAATGAAAAGGACGATATTTCCATCCGTCTGATTACCGATCATATGCGTTCGGCCACATTTATGATTTCAGACGGAATCATGCCCACCAATGAAGGGCGGGGATACGTGCTGCGCCGCCTTATCCGCCGTGCTGCTCGCCATGGTCGTTTGCTTGGCATTCAGGGAGAATTTCTGGCAAAATTGAGCGAGACAGTAATTGAGGGTTCCAAGGACGGATATCCGGAGTTGGAGGAGAAAAAGGATTTTATTTTAAAAGTACTGACCAATGAGGAAAATCAGTTTGGAAAGACCATTGACCAGGGACTTAAAATTCTCTCTGAGCTGGAAGCCGGCATGCAGGAAAAAGGTGTAAAGGTGCTGGACGGACAGGATGCCTTCCGTCTGTATGATACGTATGGATTCCCCATGGATCTGACGAAAGAGATTCTGGAAGAAAAGGGATATCAGATCGATGAAGAGGGATTTGCCAGAGAAATGGAAGAGCAGAGAACCAGGGCCCGCAGCAGAAGAGAAACTACCAATTATATGGGGGCGGATGCCACCGTTTACGATCAGATCGATCCTGCCGTTACCACTGAATTTGACGGCTACGATAAACTGACTCTGGAATCAGAAATTTCAGTTCTGACCACAGAGGAAGAACTGACGGACAGTCTGATGGAAGGCCAGAAAGGTACTGTCATCACAAAGGAGACGCCTTTCTACGGTACTATGGGCGGTCAGCAGGGCGACACCGGATGGATCAGCAGTCCGCATGGGAAATTCCAGGTGGAAGATACGATTCATTTAAGAGGCGGAAAAGTAGGACATACAGGAGTAATGATTTCCGGTATGCTGAAAACAGGAGATACAGTCACTCTTGCAGTGGATGAAAGAAACCGTTTGGATACGGCCAAGAATCACAGTGCCACTCACCTGCTGCAGAAAGCGCTGAAGCTTGTACTGGGATCTCACGTGGAGCAGAAAGGTTCGCTGGTTACTGCCGGCAGACTGCGTTTTGATTTCGCTCATTTTCAGGCTATGACTCAGGAGGAAATCTCCCGGGTGGAAGATCTGGTTAATGAGGAAATTCAGGCAAATCTTCCGGTGAGTACTCAGATTATGAGTCTGGAGGACGCAAAGAAATCGGGAGCCATGGCGCTTTTTGGAGAAAAATATTCCGATGAGGTGCGTGTAGTATCCATGGGAGATTTTTCCAGAGAGCTATGCGGCGGTACCCATGTGTCAAATACAGGGGTAATTTCCCTGTTTAAAATTGTATCAGAATCAGGAATCGCTGCCGGTGTCAGACGTATAGAGGCGCTGACAGGAAACGGGGTTCTTGCATATTATAAAGAGATGGAGAAACGTCTGAACGAGGCTGCTCATCTTCTGAAGACCAGCCCTGCAGAGCTGACCGAAAAGATCAGTCATTTACAGGCGGAGATCAAATCCCTTCACAGTGAAAATGAGTCGCTGAAGAGCAAAATGGCTCAGGATTCGCTGGGTAATGTTATGGATAAAGTGACAGAGGTAAAAGGCGTAAAAGTACTGGCCAGCGCTTTGTCAGATGTGGATATGAATGGTCTGCGAGATCTGGGCGACCAGCTGAAAGAAAAACTGGGCGAAGGCGTAGTAGTGCTGATCTCCGCCAATGGAGGCAAAGTCAATATGATGGCGACAGCCACCAAAGGAGCTATGGATAAAGGGGTACATGCAGGAAATCTGATCAAAGCTGTGGCCGCCTGTGTGGGCGGAGGCGGAGGCGGACGTCCTCAGATGGCTCAGGCAGGAGGAAAAGACGCGTCCAAAATACCGGAAGCTCTGGCTATGGTTCCCAATGTACTTGAGGAGCAGATAAAAGGCTGATGTTTTGTTACTATCCACAGCCACACCACTCACATGTGAAGTCGTCGCCTCTTCGAGGCTTCAGTTCCGCTCCTTACGGAGCTGAGACTGCTTCTGAGGCGGCTGTGAATAGTAACGATGTTTTCCAAAAAAAATGTTTAAATCAGTTGACGAATAAGAAAAATCTGTTATAATTATCTTTAGTGCAATAAAATATACCCAAACAGTTGTGTATGCACAATCTCAACTGGAGGGAGGTTAGGTGTGAGTCTATGTCAAACGTTATCGTAAAAGAAAACGAGTCTCTGGACAGCGCATTACGCAGATTCAAACGCAGTTGCGCAAAGGCCGGAATTCAGCAGGAAATCCGTAAAAGAGAACATTACGAGAAACCAAGCGTTCGTCGTAAAAAGAAATCGGAAGCTGCCAGAAAACGTAAATATAATTAATATGTGCCAAAAAAATCCCTGATTTATATCAGGGATTTTTTAGTGGAAAAATCATATTTTCCCTTTTTCTATCGTACATTAGAAAAAAAGACAGGGGAAAGACAATGGGTATTTGCAGAAAGATCATTTTTGTTACGATAATGGCAGCGGGCATGTTTCTGCTTTCCATGTCGTCGGTTATGGCGGCCGGAGAGGAAAGCCAGGAGGAACCGGTTGCGGTGGAGGCGCCTTCTGTGATTCTGATGGAAGCGTCTACCGGAGAAATTCTTTATGAAAAAAATGCAGACGAGCAGAGAAGTCCCGCCAGTATCACAAAGATTATGACGCTTCTTCTGATTTTTGATGAACTGGAAAAGGGGACGCTGACGCTGGAGGAAGAGGCGGTTACCAGCGCCTATGCCAAAAGCATGGGAGGCTCTCAGGTGTTCCTGGAGGAAGGGGAAAAGCAGACGGTAGATACGCTGATCAAATGCATCGTGGTGGCTTCCGGCAATGATGCTTCCGTGGTGATGGCTGAGCATATAGCCGGCAGCGAGGCGGAATTTGTGAAAAGGATGAATCAGAGAGCGCAGGAACTGGGGCTTAAAGATACAGTTTTTGAAGACTGCTGCGGCCTTACGGATTCGGACGGCCATTATACCACGGCCCATGATGTGGCGGTGATCTCCCGGGAACTGGTGACAAAATATCCTCAGGTGCTTACATATTCTTCAATCTGGATGGAGGATATTACTCACGTGACGAATAAAGGAACTACGGAATTCGGGCTTACCAACACCAATAAACTGATTCGCGGATACGAAGGATGTGTGGGATTGAAAACGGGGAGCACGTCCAAAGCAAAATTCTGTGTCTCCGCCGTGGCAGCCAGAGACGACATCACACTGATCTCCGTTATCATGGGGGCAGAAAACTCAAAATCCCGGTTCCGGGATGCCTCCGCGCTGTTGAATTACGGTTTTGGGATTTGCAGTCTGTATGTGGATGAAAATAAGGAAGAGCTTTCGCCGGTTCCCATTGCCGGCGCTATAGAAGAGAACGCCGGCTGCGGCTTTGCAGGAGAATTTCGTTATCTGGATACCAAGGGAGAAGATATCGGCAGCATTGAAAAAGAAATCTCCTGGGAGCAGGATATAAAAGCACCGGTAAAGAAAGGTGATAAGGCGGGGGAGGCTGTTTATTATCTGAATGGAAAAGAAATAGGAAGCGTGGATATTCTGTTCACGGAAAATGTGGAAAAAGCGGAATATCCGGATTATTTAAAAATGGCCTTCCGGCTGTTTCTGCGGGGCGGAAGGGAAATGAAAGGGGATGGTTCCGGCAAAGGAACTGTCTCTTTTTTTGCGCAATGAGTCCGCAAGGCGCCCCGTGAAACAAATTTACAGTTCGCTTCCTTTATAATGACGTTGAGATCAAAAAACGAAGGAGGATTGCCCGTATGAAGAGAAAGATATTAAGAATATTATTGACGGCGGCTGCAGCCCTTTGCATAATGCAGACAAAGGAAATATACGCCTTTGGATTTGATTCCGTAAAAAATTTCTTTCAGGGAGATAAAGAGGAATATACGCCGGAAGAAGAGCTGGAAAATCAGCTGATGAAGGCCATTGAAGACAGAGAAGAGAAAGTAGTAATTAAAAAAACGAAGGAATATGAAGAAAGCGGTATCTGGGAGCAGATCCGCGTTGCGGCTAATGATATTGTGGAGGAAAATCCGGAACTTTACTGGGTGAAGATCAGTACCGGCTACAGTCTCCTGGGCGGAACGCGGGAAGAACAGGATAAAGGGAATATAAGAACTTTTCCCCTGACCTACCTGGATGAGAAAGAAGTTGAAAGACGGCAGGAGGAGATTGATGAAGCCGCCCGGGAGATTCTTGACAGGGTCCCGGAAGGTTGCAGTGACTGGGAAAAAGCAAAATTTGTTCATGACCTTCTGATTTCAGAAATCACATATGAAGATGGGGAAGATGCGGATAATCTGTACGGCGCCCTGGTGATGAAAAAATGTGTCTGCAACGGATACTGTATGGCCTATGAATATCTTTTGAAAAAGCTGGGGATCAGCTGCGATACTGTCGCAGGGTACACTACGGAAATGGCCAGAGAAATTAATGAATCCAGTACAATTCCGCTGATGGCCGGTCATGCCTGGAATAAAGTCGCCATCACAGAAGACGGGGAAAGAAAAAGCTTTTATGTGGATGTTACCTGGGATGACCGTGATCGGAAAGACAGTCAGGGAAGAGAGTATATAACTTATCAGTGGTTCGGAGTTTCAGATGAAGATATGGAGAAAGCGGGACGCTGCACGTCATTGAGGAAGGAAGAGGAAAACACCGCGGCTGAAGCGGATGACTGCAGTTACTACAGCCGCATGGACGCTGTCCTTGGCAGTTATGATCAGGAGACAATTGCCGCCGCCTTCCAGAGACAGCTGGAGGAAGGGAATAACGTACTGACACTCAGGTGGCGTACCTGGGAAGAATATCAGGAAGGTTTGACAAATTTGATTGACCGTCAGGAAATTTATACGGTTCTGAGTTCTCTTGGTCTGGACATTAGACAGTATTCTTATGAGGCGGAAAGAACCGTTGATGATCAGAAACCATACGTACTGAACATCTATCTGTAAAAACGGCGGCAAAAAAAACAAAAATCGGCTTTGGGAATTTCACCTTGAAAATCTGAAAACTTTATTGTAGTATAGAACGGATAGTAAATAAGGAGCAGATGCCGATGAAAGGTTACGTGGTAAAATACTACAGGGTCAGTTCAGAAAAACTGAAAAACAGTGTAAAGAGAATCCGGCTTATTTTCATCAGTGATTTTCATAACACGTTTTTTGGAGAGAAAATGGAGGATCTGGAAAGAGATATACAGAAACTTCAGGCAGATCTGATTCTCATCGGCGGTGATATAGTCATCGGGAAACCGGGGGCGGATATGGAGCAGACAGAAAAACTGCTGTCCATACTTCCGAAAAATACTCCTGTTTATGCGGCTAATGGAAATCACGAGTACCGTCTCAAGATATATCCGAAAGTCTATGGTTCCATGTATGAACAGTACCGGAATCTTCTGGATCGGTACAAAGTGACGCTTCTGGAAAATAAAAGCGCATGGATTACAGTGAAAGGAACTTCCCTGGAGATCAGCGGATATGAGCTGCCCAGGCAGTATTATGACCGGTTTTACAGGGGGGATCTTCCATCCTGGGAACTATGCGGGACACTCAAAAAGAAAGATGAGAATGCCTTTCAGATTTTGCTGGCTCATCATCCCAAATATTTTAAGACTTATTTAACGTGGAAACCGGATTTGATTTTGTCCGGTCATTATCATGGCGGCATCATACGGCTGGGAGGAAAACACCCGGTAATAGGGAATGATTTTACACTGTTTCCCAGGTATGGTTATGGGTATTTTGAAGAGGAGGGTTCCGCAATGATCGTCAGCGCAGGCCTGGGGGAACACACCCTGCCTTTGCGATTGTGGAATCCCAGAGAGCTGGTAGTTGCAGATATTAAAGGAAAGTGATGAATATGGGTATACCGGTGAAACTGCAGGTATTTGAAGGTCCGCTGGATCTTCTTCTGCATCTGATTGATAAAAATAAAATTGATATTTATGATATTCCCATTGTGGAGATTACCAATCAGTATCTGGCGTATATCAGAGAAATGCAGCGGCAGGATCTGAATATTATGAGCGAATTCATGGTGATGGCCGCTACGCTGATTGATATCAAATGCCGGATGCTTCTCCCTAAAGAGGTAAATGAAGAGGGGGAAGAAGAAGATCCCAGGGATGAACTGGTACAGCGGCTGCTGGAGTATAAAATGTATAAATATATGTCTTTTGAGCTCAGGGATCGGATGGCGGAAGCCTCCCGCAGTATATATCGGCCCAGTTCCATGCCGGAGGAAGTACTTTCTTACCGTCCGGAAGTGAACGTGAAGGAACTGGTGGGAGATATGAATCTGGATAAACTGCGCAGCATCTTTGAGAATGTGATGAAGCGTCAGGAGGAAAAACTGGATCCCATACGAAGCAAGTTCGGGCGTATCGAAAAAGAAGAAGTCAGTCTTCCGGAGAAAATGAATTACGTGGAAGCCTTTGCCAGAGAGAAAAAGAGATTTTCTTTCCGGGATCTTCTGGAAAAGCAGTGCAGCAAAACACAGATCGTAGTAACATTCCTGGCCATTCTGGAGTTAATGAAGACAGGACTGATCCATATCAGCCAGGAACATATTTTCGATGATATTAAAATTGAAGTCAGAGGTAGTGAGAGTATATGAACAGGCAGAAACTTCAGGGAGCCGTAGAAGCAATTCTGTTTTCAGCCGGTGATTCTGTAGAGCTTTCTCAGATTGCAAAAGCACTGGGAACAGAAAAAGAAGAAACGCGGAAACTTCTTCATGAAATGATGGAAGATTACGGAAGGGAAGACAGAGGAATCAAAATCATTGAGCTGGAACAGGCCTATCAGATGTGTACCAAACAGGAATATTACGATTATCTGGTAAAAATTGCCATGGAGCCAAAAAAGGCAGTGCTGACGGATGTGATGCTGGAAACGCTTTCCATCATTGCCTATAAGCAGCCGGTTACCAGATTGGAAATTGAAAAAATCCGAGGCGTAAAATGTGACCATGCGGTTAACAAACTGGTGGAATACGGGCTGGTTCAGGAAGTAGGGCGCCTGGATGCACCGGGAAAGCCTATTCTGTTCGGGACAACAGAGGAATTTCTGCGCAGTTTCGGTGTGGAATCTCAGGAAGAACTTCCTGCCATTGATCCTGTCCAGATGGAAGATTTTAAGGCGGAGGCGGAAGAAGAAATAGAACATAGAATGGATTCGTCCTCATAATAGAGAAGACCGTTTCAGAACAGTATGTTTCCGGACGGCCTTCCTTTTTATCATAAACGTTCTCCCTTTTCCATAAAATAGAAGAAAATAAGGGTGTTGCGGGGCTGATATGATATGAGGAAAATCGTACAGATATGGTGGACGGCAGTTCTCTGTATTTCATTGTCCTGTACAGTAAAAGCACAGGAAAGACCAGAGGAGGGGGAACTTTACGCCGGATCAGCCTGCCTGATGGATGCACAGTCAGGAAGAGTTCTGTATGAAAAGGACGGATTCACCAGAAAAGCAAATGCCAGTACCACAAAAATTCTTACCTGTATCCTGGCGTTGGAACAGGGAAATTTATCCGATGTCATAACGGTTTCAGAACGGGCGGCAGGACAGCCGGCCGTACGTCTGGGAGCAAAGGTAGGCGAAAGTTTTTTACTGGGTGATCTGCTGTATTCCCTGATGCTGGAATCTCATAATGATACGGCAGTGATGATTGCAGAGCATATCGGAGGCAGTGTGGAAGGCTTTGCCCAGCTGATGAACCAGAAAGCGGAAAGTATCGGCTGTGAGAACAGTTATTTTATTACGCCAAACGGACTGGATGAAGAAGATGAACAGGGGATCCATGGAACGACGGCGGAAGATCTGGCTCGGATTATGAAATACTGTATTATGGATTCTCCAAGGAAAGAGGAGTTCCTGGAGATCACCCGTACTTCTTCTTACAGTTTCTGGAACAGGGAGGAAACGATTCTGTATAACTGTCACAATCATAACGCCTTTCTGGCTATGATGGAAGGAGCTCTTTCAGGAAAAACGGGATTCACCGCGGATGCAGGGTACTGTTATGTGGGCGCGCTTGAGAGAGACGGGAAAGTACTGATTGTTTCTCTGTTGGCATGTGGCTGGCCCAATCATAAAGATTATAAGTGGGAGGATACGAAAAAACTGATGAATTACGGACTGGAGGCTTATGAGATCCGCGATGTTCTGGACAGGGAACTTCCGATGGAAAGTATTCCGGTAGACGGAGGACAGCATGATGGGGACCTTGAGGAAGAGGCCCGGGTTGAACTGTCTTACCGGGAGGATATGGAGAATCAGTCCCTTAAGATACTGTTGGGAAAGGATGAACAGGTGGAAAAAAAGGTGGAGCTGCCGGACCGGCTTCGGGCTCCGGTAAAAAACGGGACGAAGGTGGGAACCGTATCTTATATACTGAATGGGGAGGAGCTGCGCTCATATCCTGTCTATACCGAGGAATCCGTGAAGAAGATTGATTTTATCTGGTGCTTTGATATAATAGGACATAAATACTGCATGAAAGGAAGTTGAAAGATACAGATGGAAAAATACATCATGGCTCTGGATCAGGGAACTACCAGCTCCCGGTGTATCCTTTTTGACCACGGCGGCAATATCTGCAGTGTGGCACAGAAAGAATTTACTCAGTATTATCCCAAACCGGGATGGGTGGAGCATGATCCTATGGAGATCTGGTCATCTCAGCTGGGCGTGGCCGTGGAAGCTATGTCTAAAATCGGAGCGGATGCCCGGAATATCTCAGCCATTGGAATTACCAATCAGAGAGAAACTACAATTGTATGGGACAAGAATACGGGAAAACCGATATATCCTGCCATTGTCTGGCAATGCAGAAGAACGGCCGGAATGATTGACAGTCTTCAGAATGCGGGGCATATGGATTATATAAAAGAAACGACGGGGCTGATTCCAGATGCTTATTTTTCCGGAAGCAAACTGGCCTGGATTCTGGATCATGTGGATGGTTCCAGAGAAAGAGCCAGAAAAGGGGAGCTGCTGTTCGGCACAGTGGATACCTGGCTGATCTGGAATCTGACCAGCAGAAAGGTTCACGTGACTGACAGAACGAATGCATCCAGAACTATGCTTTATGATATTCACAGGCAGACATGGGATCGGAAGATCCTGAATCTGTTTGATATTCCGGAAGAAATGCTTCCGGAAGTGAAACCCAGCTGCTGTGTTTACGGAACAACGGACAGTAACCTGCTGGGAGGCGAGATTCCTATCGCAGGCGCTGCCGGAGATCAGCAGGCAGCCTTGTTCGGACAGTGCTGCTTTGACGCGGGTGATGTAAAAAATACTTACGGCACCGGCTGTTTTCTGCTTATGAATACCGGGGAAAAGGCCGTCAGTTCTCGCATGGGACTTTTAACCACAGTGGCGGCAAGTGCTGACAACAGGGTGAATTATGCTCTGGAGGGAAGTGTTTTTGTGGCAGGCGCCGCTATCCAGTGGCTGAGAGACGAGCTGAAAATACTGGAAAATGCCGCTCAGTCGGAGGAATACTGCAGACAGGTGGAGGATACCGGGGGCGTATATGTGGTTCCCGCTTTTACCGGTCTCGGAGCACCTTACTGGGATCCATATGCCAGGGGAACTATCCTGGGACTTACGAGAGGAACGACCCGGGCGCATCTGGTTAGAGCCACTGTGGAATCTCTGGCTTATCAGGTCTGGGATGTGATTGAAGCGATGGAAAAGGATTCTTCCATCTCTATGAAATCCCTGAAAGTGGACGGCGGAGCATGTGCCAATGATTTCCTGATGCAGTTCCAGGCTGATTTGTTGAATGTGCAGGTAGAACGACCCAGCTGCATTGAGACGACAGCCTTGGGAGCCGCCTATCTGGCCGGTCTGGCTGTTGGATACTGGGAGAGTCAGGAGGATATCAGAAAGAACTGGGCTCTTCAGAAATGTTTTATACCTCAGATGAAAGAAGAGACAAGAAGCCGTAAGCAGAAGGGCTGGAAAAAAGCTGTAAAACGTGCGCAATACTGGGAGAAGGATGAACGAGATGATAACATTTGAAGATATAAAAAACAATGAAACCATAAAAACTTATATTACGAAGGCAGATGAATCGCTCATTGCATTGGGGTATACGGAACACAGTTTTGCCCATGTGAGCAAAGTGGCTAAAACAGCTTCCTATATTCTGGAAACCATGGGATACTCGGAAAGAGACTGTGAATTAGCCAGAATTGCCGGCTATCTTCATGATATCGGAAATATCGTCAACCGTACGGATCATGCCCAGAGCGGAGCTATCATTGCTTTCCGTCTCCTGGATCATATGGGAATGGATGCAGCTGAAGCGGCTACCATTGTGACGGCTATCGGAAATCATGATGAGGGAACGGCCGAAGCAGTCAACCCCATAGCTGCGGCGCTGATTCTGGGAGATAAAACAGACGTGAGGAGAAGCCGCGTCCGCAATGAGGATAAGACTACTTTTGATATCCATGACAGAGTGAATTATTCTGTCAAGAAATCTGTGGTTAAAATCAATGAAGAAAAATCCAGAATCAAACTGAAGCTGTCCATTGATACCCATTATGGTTCGATCATGGATTATTTCGAGATATTTATGGACCGCATGATTCTGTGCAGAAAGGCTGCTGAGTTTCTTGGACTGGGCTTCCGGCTGATCATTAACGAGCAGCAGATTCTTTAAGCACAATGGTTTTGAGGAGAAATGAAAAAATGGAACAATCAGAAAATCTGCTGTCCAGAATCAATCAGCAGTACAGTAAACTGAGCAAAGGACAGAAGCGGCTGGCTTCTTATATTACAGACAATTACGATAAAGCGGTGTTTCTGACCGCAGCCAAGCTGGGAAACAAGGTGGGAGTCAGTGAGTCCACCACAGTGCGTTTTGCCACCCAGCTGGGGTATTCAGGATTCCCGGAGTTCCACAGGGCTCTGGAAGAGCTGGTGATTAACAAGCTGAATTCCATACAGAGGATGGAAGTGACTTACGGAAAGGTTCCTCAGGCAGAAATACTGGACAAGGTTCTTCAGGCCGATATCGATAAGATCAAGCAGACGATGGAATCTCTGGACCATGAAGTTTTTGACCTGGCTGTGGATACGCTTTTGGGAGCAAGAACCATATATGTGATCGGTATCAGAAGCTGCGCCCCGCTGGCACAGTTTCTGAGTTTTTATCTGAATCTGGTTTTTGATGATGTGCGTCTGATTCAGACCAGCTCAGCCAGTGAAATATTTGAGCAGATGATCCGTATCGGCGAGCGGGATGTTATCATAGGTATCAGTTTTCCCAGATACTCCATGCGGACGCTGAAAGCTATGGAATTTGCCAATAACAGGAATGCAAAAGTAATCACACTGACAGACAGTGTCCATTCTCCCATGAATCTGTATTCTTCCTGCAACCTGATCGCCCGCAGTGACATGGCTTCCATTGTGGATTCCCTTGTGGCGCCCTTGAGCATGATTAATGCGCTGGTGGTGGCGCTCTGTATGAAAAAACAGCAGGATGTGGTGAACACGCTGGAAACTATGGAAAAAATATGGGATGAATATCAGGTGTACAGCAGTGATGAGATTAATTCGGTGGATGATTCGGTAAAGCTGAAATTTACCGGTATGGGGGAAAAGGATGAGTAAGGCTATAATCGTGGGCGGCGGTGCGGCAGGCATGGCAGCCGCCGTGTTTCTGGCTGAAGAAGGCCACAGCGTTCATGTTTTTGAAAAAAATGAAAAACTGGGGAAAAAGATCTATATTACAGGAAAGGGAAGATGCAATTTTACCAATGCCTGTACTATGGAGGAATTATTTGACAATGTGATTCACGGCCGCAAATTTTTATACAGTGCATTTTATGGGTATAATAATTTCGATGTCATCGATTTTTTTGAAAGTCTGGGCGTCAAAACGAAGACGGAAAGAGGAAATCGGGTTTTTCCTCTTTCAGATCACGCTTCTGACATTACCCTGGCGCTGGAAAAACGTATGAAAGCTCTGGGTGTAAAAGTACATTTGAAAAGTCAGGTGAGTGAAATTCTGGCGGAAGATGAACGGATTTTGGGAGTCCGGCTGGAAAACGGAGCCGTTATTGAAGGAGATGCGGTATTGGTAGCCACGGGCGGTCTGTCCTATCCGTCCACAGGTTCCACAGGGGATGGATACCGTTTTGCGGCTTCACTGGGACATAAGGTGACAAAGCTTTTTCCGTCTCTGGTGCCGCTGATAGCAAAGGAACCATATATTTCCCGCATGCAGGGCCTTTCACTGAAAAATGTAAGCCTTACTTTGTTTAAAGAAAAGAAAAAGTGCTGGAATGCTTTTGGAGAACTTTTATTTACACACTGCGGAATCAGCGGACCGCTGGCATTGACGGCCAGTTCTCAGGCGGGGGAATATCTGGAGAAAGGCGTACTGGAAGCTGAAATAGACTGGAAACCGGCGCTGACGCCGCAGCAGCTGGATGAACGGCTGCTGCGGGAATTTGCCGGACAGGAAAACCGCCAGTTTAAGAATGTAGTGCCCGCTCTTCTGCCGGCAAAAGCAATTCCCGTCTTTCTGGAGCTGGGAGGAATTTCTCCGGAGAAAAAAATTCATGACATTACCCGACAGGAGCGAAAGGATTTTATAAAAATTTTAAAACATTTTCCATTTACGATAACGGGACTGGCAGGTTATAATGAAGCAGTTGTGACAAAGGGCGGAGTCTCCCTTAAGGAGATCAGACCCGGCACAATGGAATCCAAGATAATCAACGGACTTTACTTCATTGGTGAAGTACTGGATGCGGATGGTCTGACAGGGGGATTCAACCTGCAGATTGCCTGGTCTACAGCTCATGCTGCAGCAAAGAGTATTCAATAGTCCGTAAGGAGGAGACAAATGAGTTTTAATATTGCAATTGACGGTCCGGCAGGTGCGGGAAAAAGTACTATTGCGCGGCAGCTGGCTCACAGACTGGGGTTTATATATGTGGATACGGGGGCTATGTACCGGGCAATGGCTTATTATCTTCTGAAGAAGGAGATTGCTCCGGAGGATCTGGAAAAAATGCAGGAAGCCTGCGGGGATGCGGATATCACTATCATTTACGAACAGGGAGAACAGCAGGTACTTTTAAACGGTGAGAACGTAACGTCTCATCTGAGAGAAGAAAGAGTGGGGAATATGGCCTCTGTCAGCTCGGCGCTTCCGGCGGTGAGAAAAAAGCTGACTCAGCTGCAGAAGAAACTGGCTGCCTCTGCCGATGTGGTGATGGACGGCCGTGATATCGGAACAGCGGTTCTTCCGGATGCTCAGGTGAAAATATATCTGACAGCTGGAACTGATGTGCGGGCCCGAAGACGATATGACGAGCTGAAAAAAAAAGGAATGAAAAGTGATCTGTCTGCCATAGAAAAAGATATAGAAGAAAGGGATTACAGAGATATGCACCGGGAAATCGCACCCCTTTGCCAGGCGGAGGATGCGGTCCTGGTGGACACATCGGGAATGGATATTGAGACGGTATTGAATACGGTACTGAATATATGTGAGGAGAAAAAGCAGAATTTATGAAAGTGACGGTTGCAAAAACTGCAGGTTTCTGTTTTGGGGTCAGACGTGCCGTGGAGACAGTGTATGAGCAGGTGAACCAGGGCAGCGGGCCTGTCTATACTTACGGGCCCATCATACATAACGAACAGGTTGTGGAAGATCTGGAATTCAGGGGAGTAAAAGTGATTCATTCGGAAGAAGAACTGAAGGAACTCAGAAATGGAACTGTGGTTATCCGATCTCACGGCGTACCGAGATCCGTATATCAGATGATAGAGAATCAGGGCCTTGATCTGGTGGATGCAACCTGCCCGTTTGTGAAAAAAATTCATAAAATTGTGGACCGGGAGAGCCAGAATGGAAAAAAAATCATCATCATCGGAAACAATAATCACCCGGAAGTGGAGGGTATAAAAGGATGGTGCGCCGCTCCGGCTGCGGTTATCGGGAATGAAAGAGAAGCAGAGGAATTTTCGGCAGATCCGCAGACCAGGCTCTGTATCGTGTCACAGACGACATTTAATTACAACAAATTTCAAGATTTAGTTGAAATTCTTGCCAAAAAGAGGTATGATAGAAGTGTTTTAAATACGATTTGCAGTGCCACGGAAGAAAGACAGCGGGAAGCTGCCGCGCTGGCCGAACGGGTGGATGCTATGATTGTCATAGGAGGCAGGAACAGCTCGAATACCCAAAAATTGTATGAAATATGCAAGAAAAAATGTAAAAATACTTACTATATACAGACACTCGTTGATTTGGAAACCAAGCCTTTTCAATCTATCAGTCATGTAGGTATTACAGCAGGGGCATCGACCCCAAATAATATAATTGAGGAG
>JBMNRA010000018.1:0-41081 GCA_050944415.1 Ruminococcus sp.
CATCATCCATATATGGGTGGTATCGACGTTATCGCAAGAAAGGGATATTTCCTTCCATGAAAAAATCTGATAAACATACAGTAACGCCCAATGCTGCAAATGCCGAAAATATCGATGATCTCAAAGCGCAGATGCTAGAGATGCAAATGGAAATTGATATTCTTAAGGAAACCATAAATGTCTTAAAAAAAGACCCCGGCGTCGATCAGACAGCTCTCAAGAACCGAGAGAAGGCAGTGATAATCGATGCCCTGAAAAGTAAGTATTCACTGCCAGATCTTTGCAAACAGTTAAGCCTTCCACGTAGCAGCTATTACTATCAGGAAACTGTCATGCGTGCGGAGGATAAATACTTAGAAATCCGTAAGAGGATCGTGCAATTATTCCACATAAACATGAACACTTTTGGTTACCGGAAAATCCATATGCTTCTTCATAATGAAGGCATAATAGTCTCTAAAAAAGTGGTTCGACGTATTATGAGACAGGAACAACTTATCGTAAAACAAAAGCGTACAAAAAAATATAACTCTTATAAGGGTGAAATAACTCCCGCTGTAGAAAATATCGTGAACAGAGATTTTCATGCCGAAAAACCAAATCAGAAATGGATTACTGACATCACTGAATTCTCCATAAAGTCAGGCAAAGTATATCTGTCACCGATTATTGACTGTTTGGATGGAATGCCTGTCAGTTGGACGATTGGAACGTCTCCGAATGCTGAGTTGACCAATACAATGCTTAGGAAAGCCATAGCAACTCTTTCTCCTGATGAGAAACCCATCGTTCATTCAGATAGAGGTTGCCATTACCGGTGGCCTGAATGGATTAAAATCATGGATGATGCCGGACTCACAAGATCTATGTCAAGGAAAGGCTGCTCTCCGGATAATTCTGCCTGTGAAGGTTTCTTCGGCCATCTCAAAACAGAGATGTTCTATGGGTACAACTGGGATGACTATAGTATTGATGAATTTATCCAAGAGGTAAACGACTACATGCAGTGGTATTGCCGTGATCGTATCAAAACAACACTCGGAGGGTTAAGCCCTCTAGATTATAGAAGGAGTATAGGTGTGTGTGTCTAAAAAAATGTCCGCACGCCCATTAAAGGAGTGAAATTTAAAATTTCATTTTAGGTGTGGTTCAATTCAAATTTTTGATATTGACTTCTGACGTTCTATATGGTATTATTGAACAGCAATACAATAAGTGAATTTTGCTTGCCGCCGGGGAAGCTTTTAGCGTTGATTTCGTATCGATAGGCCAATGGAGATACGAAGTTAGCGCTTATTTTTTTGCCTGAATAGACACTATCTATTTTCCCTATGTGGTTGCAAACTTTACTGTGAAAGGAGCATAATGACATGAAAAAATAAGTCTATCTATTTCATGAAGGTAACGCCTCCATGCGAGAACTGTTGGGAGGCAAAGGTGCGAACCTTGCGGAAATGACCAATATCGGTCTGCCTGTCCCTCAGGGATTTACCGTTACAACGGAAGCCTGCACTCAGTATTATGAGGGTGGGCGCAAAATCAATGATGAAATCAAAGGCCAGATTATGGAGTACATCGGCAAAATGGAGGAAATCACCGGAAAGAAATTCGGCGACAAAGAGAATCCTCTGCTGGTTTCTGTGCGTTCCGGCGCCCGTGCCTCTATGCCCGGCATGATGGATACTATCCTCAATCTTGGTCTTAACGAAGAAGTAGTGAATATCATCGCTGCAAAATCCGGCAATCCTCGTTGGGCTTGGGATTGTTACCGCCGCTTTATTCAGATGTTTTCTGATGTTGTTATGGGCGTAGGCAAAAAATATTTTGAAAGGGAAAATGACTTTGGGTGTTGTTCAGGCGTATTTGCAGTATGTCAGCCAGGTATCCGAGCCCGTCACGCAATTTTCCTTTGTGGTGAACTATCTTCAAGCTGCGCTGGCTGCTGTGGAGCGTGTTTCGGAAATCCTTGATGCGGAGGAAGAATCGGCGGAACCTGACCATCCCGAAGTGCTTGACAACCCCAAAGGCGAGATTGAGTTCCGTCATGTGAGTTTCGGCTATAGCCCCGGAAAAACCCTGATGAAAGATGTCAACTTTACAGCGAAAGCCAATCAGACGATTGCCGTGGTAGGCCCCACCGGAGCGGGAAAAACCACCTTGGTGAATCTGCTCATGCGCTTTTATGAGGTAAACGGCGGGCAGATCCTTTTTGACGGAATCAGTACACAAAGTATGACTCGTCAATACCTACGCAGTCTTTTGGGCATGGTGTTGCAGGACACATGGCTGTTCAGAGGAACCGTTGCAGAAAATATTGCATACGGGAAAAAAGACGCTACGCGGGAGGAGATTGTGGCTGCGGCAAAATTGGCTCAGTGCGATAGTTTTATCCGTACTTTGCCTGACGGCTACGACACCATTATCTCCAGCGAGCAGAGCGTCCTTTCGCAAGGTCAGCAGCAGCTTCTTACTATTGCACGAGCCGCCCTTGCCAATCCGAATGTCATGATTCTGGATGAAGCTACTTCTAGCATTGACACGATTACCGAACAGCGTATTCAAAAAGCATTGGCGGAATTGATGAAGAACCGTACCAGCTTTATTATCGCTCACCGGCTCTCCACGATTCGCAACGCCGATTTGATTCTTGTTATGCGGGATGGAGATATTATTGAGACCGGCACCCACGAGGAACTTTTAAGTTGGGATTCTTTCTATTCCAAACTCTACCGGGCGAAGTGATCATATGGAATATGGAATGTTTCTGGAACACCATTGCCCGTGTACTTGGTACATACAGCGGCAATATGTCCGCTGATGCACTGACGGTAGGCTGCAAGCGAAATGTGAAGCCGGAACTTGCCGAGGCAAAGGGAAAGCGTCTGATTATTGCTGCTGAACTGGAGGAAGGGATGCGTCTGAACACTTCGGTCATCAAACAGCTTTGCTCCACCAGGTTTTGAGCATTGGGTTCCGGGCCTTTCTCTGTGGTGGATTCTCAGGCGGATCTGATGTAAAATAAAAACGATAGCAAATCGAAAAACGGTAGGCTGTTTTAAATAGGAAAGAAGGCGATCGTTTAGCACGGAATTGCAAGTCAAAAAACGATACCCAATACCGTGCGGGTGCGCGGGGAAGGAAGAAAAAGCGCATATCTTGTAGCGATTTCATAAATCGAAAAACGATAGCCACAAGATGTTGATTGTATCAATTTGGACACGCAATATGGCTTGCGTACCATAAATTGATACAATGCACCCAACTTGCTTGAATGGGTGCATTTCAAATTTACATATAAAGTTCTTGCTTTTGCTCCTGCGATTGGTAGGGGCTTTTTTTTAATGATAAAAGAAAAGCACATCTTTCCCGGTGTGGGAGTGATGTGCTTTAGATAGAATCCATCAGTTCAAGAAGGATTTGCTTTTGCCTATCTGTCAGGGTACTCCATTTTGAAAAAAGTTTCTGTTGCTCTTCGGTCAATTGCGCCTCTTCGCCCTCGGCAAAGAACTGAGCCAGTGTGATACCAAACGCTCTGCATACCGCCTCCAGTGTCGGCAATGTTGGTGCGTTATTTCTGTTAAACATATTTGTAACGGTGGAATGGGAAAGATTTGCTTCCTTAGCCAGTCGGTAATCTGTCCAGTTCCGTTCCTCCATCAGTTCTCTGATTCGTTTCTGCGTATCCATAAAACACCTACCATTCTGCTTGTACTGTATCTATTCTAAGCCCCAAAATGGTGGTATAATAGTCACAATCGGTAGCTACTAAATTACCCAAAAAGGACTTATACAGTAATAGCTTGGTAGCCATCAGGGAATGATATTCAAGATGTTAGGAGGATAACTTATGGCAGAGCATATATTTGAGCGGTTGGCTCGTGAGCGTGGCATTACAGTAGAGGAAATGCGGGCAATTATCTCCGCCCGGATTGAAAGCGGTTGGAATGATCTTGACCCAGAAAAGCGGGCGCAGTGGAGGAAAATTCCATGTGCTGGAGAAGTACCTACCCCAGACGAATGGCTTAGTTATGTGATAAAAAAGATCAAAGATGATGGTCAAGAAGGTTTATTACGGAAATATTTGATTTGGTAGTTGCCATTTTATATTTTAAAAGGAAAAGAAGTCCCATAAATAACAGGGACTTCTTAACTATTTGGAGTCTTTTATTCTTCTACGCGAATCAGATTGCTCACATAGGGACGCTTCCCGGAAAGTACATCGTCATAAAAGTTCTGTTTCCAATCAATGTAGGCAACACTATCCTCCAACTCTTTGATGGATGCTCGGAGTGCCTCCTGTTTTTTTACCAGCATTTCTTTCCTTTGAGGAATAGAAGATTCCCCCTGCAAGCACAGTTCCAAATATTCTTTCATTTCCTGGATGCTCATCCCGCATTTTTTCAAGCAAACAAGATCCTTGATCCATTTCACATCTCGCTCATCGAAAACCCGCCGGTTATTTTTATCGCGTTTCACATTAGGAACCAATCCCTCGTTACAATAAAATTTCAATGCCTGATAAGTCATATCTGTCTCTCGGCAGACCTGCATCATGGTATACACAGTAAAAATCCTCCTGTTCACAAAAAATTCAAATATTATCTCAAATTTTATTTCAAAAGGCCCTTGACCGGTTGCTACTATCGGATATTATAATCGGTTGTATCAACCGAAAGATGCAATCGGATTATAGCATGAACTTCGGTTCTTGGCAAGAGAAACAGAGAGGAGAATCGCTATGATATTTTATTTTACTGGCACCGGCAATAGCCTGTATGTTGCCAGACAGCTTTCAGAAAACTCAATCAGTATTCCGCAGGCTATCCATCAAGAATCGCTTACATTTACTGCAGATCAGATTGGTATCGTAACCCCGGTTTATGGTCACGAAGTTCCTTCTATGGTAAAGGAGTTCTTGAAAAAAGCGGAGTTCCATACAAATTATTTTTATATTGTCCTTACCTACGGCAACCGGCATGGGGGCGCAGCGGAACTTGCAAAGAAACTGTGTGAAGATTGCGGTATTACGCCCAGCTATATCAATGTTCTTCTCATGGTAGATAACTGGCTCCCAAGTTTTGACATGGAGGAACAAAAGCGTTTGGATAAGCGTGTGGACGAACACCTGGCTGTGATTCAAGCAGACTTGAAAGCCCACAAGCATTGGATCGCTCCGGTTACGGCTCAAGACCGAGCCGCCCATCAGCAATTTCTTGACCGCATGAGCCAGATGCCGCCGGATGCGTGGCAACACTTGCTTCGAGTTACGGATGCCTGTGTGGGCTGCGGGATTTGTGAAAAGGTCTGTCCGTCTGCTTCTATCCGCGTGATGGATGGAAAAGCGGAACATATTCCCGGAAACTGCCAGACATGTCTGGCGTGCGTACATGCATGTCCACAGAAAGCTATCCAGCTCACGGTTCCTGAAAAGAATCCTAATGCCCGCTACCGCAATGAACATATCTCTTTGCAGGAACTTATTCAAGCCAATCAACAATCTTAATAACATTTTGAAGGAGTGATATTCTATGGAAATGAAGCAAAAAGGCTCTATATCTGACATATTCCATGGGGCTTCCAGTGATTTGCAGTGTACCGATCCGGAGTGGGTGGAAATCATCACAAACTTCTCCATGGGAGAAGTCTCCGCTACAAGCCGTTTAACTGATCGTGAAAGGCTGCTTTGCATTTTGGCCGCTGCGCTTGGTTGCCAGGGTATTGGAGAATACCACCACTTACTCCACGCAGCCCTGAATAGCGGCCTTGATCCAGTAGCTATCAAAGAAATGCTTTATCAGGCTACGGCGTATCTGGGAATTAGTCGTGTCCATGATTTTTTAGTAGCCACGAATGAAATCATGAAACAGCATAATATTAAGTTGCCGCTTACATCGCAGGGGACTACAAATTCTAAAAACAGATTTGAAAAAGGTCTGGAAAAACAAGTTACCCTATTTGGTGATGGTATGGCAAAACGCCAGACAGAAGGCCCTGTTTTGCGAAGAAATATCAACCGATGGCTGGCAGACAACTGCTTGCCTACTTCTCCCATACTGGAAATACCGAAGAAGTTGCCGGGCAGATTGCTGACCTTACCGGAGGAACACTTGCAGAAATTCAGAGGGCAGAAGAATATGGAGATTTGCAGGAAGAAGCCGAGGCTGAAATTTTAGAAGGTGTCCAACCCGAAATTACAGTCAGTGTAGATAATGTCGAGGACTATGACATGATTTTTGTGGGTTATCCGATCTGGTGGGATGAAGCTCCGGCTATGATTTCGACTTTTCTTGCAGAGAATGATTTTTCAGGGAAAACAATCATTCCCTTCTGCACCAGCGCCAGCGATGACATTGACAACAGTCTCCATATTTTCAGTGAACTTTGCCCGGATGCAGAGATTGCGGAGGGACTTACCGCAAATGATCTGGATGATATTGAGCCGTGGATTCAGGGGCTTGGCCTTATAGAATAAAGGAGAAAGTCTATGTTCAAAAAAGCACTTAGTGTGGGACTGCTTTCCTTTATGCTTTGCTCTCTGACGGCCTGTGGAGCTGCCGGGCAGCAGGATGCAGGGACACTTGAGGTATCAGAAAACGCCAATTATGAGAGTGTTGAAGGTACTCAAATCAAGATGATTACCCAAAATACAGAGATGGGCGTTATCTATGGAGCGGGGGCTTGGCAGCTTAGCGATATTCAGAAGAATTCTGCCATGCAGGAAGCCTATCAGATGGGCAAAAACATCTGTTGACATAGATAGTAAATTAAGAAAGGAGCATTTACCCATGAAAAAATTAGTAGCAATTATTCTTTCTTCCGTTCTGGTTCTTTCTTTAGCTGCTTGCAGCAACAACCAGCAGGGAGAAACAGCAACACAAGCACCATCCTCAACGGGGGCTCCTGCTTCTACCCCGGCTGCAGGTGATAATGAATCTGAGGAATCCACTGTGACAGAAGGCAGCGCCTCTGATGGCAATATTTTGATTGCCTATTTTTCCGTACCGGAAACAGATGGTGTGGATACAGTAGCCGGAGCCAGCCGTGTTGTGGTGGATGGTGAAGTTTTGGGCAATAACCAGTACATTGCCCAACTCATCCAACAGGAGACCGGCGGTGATTTGTTCCGTATTGAAACGGTGCAGGAATATCCCGGTAGTCATGATCCCCTTCTTGAGTTTGCTTATAATGAACGAGCTGAGGACGCAAGACCGGAACTCGCCACACAAATTGAGAACCTTGACAGCTATGATGTGATTTTCCTTGGCTATCCTAACTGGAATGCGGATCTTCCCATGCCTCTGTATACTTTCCTGGAGGAATATGATTTCAGCGGGAAGACGATTATTCCCTTTACCACTCACGGAGGAAGCGGCTTTTCCCGGACAATCCAGACAATTCAGGAACTACAGCCTGACGCTACCATAATCGAGGATGGCCTCTCCATTTCCCGTAATAGTGTGCCTGACGCACAGGCGGACGTTACGGAATGGGTTGCAGGGCTGAACCTGTAAGATACTGCCATTACAGGCATTAAAACGCTTTCAGGCAGCAAGGACACCATTTTTACAAAGACTGCCTTATGATTGAGGCAGGCTTTTTTCAAAGGAGGATCACAATGAAGCCAAAAATGATGGTCAAAATCAGCATTGATTTTGTTATGACGATATTGCTCTTGCTGCTGATGGCAAGACAGATCACAGGAGAGGCGGCCCATGAATGGCTCGGCGCAGGAATGTTTATTCTCTGGGTCGTTCATCATATCCTGAATTTTAAGTGGCATGGCAATCTATTCAAAGGCAAATATACGCCTTTTCGCATGGTGCAGGTCATTGTAAATCTGTTACTTTTCCTTTCCATGCTCGGAACTATGGTAAGTGCAGTTATCCTATCCAGAGAAGTTTTTGCCTTCCTACCCCTATCCGGCGGAATCGCATTGGCCCGTCCTATGCATATTTTTTCTTCGTTTTGGAGCTTTGTCCTGATGGCATTGCATTTGGGGCTACACTGGAATATGATTCTTGGCATGGTGCGGAAAGCATCTGGGCCGATTCAATCCAAATCTCTGAACATTTTATTTCGCCTTGTAGGAGCAGCAATCGCTGTATATGGAGTTTACGCATTTATAAATAATCAGTTTCTCTCTTACATGTTCCTAACAACCACATTTGTGTTTTTTGATTTTGAACGTCCGCTCCCACTGTTTTTTACAGAGTATCTCGCCATTATGGGTCTGTTTGTGTTCTTGGCCCACTACGGAGCCAAAGGGTTGCAAAAGCTGAATGGAAAAAGGAGGTCAGGTTCCACTCATGAGAAATAGGCATATCTTTCGGTTTTCCGCTCTGCTCGCAGCTGTCTCCTTGTGCCTTTATGGATGTGCATCCCCACAGGAAAGAACCAACCAAGAACATTCTGCCGGATTGTTTGCCATGGGGACTTATATGAACCTAACGGCTTTCGGAGAGCAGGCAGAAGCTGCATTGAACAATGCGGAAAACCGCATCACAGAATTAGAGGCTTTATGGTCTACCACAGACGAAAACAGCGAGATTTATGCGGCCAATCACAGCCTGGGAGAGGCGGTGGCCCTTAGCCCGGAAACAGAAGAGTTGCTTCGTTTCGCACTGGAAATAGCCGAACAGACCAGCGGCGCTCTCGATCCCACCATTTACCCGCTGGTAGAAGCCTGGGGATTTATTAGTCAAGAATATCGTGTTCCATCGGCGCAGGAAATATCAGAACTTTTGTCTTTTACCGGCTATGAAAAAGTCGTGCTGGAGAATCATGCTGTTACCCTCCCGACTGGAACACAGCTTGATCTGGGTGCAGTCGGGAAAGGATATACCGGGGAGCTGCTTGCCGAAGATTTGAAGGAGCAAGGTATTACTTCCGCGCTGCTGGATATTGGAGGCAATATCCAAATGGTTGGCGGGAGGCCGGATGGAACAAAGTGGCGTCTTGGAATTCGGAATCCCTTTGGCGAAGGTAGCTTTGGAATTTTAGAGGCAGAGGATTCTGCCGTTGTAACATCCGGCGGATATGAACGCTATTTCACGGATGAGGACGGAACAACCTATTGGCATATTCTTGACCCGGCAACCGGCTACCCAGCTGAGAGTGACTTGGTTTCTGTAACAATTATTTCAGAAAGCGGTGTATTAGCGGATGCCCTCTCCACTGCAATTTTTGTAATGGGATTGGAAGAAGGCAGCGAATATTGGAGGAGTCATGGTGGTTTTGATATGTTGCTCATGACACAGGATGGTGAAATCTATTTGACAGAAGGAATTGAAGACTCTTTCACTTTGGAGGACGAATTTTCCAGCAGGGAAATTCATGTTATCAGATGAGAGACAAAAAAATCCGTATATTGCTTTTTATATGCTCTGCTATATTCCTTGGGGACAGTCCGCAGGCTGCCCAAACCGCATTCATAAAAAAGCTGATAAGTGAAAAAGAGCGAATAGAAGAATGTTACTGCCAGATGTATGAAGGTATGGTGGACAAGAATGAAGATATATTCCATTCTTGTCCTTTCTCACTGCAAAGACCACGCTCCAGATAGCGAAACGGTGCAATGAGATACGTGTTGGCGGAGTCAGTAAAATGTGGAGAGAAAAGCGCCCGCAGCCACTCTATCTCTCCGGGAATCATCGCAACGCCGCCGGCCTGAATATCTTGCTGAATAGCCAGTGGGTAAAAGGAGCCGCAGCAAACATATTCCAGAAAAAAGCCATAGGATAATTCTTTAAAACAGTTCCGACCCAGATAGCAGGCAGCTGACTGACCGGCGCATGCCCCATAATGAGATTAAACAGAATAGAAGCTGTCAGACTCATAGTCGGACACATAACGGCAACCGTTCCAGCCTGACGCAGCAGCCGGCAAATGTAGGGATTGTCTTTCTGAGGATCACAGTGTCTTGCAGCGAAAGCCGCACCTGCCCGGTTTCCCCAGAGATTGGAAAACAGAAGAACGAACAGTCCCATGTAGGCGGCTTCCTTCAGCGCTTCCCAGAAGACGATGTTTGTCATATTGGTAAAACCGCCGGCAGTCAGGTTGACGCCCATTTTTATAGCGATATTGTAAACTTCCATGCCGTATGCCATGGCATAAGACATGATGAATCCGAAAATAAATCCCTGCAGTTTGTTCTTTGGCATTGCTTTTTCTCCTTCCGTTTTTCATACGTGCTAATAAAAAAGACGTGAGCATTCAACTGGATTTACGCAGTAAATGCAACACGTCTTTTTTTATTATACGATTTGCCCGGATTTTTGCAAGGGGCATTTTTCACAAATTCAGATTGCTCTTTGCCGGATGCAATGGTAAAATTAGAAGCGCGGAAATCCGCCGGAAAAAGAAGGAATACAAGGAGGTGCAGATATCATGAAATTTGTATATCCTGCCATTATCAGAAAAAATGAATCCGGAAAATATGATGCTTTTTTTCCTGATCTGGAGTGTTGCTCGGCCTGCGGCGATACGCTGGAAGAAGCAGTAGATATGGCCAACGAAGCCGCCTATGACTGGCTGTACGTGGAACTGATGGAAGATGACGGCCAGCTGCCGCCGGTTTCCGACCGGGAAGATATGGATCTGCTGGAAGGCGATGTAGTGCGCAATATAGCCGTTAACATACGATTTACCGAAGGATGGGACGAATAATTCTGACGAATTATTCGTCTTTTTAATTCCGGGGAACAACCCATTCCGCTTTTGCGAAAACAGCATTGAACGTCCAACTGTTTTCATGTATAATGTTCTGTGATAAAGGTAGAATATATACGAACGGAGGAATAGTAATGTCCCAAAGAAAAGATATCCATAAAGTACTGATTATCGGTTCCGGTCCTATTGTCATCGGACAGGCCTGTGAATTCGATTACTCAGGCACACAGGCCTGTAAAGCGCTGAAGAAATTAGGTTATGAAATTGTACTGGTCAATTCCAATCCGGCAACGATTATGACGGATCCGGAGACGGCTGACGTTACTTATATTGAACCGCTCAACGTGGACAGACTTGAGCAGATTATCAAAAAGGAAAGACCGGATGCTTTACTGCCCAATCTTGGGGGACAGTCAGGACTCAATCTGTGTTCAGAGCTTTCCAAATCCGGTATTCTGGATAAATACGGCGTTCAGGTGATCGGTGTTCAGGTAGATGCCATTGAACGTGGAGAAGACAGAATTGAGTTTAAAAAAGCCATGGGCCGTCTGGGAATTGAAATGGCCAGAAGTGAAGTGGCTTACTCCGTAGAAGAAGCTTTAAAAATCGCTGACGAACTGGGGTATCCCGTTGTCCTTCGTCCGGCTTACACCATGGGCGGCGCCGGCGGCGGTCTGGTATATAATGTGGAAGAATTAAAGACCGTATGTGCAAGAGGTCTGCAGGCCAGTCTGGTGGGACAGGTACTGGTGGAAGAATCCATTCTGGGCTGGGAAGAACTGGAACTGGAAGTTGTCCGTGATTCCAAAAATAATATGATCACGGTATGTTTTATTGAAAATATTGACCCACTCGGTGTTCATACCGGCGATTCCTTCTGCTCGGCTCCCATGCTGACGATTTCAGAGGAAGTGCAGAAGCGTCTTCAGGAAAAATCATATAAGATCGTAGAATCCATCGAAGTAATCGGAGGCACAAACGTACAGTGGGCGCATGATCCGAAAACGGACAGGGATATTATTATCGAAATCAACCCCAGAACCTCCCGTTCTTCCGCTTTGGCCTCGAAAGCCACCGGATTCCCCATCGCCCTGGTTTCCGCTATGCTGGCAACAGGCCTTACACTGGATGAAATTCCCTGCGGAAAATACGGTACACTGGATAAATACGTTCCCGACGGTGATTACGTTGTTATTAAATTTGCACGCTGGGCTTTCGAGAAATTCAAAGGCGTGGAAGATAAGCTGGGAACTCAGATGCGCGCGGTAGGCGAAGTAATGAGTATCGGAAAAAATTTCAAGGAAGCCTTTCAGAAAGCTATCCGTAGTCTGGAAACAGGCCGCTACGGACTGGGTCACGCAAAGGATTTTGATCAGAAATCAAAAGAAGATCTGCTGAAGCTTCTGATGACTCCTTCCAGTGAAAGATATTTTGTCATGTATGAAGCGCTGCGAAAGGGCGCTTCCGCAGATGAGATCCATGAGATCACAAAGGTAAAACATTACTTCATTGAGCAGATGAAAGAACTGGTGGAGGAAGAAGAAGCTCTGATAAAATCAAAAGGTCATCTTCCCGAGGATCAGATGCTGATCCAAGCTAAAAAAGACGGTTTTTCCGATAAATATTTAAGCCAGATTCTGGATGTTGCGGAAGATGAAGTACGGGAAAAAAGAATATCTCTCGGCGTGGAAGAAGCCTGGGAAGGTGTCCATGTCAGCGGAACGAAAGATAATGCTTATTATTATTCTACCTACAACAGTGAAGATAAAAATCCCGTCAGTGATGGAAAACCCAAAATCATGATTCTTGGCGGAGGTCCCAACAGAATCGGGCAGGGTATTGAATTCGATTACTGCTGTGTTCATGCTTCTCTGGCTCTGAAAAAGCTGGGATTTGAGACCATCATTGTCAACTGCAACCCGGAAACGGTATCCACCGATTATGATACTTCTGACAGACTTTATTTTGAACCTCTGACCCTGGAGGACGTACTGAGTATCTATAAAAAAGAAAAACCGGCCGGAGTCATCGCTCAGTTCGGAGGACAGACTCCTCTTAATCTGGCTGCAGATCTGGAGAAAAACGGTGTGAAGATTCTGGGCACCTCACCTTCTGTCATCGACCTGGCGGAAGACAGAGATCAGTTCCGCGCAATGATGGATAAACTGGAAATTCCAATGCCGGAATCCGGTATGGCTGTCGATGTGGAAGAGGCTCTGAAGATCGCGGAAGAAATCGGATATCCTGTAATGGTTCGTCCTTCTTATGTGCTGGGCGGCCGGGGTATGGAAGTGGTATACGACGCGGAAAGCATGACAGAATATATGAAGGCTGCAGTCGGCGTTACGCCGGATCGCCCGATTCTTATCGACCGGTTCTTAAGCCATGCGACGGAATGCGAGGCCGACGCCATCAGTGACGGCACACATGCATTTGTTCCGGCAGTCATGGAACATATTGAACTGGCCGGTGTGCATTCGGGAGATTCCGCCTGCATCATTCCTTCCAAACATATTTCAGAGGAAAATCTGGAAACAATAAAAGAATATACCCGCAAAATTGCGGAAGAAATGCATGTAAAAGGTCTGATGAACATGCAGTATGCCATTGAAAACGGAAAGGTATATGTATTGGAAGCCAATCCGCGGGCATCCAGAACAGTGCCCCTGGTTTCCAAGGTATGCAACATCCGCATGGTGCCTCTGGCCATTGATATCATTACTTCCGAACTGACCGGAAGACCATCGCCGGTTCCGCAGCTGAAAGAGCAGGATATTCCGTATTACGGTGTAAAAGAAGCGGTCTTCCCCTTTAATATGTTCCAGGAAGTGGATCCGGTACTTGGACCGGAAATGCGATCCACCGGAGAAGTTCTGGGACTGTCCGAACATTACGGAGAAGCTTTCTACAAAGCGCAGGAAGCTACCCAGAACAAACTTCCCCTGGAAGGAACCGTTCTGATTTCCGTAAATGATAAAGATAAGCCGGAGGTTGTGGATCTGGCAAGGGAGTTTGCTGACGCCGGATTCAGGATCATTGCTTCCCGCCACACCTGCAAACTGCTTCAGGATGCAGGGATTGAGGCAAAGATGATCAATAAACTTCAGGAAGGACGGCCCAATATGCTGGACCTCATTATGAACAAAGAAGTGGACCTGATTATCAATACCCCTGTGGGCAAAGAACGGCAGTGGGATGACAGTTATTTAAGAAAAACCGCCATTAAGAAAAAAGTTCCTTATATGACAACCATTGCGGCAGCAAAAGCTACCGTCAGCGGCATTAAAGCCATGAAACGATATGGCGGAAGTGAAGTACGTTCCCTGCAAGAACTGCACAGTATGATAAAAGATAAATAACAATAACATCCTTATATTAAGCGAGGAACGGGCTTTATCAAGTCCGTTCCTTTAAGATGCAAGGAGGATCTATAATGAAATTCGAAATTATCGAGGAATATATCACCCAGTTTCCCATTTATCAATATGCGCTGCTGGACAGTCAGGAACTGGAATTTTCTGATAAAGTAAGAACGATTTGCAAGAAAGAATGTCCCAGGTATGGAAATTCCTGGTCCTGTCCGCCTGCTGTGGGCAGTGTGGAAAAATGCAGAGAGACCTGCCTGAAATATCCGAAAGTACTGTTATTCTCATCCGTTGCAGAAGTACCTGACTATTCTGACATGGAAAGAAATTTGAAAACGAAGCAGGAGCATGAAACGATTACGCGAAAAATCGAAAAATTTCTGCGGATTAACGGTGTCCCCTGCTATACGCTGTCATCCGACTCATGTTCCTACTGTGAGAAATGTACATATCCTAAAAAAACCTGTGCACATCCGGAAATCATGCATCCCTGCATTGAAAGTCACGGCATCGTACTGACGAATACCATAGAAAAAAATCAAATGGATTACTTTCTCGGCGAAAACATGATTCTCTGGTTCAGTCTCATTTTCATGGAGTCATAAAAGCTCTCTGACCTCATATACTAAATAATAAACGCCTGGAGCCGAATGCTTTGAAAAAATTTCGTTCCCTGCAGCAGAATTTTCTGGAATCGCTTCAGATACCGAAGGATCTGGCTCAGCAGGAATCTCTTGTTACATGCAGCGGGTGCAGTGAAATATTGGTGGAAAACTACCGAAAAATTCTGGAATATCAGAACAGCTGCATTCGTATTCTGCTGAAGCGAGGAAAAATGCGGATTGAGGGAGATCATCTTACCATCGACTACTACTGTCAGGACGAAATGAAAATTACCGGATTTATCCAGGCCGTTTTTTTTGAATAGAATATGGGGTGAGAAATTGGTAAAACAATGTCTGCAATACATACACGGTTATTTGAAAATCAGCTTCTGTGGTCCTGAAAAAGAAAGATTTTTAAATCTGTGTTCGGCAGGCGAAATGATTCTGTGGAACATACAAAATAATTCTGACCGCCAGACGGCATTTATAAGTATCGCTGATTTTAAAAAAATACGTCCGTTGGTCAGAAAAACCGGAACAAAAGTAAAAATTATAAAAAGATATGGATTGCCCTTCTTTTTTCAGCGCAACAGAAAAAGAAAGGCTTTTTTTCTTGGTATTTTTCTGTTCACTTTTCTTATTTACCTGCTGTCTTTGAGAATCTGGAATATACATGTATCCGGAAACAGTATTTACAGTACACAGACAATTCTTAACTGTCTGGAAGAAAACAATATTTTTCACGGCATTGCAAGAAAGAATGTGAACTGTTCTGAGATTGCAGCCCTGCTTCGAAGAAATTTTTCCAATCTGACCTGGGTATCTGCCAGAATTGAAGGAACGAGGCTGATTCTGGAAGTGAAAGAAAACCAGGACAGTCTTTCCGATCCGGAGAACACACAGGAGGAATTACAGCCCTGTGATATTATCGCGTCAAAGGATGGAAAAGTAATTTCCATTATTACCAGAAGCGGCATGCCTTTGGTAAAGGAAGGGGATTCCTTTAAAAAGGGAGATGTCCTGGTATCAGGCAGACTGGAGATTAAAAATGATGCTCAGGAAGTGACGGGCTATGAATATGTGGTATCTGATGCGGATATTTATGCTGATACGGCATATTCGTACTACGATGAGTTTCCCATGAGTTACGAAGAACGAGTTTATACCGGTGAAAATTCCAGGCATTATTTTCTTACCGTATTCCAGTACCGCATTGATTTTGGACTTCCGCCAGCCGAAGATTCACTGTACGATATGGTTACCGACACTTCTCAGGTATATTTGACAGAGAATTTCCTCCTTCCTCTGGAATATGGAACAACAGAAATCTGCCCTTATCGGATTGTACAGAAAAAATATACGGAAGAGGAAGCTTTGGAAAAAGCCAACGGTCATCTTTACACATTTTTGAAGAATTTAACGCAAAAAGGGGTAGAAATATGCAGGAAAGATGTTAAAATAGACACATCGGCAAATACTTGTGTCATGAAAGGGAAGATACTGGTAAAGGAAAAAATTCTGGAAACTTCCCCGGTGAAAATAGAAGAAGTGACAAAAGAAAGGACATCTGATACATGAGCAGTATTACAGAAACTACGATACAGATTCCTGTCGGACAGGAAACGAATATTTTCGGACAGTTTGACGAGCATATTAAGAAAATTGAGCGTTCCCTTCAGGTTTCTCTTATTTCACGGGATGGAGCCATTAAAATTATCGGCCCGGAAGCCAATGTAAACAAAGCCAGAAGGATTCTGGAACAGCTGTCTACGCTGGCTGTCCGCGGGAATCTGATTACGGAACAGCAGATTGACTATGCTCTGGCGCTTTCGATGGAAGAAAAAGAGTCGGCCATTGTGGAAATAGATAAAGACTGTATCTGCCATACCATCAACGGACGTATGGTAAAACCGAAAACGCTGGGCCAGAAACAGTATGTGGACAGCATACGTGAGAAAATGATCGTATTCGGCATAGGTCCGGCAGGAACAGGGAAAACTTATCTGGCTATGGCTATGGCAATCACAGCTTTCCGCAATGACGAGGTCAGCAGGATTATTCTGACCCGTCCGGCCATTGAAGCCGGCGAAAAGCTGGGATTTCTTCCAGGAGACCTGCAAAGCAAAGTTGACCCTTATCTTCGTCCGCTCTATGATGCGCTGTATCAGATCATGGGAGCGGAAAGTTTTATGAAAAACATGGAAAAAGGCCTGATTGAAGTGGCGCCTCTGGCTTATATGAGAGGACGTACACTGGACAATGCTTTTATTATCCTGGATGAAGCACAGAATACCACACCTGCGCAGATGAAAATGTTTCTGACCAGAATAGGTTTTGGATCCAAAGTAATTATTACAGGAGACGCTACCCAGAAGGATCTGCCAAAAGATACTAAATCCGGCCTGGACGTGGCCATGCAGGTTCTGAAAAAGATTGATGATATCGCATTCTGTCAGCTGACCAGCAAGGATGTGGTTCGTCATCCTCTGGTGCAGAAAATCGTACAGGCTTACGAGGCCTATGAAAAGAAAAACAGCCGAAGAACATCAGGCAGTAAGAGGTAATAGAATTCTATGACGCTTTGGATTGAAAATGAAAGAAATTATAAATTTGATTTCTCTTTTGAAGAAACGGCTGGACTGGTTGTAAAGGAAACAATGGCACAGGAACGCTGTCCCTATGAAGTAGAAGTAACCATTGTTCTGACCGATTCGGAAGAAATACAGCTGACGAATAAAAGCTTTCGCGGCATTGACAGCGAAACGGATGTTCTGTCTTTTCCTGCTGTAGACTTTATCTCTCCGGCGGAATACCAGACGGTTTCGGAAAATGAGAACATCTACCTGAATCCGGACAGCCATGAGCTGATCCTTGGTGATATTATGATCTGTGTGCCCAGGATGAGAAAACAGGCGGAGGAATACGGACACGGTGAGAAACGGGAATTTGCCTTCCTGATCGCTCACAGTCTTCTTCACCTGCTGGGATATGACCATATGGAACCGGAAGAGGCAAAAGAAATGGAAGAAAAACAGGAACGGATTCTGGAAGCCCTGCGAATACACAGATAAGAAACAAGGAGACCATCGTAAGGTATGAAAAAGTTTAAAATTCTGCTGATACTGGGACTGGCCGGAACTTTTCTTTTTTCCGGCTGACGGAAAAAGGAAGAAACTGTACCTCCTGCCGCTGAAAAAATGCCTGCGGCAGAGGCAACGAAGATACCGGAAGAAGAATCTGCAGTCATAGAACCGCAGGAAACGGAAGCAGCAGAGGAAGTAATCCCGGAGGGAATGGTAAAAAGCTATCTTACAGGAGAATACGTAGATGAGAACATCGGCAGAAGACGGCCGGTGGCCTTTATGCTGAATAATATACAGGCTGCTGTTCCCCAGGCGGGAATCGCAAATGCAGGCGTAGTTTATGAAGCTCCTGTTGAGGGAGGGATTACCCGTCTGATGGCGGTAATGGAAGATTACGATCATCTGGAGAAAATCGGATCCATGAGAAGCTGCAGAGATTACTTTATCTTTTACGCATCCGGTTTTGACGCTATTTACACACATTATGGTCAGTCTGCCTATGCCCTTCCCATACTGGAGCTGCCGGAAGTGAACAATATCAGCGGTCTGGCCAGTTATACGGATTCTGTTTTTTACCGTACCGCTGACCGGAAATCCCCTCATAACGCATATACCAGTTTTGAGGGAATTCAAAAAGGCATAGAAATATGCGGATATCGCCAGGAATACGCGGAAGGATATGATGGCTCCTATACCTTTGCCCGGGCAGGAGAGACAGTGGTACTGCCTGGCAACTGGAATGCCCAGATTGTCAAACCAGGATATCAGTATAACCAGCCCTGGTTCGAATACAATGAAAGTGACGGTCTCTATTACAGGTATCAGTACGGTGATCCGCAGATTGACGAGCTGACACAGGAACAGCTGGCTTACCGCAATATTCTGATACAGATATCTTCCTGGAGAAATTATGATGAGAACGGATATCTGAATATCGACGTGGATACACCGGGTGACGGAATTTTCATTACAGCCGGCAAAGCCATACCGGTAACCTGGAAAAAGCATACGCCCTGGGGGCCTACCTATTATTATGACAGCAATGGCAATGAAATAACGTTGAACACCGGGAAAACCTGGGTATGCATTGTGCAGGATACGTATCGCAGCGATATCTCCGTGACGGACAGAGAAGGATTCACACCGCCCATGGGGCAGAGTCCGGAAATTCAGGCGGCCGCAGAAGCAGCAGATACGGAATATTAATCATAAGAAAAAGAGGAAAGACCATTGAATTTTCGAGAAAAACTAAAGGATAAAAAAAGGATCGTAATCAAGATCGGTTCATCTTCCCTTACCCATAAAGAAACCGGAAAACTTGATCTGATCAAACTGGAAATACTGGTCCGTGAAGTCAGTGACCTGAGAAATCAGGGAAAAGAAGTGGTACTCGTTTCTTCCGGAGCTATTATGGTGGGAAAAAACAGCGTACAGCTCAGCAAAAAGGCAGATCATATTGCCTTTAAACAGGCATGTGCGGCGATTGGACAGGCAAAACTGATGATGATCTATCAGAAGTTGTTTGCGGAATATAATCAGATTGCCAGTCAGGTGCTGATGACCAAAAATACCATGGTTGACAATCTGAACCGGAAAAATGCACAGAACACCTTTGAAGAACTGTTGAAGCTGGGATCTATTCCTATTGTCAATGAAAACGATACCATAGCGACATACGAAATTGAGTTTGGAGACAATGACACACTTTCCGCAGTGGTGGCGGCGCTGATTGGCGCCGATCTTCTGATTCTTCTGTCGGATATTGACGGATTGTTTACCGATGATCCTCATCGCAATAAAAAAGCCCGTTTCATTGATGTGGTGGAATCCATTGACGCCCATCTGATTGAGATGGGAAAGGATACCACCGGAAGCAGCGTGGGAACCGGAGGTATGGCAACGAAGCTGAAGGCAGCCAAACTGGCTACCAGTGCAGGGGCAGACATGATTATAGCCAACGGAGAAGATTTTCATATTATTCATCGTATCATACAGGGCGAGGCTTACGGTACTTTGTTTCGCGCCAACCAGAGAGAAGAGTTCTATCTCATCGATTATATTGAAAAAATGCTCTGATAAGAGATAAAGGAGAAAGCTGACATGAATGAAAAAGATCTTGAACGCATCAATGAGCTGGCACGCAAATCCAAAACTGTGGGTTTAAGTGCCGCTGAAAAAGAAGAACAGGCCAAACTGCGAAGAGAATATATCGCCAGAATCCGCATGAACCTCAGATCCCAGCTGGATCAGATCGATATTAAGGAAGCGGACGGCACAATTGTGAATCTGGGAGAAAAGTATGGACACAAAACAAAGCATTAGAAAAGAAGTTTTCAGCCGGCGAAAGGCAGCGGATCCTGAAATGATTATATCCGCCAGCAAAGCAGTCTGCGAAAAGATATTACATCTGGAAGCTTTTCGTGAAAGCAGCTGGCTCTATACTTATATGGACTTCAACCGGGAAGTTATGACAAAAGATATGATCCGGGAAGCCTGGAAACTGGGGAAACGGACGGCCGTCCCCAGAGTTTCGGGAAAAGATATGACTTTTTATGAAATCACTTCCTTCGATCAGCTGGAACCGGGTTATTTTCAGATACCGGAACCGGTTAAAGAGTGCCCACAAGCCGACTGTGAGGAATCTTTTCTGATCATTCCCGGGGTGGCATTTGATAAAAAACGTCATCGTATCGGTTACGGACAGGGGTTTTATGATCGTTACTTAAGCCGTCACCCCTTACATAAAACAGCAGCCGTTGCCTTTGACTTTCAGGTGTTCGAAGCTGTTCCCTTTGAAGAACTGGATATCACACCGCAGATACTGGTGACGGAAACACAGATCTACTGAATAAAGGCGGATACAATAATGAATCAAGCAGAAAACAGCAATATGGAAATGATACCGGCTGCTGAACCGGCCAGACAGTATTATTTCATAGAAAAACTGAAAAACATCGTAAAAAAAGAAACGGAAAGTCTGGGACGTTCCCTCACTTTCTGCGTCAATACCTTTGGGTGCCAGATGAATGCCAGAGATTCTGAAAAACTGGAAGGTATTCTGGAAACGGCAGGATATGAAAAAAGTGAAGAAGATCACGCGGATCTTGTTTTTTATAATACCTGTACCGTAAGGGAAAATGCCAATCTGAAGGTATACGGCCGCCTGGGACACCTGGGCAGCCTGAAAAAGAAAAATCCTCACATGATCATCGGGCTGTGCGGCTGTATGATGCAGGAACCCCAGGTCGTGGAAAAAATAAAAAAAAGCTATCCCTTTGTGGATCTTATTTTCGGAACCCATAATATTTTCAAGTTTGCCGAACTGCTGGTAACTCAGATAGAATCCCACAGAATGGTGATTGACATCTGGAAAGACACGGATAAGATTGTGGAAGATCTGCCAGTGGAGAGAAAGTATTCCTTCAAATCAGGCGTTAACGTCATGTTCGGCTGCAACAATTTCTGCAGCTACTGCATCGTTCCCTATGTGAGAGGAAGGGAGCGGAGCAGAAACCCGGAAGATATTATCCGGGAAATAGAAAAATTGACACAGGACGGGGTAGTGGAAGTTATGCTGCTGGGGCAGAACGTCAATTCCTATGGAAAAAATCTGAAACATCCCGTTACCTTTGCCCGGCTGCTGGAAGAAATTGAAAAAATTCCACGGCTTAAGCGGATTCGGTTCATGACTTCTCATCCCAAGGATCTTTCGGATGAACTGATCCGCGTAATGGCAAAAAGCGACAAAATCTGTCACCATCTGCATCTGCCCCTTCAGTCAGGCAGCAGCAGAATTTTAAAAGAAATGAACCGCAGGTATACCAAAGAGGATTATCTGGCGCTGACGGACAAAATCAGAAAAGCAGTGCCGGATATTTCTCTGACTACGGATATTATCGTAGGATTCCCTGGAGAAACAGAGGAAGATTTTCAGGAAACACTGGACGTCATCCGAAGAGTGCGTTACGACAGCGCCTTTACCTTTATTTATTCCAAACGTACCGGAACACCTGCTGCAGCTATGGAAAATCAGGTGCCGGAAGATGTGGTTAAAGACAGATTTGGCCGGCTGCTGAAAGAAGTTCAGCAGATATCGGAGGAAATGACTTCCCGTTTTCGGGGAACAGTGCAGGAAGTGCTGGCGGAGGAAGTGAACAGCCATCAGCCGGGCCTTCTGACGGGACGGCTGGACAGCAATATTCTGGTTCATTTTCCAGGAACAGAAAAGGAAATCGGGAAACTTATCAAAGTTTCTCTGGATGAATGCCGCGGTTTTTACTATATGGGAAGCCGCGTGGAGGAAGCGAGGAAAAATCTGTGACAAATCTTTCACCAATGATGCAGCAATATGTAGAGACAAAAGAAGCCTATAAAGACTGTATACTCTTTTACCGGCTGGGTGATTTTTATGAAATGTTCTTTGACGATGCCGTTCTGGTATCCAAAGAGCTGGAACTGACTTTGACAGGCAGGGACTGCGGTCTGAAGGAGAGGGCTCCCATGTGCGGCGTTCCTTTTCATTCGGCGGATACCTATATAAACCGTCTGATTGACAAGGGATACAAGGTGGCGATCTGTGAACAGGTGGAAGATCCAAAGCTGGCCAAAGGACTGGTGAAACGGGAAGTTACCCGTATTGTCACTCCGGGCACCAACCTGAACACCCAGGGACTGGATGAATCGAAGAATAATTATATTATGTCCATTGTCTATCTGGATGATATTTATGGTATTTCCCTGGCTGATGTAACTACGGGAGAATGTTTCCTGACAGAAGTGGATAAGGAGAAAAAGCTTCTGGATGAAATCGCCAAGTTTTCTCCGGCCGAAATTATCTGCAATCAGGCCTTCTTTGTCAGCGGCATCGATCTGGATGATCTGAAAAACCGGCTGGGCATCACGGTCTATTCCCTGGATGCCTGGTATTTTGACGATGAACTGTGTCAGCGAACGCTGAAAGATCATTTTAAAACTCTTTCTTTAAAAGGACTGGGACTGGAAGACTACCCCACAGGAATCATTGCTGCAGGCGCACTGTTTCAATATCTGTTTGAAACTCAGAAAAACTCTCTGGCGCATATGACGGAGATAAAGCCCTATCTGGCGGAAAAATACATGGTCATTGACAGTTCCAGCCGCAGAAATCTGGAACTGGTGGAAACTTTGCGGGAAAAGCAGAAAAGAGGTTCTCTGCTCTGGGTTCTGGATAAAACGAAAACGGCCATGGGCGCCAGAATGCTGAGAAACTTTGTAGAACAGCCGCTGATTGATGAGAATCAAATCAATGAACGGCTGGACGCCGTCGATGAACTGAATCGAAAAGCAATCCTCCGTGATGAAATCCGGGAATACTTAAATCCGGTTTACGATCTGGAACGGCTGGTCAGTAAAATCAGCTACCAGACCGCCAATCCCAGAGATCTGATTGCCTTTAAATCTTCACTGTCCATGCTGCCTCATATCCGGCAGCTTCTTTCTGAATTCGAATGCCCGCTGCTTTCCAATCTGTACCGCCAGATGGATGATTTAAGCGATCTGTATCAGCTGCTGGAGTCTTCCATTCAGGAAGATCCTCCCCTGGCTATGAAGGAGGGAGGAATCATCAAGGATGGTTTCCATGAAGACGTGGATCATTTTCGTCAGGCCAAAACTGAAGGCAAAACCTGGCTGACTCAGCTGGAGACAGAAGAGCGGGAGAAAACCGGAATCCGCAATCTGAAGGTAAAATACAACAAAGTTTTCGGATATTATCTGGAAGTAACCAATTCTTTTAAGGATAAAGTGCCGGACTATTATACGAGAAAGCAGACCCTGACCAACGCGGAACGATATTATACACCCAAGTTAAAAGAACTGGAGGACATGATTCTGGGAGCGGAAGACAAGCTTTACGCACTGGAATACCAGCTGTTCTGTGAGATAAGAGATACGCTTGCGAAGGAAATCACCAGAATTCAGGAAACAGCCAGAGCTGTGGCGGGAATTGACGTGTTTTCCTCCTTCTCGGTGGTTGCCAGCCATAACCATTACGTCCGCCCAAAAATAAACGAAAAGGGCGTCATCGATATCAAAGGCGGCCGCCATCCAGTGGTGGAAAAGATGATTACCAACGATATGTTCATTCCCAACGACACCTATCTGGACAATGGCTCCAGCAGGGTTTCCATCATCACCGGACCCAATATGGCCGGAAAATCCACCTACATGAGACAGACTGCCCTGATTGTGCTGATGGCGCAAATCGGCTGCTTTGTCCCTGCGGACAAGGCAAAAATCGGCATTGTGGACCGGATTTTCACCCGGGTAGGAGCATCGGACGACTTGGCCAGCGGACAGAGCACTTTTATGGTGGAAATGACGGAAGTTGCCACCATTCTCAGAAATGCCACAGCCAACAGCCTGCTGATTCTGGACGAGATCGGCAGAGGAACCAGTACCTTTGACGGACTGGCTATTGCCTGGGCCGTTATCGAGCATATCAGCAATACGAAACTTCTGGGAGCCAAGACTCTTTTTGCCACTCACTACCATGAGCTGACGGAACTGGAAGGCAAACTTCCCGGCGTCAACAATTACTGCATTGCCGTGAAAGAAAAAGGGGATGACATTGTCTTTTTGAGAAAAATCATCAAAGGCGGTGCTGATAAAAGCTACGGTATCCAGGTTGCCAAACTGGCCGGCGTTCCGGACAGCGTCATTGAACGGGCAAAAGAACTGGTGGAAGAGCTGAGCAATGCGGACATTCTGGCTGCCGTAAAGGACCTGTCCCAGTCTGGAAAGAAGAAAAAAACTGTTCATTACGATGAAGTGGATATGAAACAGATGTCTTTATTTGACACAGTACAGAATGACGATATAATAGAAGAGCTGAAGGCACTGGATATTTCCAATCTGACGCCTCTGGATGCGCTGAATATTCTGAACCGCCTTCAGAACAAAATTAAAAATCGGTGGTAGATGAATTATGAAGAAAATTACGATGCTGGATCAGGTTACAATCGACAAAATCGCTGCCGGAGAGGTGGTAGAACGCCCCTCTTCAGTAGTAAAAGAACTGGTGGAGAATTCCATTGACGCAGGGGCTACAGCTGTCACTGTGGAAATCAAAGACGGCGGAATTTCTTTTATCCGGATTACGGACAACGGTGCCGGAATCGAAAAAGAACAGGTTCCCCTGGCATTCTGCCGTCATGCCACCAGTAAAATCACTTCTCTGGAGGACCTGCTGACTATATCCTCCCTGGGCTTCCGCGGAGAGGCCTTATCCAGTATCGCTGCTGTCTCCCAGGTAGAGCTGATTACTAAAACTCCTGACGCCCTGACCGGCACCCGCTACATTATTGAGGGAGGAACAGAAAAAGAGACAGAAGAAATAGGCGCTCCCCAGGGCACCACTTTTCTGGTGCGCAATCTTTTCTTCAACACACCGGCCCGTGCGAAGTTTTTAAAATCTCCCGCTACGGAAGGATCCTATATCGGAAGTCTAATGGAACAGCTGGCTCTGTCGCATCCTGACATTTCCTTTAAATTTATGCAGAATGGGCAGACTCGCCTGAATACTTCAGGAAATGGAAATTTCAAGGAGATCATCTACCAGATATACGGACGGGAGATTACGAAAGAGCTAACGGAAATCCATGTGGAAGAAAGCGATATATCCATCACCGGCTATATCGGAAAACCTTCCGTCTCCAGAGGTAACAGGGCCTTTGAGAATTACTATGTAAATGGCCGATACGTAAAAAACAATATTCTGACAAAAGCAATCGAGGACGGTTACCGTTCTTTTTTGATGCAGCACAAATTTCCCTTCACCGCATTATTCATTCAGGCAGATCCCAGGAAAGTAGATGTCAATGTTCATCCGGCGAAGAGGGAGGTGCGTTTTCAGAATTCAGAAGAGATTTATAAGGTTGTATACCGGGCCGTCTATGACGCTCTGACGGGGAAAGAACTGATCCCGGAGGTTTCCTTTGATCCTGCACCGCAAAAAAAGAGCAGTCCCCAGCCCCTCCCTTCATCTCCCGAACCCTTTGAGGTCAGAAGGAGAGAACAGGCCCGGGAGATGATCCGTGAAACCCCATCCTATATGAATACGGAAGCGGAGACTGCCGGTAAGAAAACGGAAGGAATAAAACCTGCCCTTTCCAATGAGGGGGGAAAAAAACAGCAGCAGGAAAATACAGTGCAGTCCCCCGGACAGATGAGTCTGTTTCAGGACAGAAAACTTCTGGACGAAAATTCCAGAAGCCTGCACCGCATCATTGGACAGGTGTTCCAGACTTACTGGCTGGTACAGATGGAGGACAAGCTTTTTATCATCGATCAGCATGCCGCCCATGAAAAGGTTCTCTATGAGCAGCTGCTCCATGAAATGGTAAAAAAGGAAATGATTTCTCAGTATTTGGCTATCCCCGTCGTTGTCACTTTGAATCTTCGCCAAATGGAACTGATGCGTCAGAATGAAAAACGATTCCGGGATTTCGGATTTGAAATAGAACCTTTCGGCGGCAAGGAGTATACCATACGGGCCGTTCCCTGCAATCTGTATGGGATTGAAGAAGAAAAAATTTTCACAGAGCTGCTGGACAGTCTGGATCAGGAAGGAGCAGAGGAGATGACGCCTCAGCTTTTTGCCCAGAAACTGGCTACTATGGCCTGTAAAGCAGCCGTAAAAGGCAATCAGACGTTGACGGCCAAAGAAGCAGAACAACTGATTGACCAGCTTTTAAAGCTGGAAAATCCCTACCATTGTCCCCACGGCCGACCCACCATCATTTCCATGAGCCGATATGAGCTGGAAAAGAAATTCAAACGTATATTGTAAAGGGAGAAAAGCATGAAACCACTGTTGATATTGACCGGTCCCACAGCCGTGGGAAAAACCTCTTTATCCATTGCCCTGGCAAAGGCTGTGAATGGAGAAATTATCTCCGCTGACTCCATGCAGGTTTACCGTAAAATGAATATAGGATCCGCAAAAATCAAGCCGGAGGAGATGGAGGGCGTTCCTCATCATCTCATTGATGTTCTGGATCCCGCTGAAAAGTTTGATGTGGTCACGTTTCAGCATATGGCAAAAGAAGCCATGACCGGTATATGGGAAAGAAACAGAATACCCATTCTGACCGGCGGCACCGGATTTTATATTCAGTCCGTTCTTTATGACATCGACTTTACATCTCACGGCGGGGATCCGTCTTTCCGCCATGAACTGGAAGAACTGGCACGTCAGAAGGGTCCGCAGTTTCTTCACGGACTGCTTACGGAAAAGGATCCGGATGCGGCGGCGCAGATTCATCCCAACAATGTAAAAAGAGTCATACGGGCGCTGGAGTTTTACGAACAGACAGGAGAACAGATATCCGTTCACAATACGGAACAGAAACAGAGAACCTCTCCCTACCGGTCGCTTTATTTTGTACTGAATGAGCCGCGGGAAATCTTATATCGGAAAATCGAACAGAGAATCGATAAGATGATGGACGAAGGGTTGCTTGAGGAAGTGGAGAACCTTCACAGAGAAGGATATACCAAAGATATGACCTCCATGCAGGGACTGGGATATAAAGAACTTCTGTCTTATCTGGACGGCGAAGTTTCACTGGATGAGGCTGTCCGCATTCTGAAAAGAGATACCCGCCATTTTGCCAAACGCCAGCTCACTTGGTTTCGGCGGGAAAAAGATGTCATCTGGCTTCAGAAAGAAGTCTTTGATTTCAGCGGCAAAAAAATTCTGGATTATATGCTGGCCCTGTGCCGGGAAAGAAATATACTGAAATGAGGCAAATTATGGACGAAAAACAGAAAATGTACCAGTCTCTGGGAATTGACGGAGACGTATATGATTTTGGTGAAAGTATATGGCAGGAATTAAAAAAACGTTTTGAAACAATTGATGAAACAGCGGAATATAATCAGCTGAAAGTTATCCGGGCCATGCAGGAAAACCGGGTGAGCGAAGCCTGTCTCTATTCCAGCAGCGGTTACGGATATAACGATCTGGGCCGTGATACCCTGGAAGCCGTTTACGCTTCCGCTTTTCATACAGAGGATGCTCTGGTCCGTCCTCAGATCGCCTGCGGCACCCATGCCCTGGCTGTAGCGCTGGCCGGAAACTTAAGACCGGGCGATGAACTTTTTTCGCCTGTCGGGAAACCCTACGACACCCTTGAAGAAGTCATCGGCATCAGGCCTTCCAACGGATCTCTGGCCGAATATGGCATTTCTTACCGGCAGGTGGATCTGAAACCGGATGGTGCCTTTGATTATGAAAATATCAGGAAAGCATTGAACGAACGGACCAGACTGGTAACCATTCAGCGGTCCAAAGGATATCAGACAAGACCTACGCTGTCAGTAGAGCGCATTGGAGAACTGATCAGCTTTGTTAAAAGTATCCGGCCTGATGTAATCTGTATGGTGGATAACTGCTACGGTGAATTTGTGGAAAAAATCGAGCCCACGGATGTGGGAGCGGATCTGCTGGTCGGTTCCCTTATAAAAAATCCCGGCGGCGGTCTCGCACCTATCGGCGGCTACATTGCCGGAAAGAAAGAATACGTGGAAAATGCAGCTTTCCGACTTACTTCTCCGGGTCTTGGAAAAGAAGTAGGAGCCACCCTTGGCGTCAATCAGTCATTTTACCAGGGATTTTTTCTGGCTCCCACTGTGGTGGCAGGAGCATTAAAAGGGGCTATTTTTGCCGCCAACATTTATGAAAGGCTGGGATTTTCTGTGATTCCCAACGGTTCTGAGAGCCGCCACGATATTATACAGGCGGTGGAATTCGGGAATCCGGAAAGCGTCATCGCTTTCTGCAAAGGAATTCAGGCAGCTGCTCCGGTGGACAGTTACGTCGATCCGGAGCCCTGGGCTATGCCGGGATATGACAGTGATGTCATTATGGCGGCGGGAGCTTTCGTACAGGGTTCTTCCATCGAGCTTTCCGCCGACGGTCCCATTAAACCGCCCTACGCCGTCTATTTTCAGGGCGGTCTGACCTGGGAACATGCAAAATTTGGCATTTTGATGAGTCTTCAGAAATTAAAGGAAAAAGGGCTTGTCACTTTATAAACCGGAGGTATATGAAAGATGCAGATAATCATTATCGGAGGCGGGGCTGCCGGCCTGATGGCTGCCGTCACGGCGGCGGAAAAAGGATCTGCCGTTACCTTGCTGGAACAAAATGAAGTTTTTGGCAAAAAGATTCTGGCTACTGGCAACGGAAAATGTAATCTGACCAATGTGAATCAGCGGCCGGAGATGTATCACAGCAGTCTGGAGGAGTTCCCCTGGCAGGTTATTTCACGTTTTCCTCTTGCTGATACGCTGCGTTTTTTTACCGGACTTGGCATCTACACGAAAAACAGAAACGGAGGACTTTATCCATACAGTGAACAGGCCTCTGCCGTGCGGGACGTTCTCTGTATGGAGGCACGTCACCGAAAAGTAAAAATGAAGACGCGGGAACACGTGACAGCTATTCGAAAGGAGAATTCACGTTTTCTGATAGATACGGAAACCTACACCTATCAGGCTGACCGGGTGATTCTGGCCGCGGGAGGATGCGCTTCCTCTGTCACAGGCTCCTGTATGGACGGTTTCCGTCTTGCTGAGAGTCTGGGTCATACAGTTGTATCTCCCCTGCCTGCGCTGACAGGATTAAAAGGAGCCGGTTCCTATTTCAGCAAATGGGCCGGCGTTCGTTTCGATGCAACTGTCACTCTGTATGAAAATGACAGAAAGCTGGCCGCCGAAAGAGGTGAAATCCAGTTTACCGAATACGGTATTTCCGGAATTCCCGTTTTTTCCGTCAGCCGGTTTGCCGCCCGCGCTCTGAAAGCGGGCAGCCAGGTTCTGGCTGTACTGGATTTCATGCCGGATTTTACTGAGGAACAGCTGACGGTATTCCTGGAATCCCGACTGGAAAACTGTGATTATAAAACACTGGAGGAATCTTTCATCGGTCTGCTTCCTCAGAAACTGATTCCTCTGCTATGCACGGAGATCCGCTACATGCCGGAACTTGCCAACCGTCTGAAAAACTATCCTGTTATCATAAAAGATACCTGCGCCATGTCCCAGGCTCAGGTGTGTACGGGAGGTGTGTCGGCAGAGGAAATCTGCCCTGAAACTATGGAATCAAAACTGGTCCCCGGACTCTATTTTGCCGGAGAGGTAGTAGACGTGGACGGCAGCTGCGGCGGTTATAATCTCCAGTGGGCATGGAGCAGCGGAGCAGTGGCGGGAAAATTCTGCGCAGGAGATACGATATGATAAGAATCAACCAGCTGAAGCTTCCTGTAAATCATGACAGGAATGCTCTGATTAAAAAAATTACCCATACACTGAGAATTTCGGAAGACGACCTTGTACGATTCACCATTGTCAGACAGTCGCTGGACGCCAGAAAAAAACCGGATCTGTTTTTCGTTTATTCCGTGGACATTACGCTGAAGGAATCTCTGGAAAATAAAATTCTCAAAAAAATTAACAATAAAAACATTACGTCAACCAAAGAGGATGCGTATACATTTTCCGCTCCTGAAATGAATACGGCATCTTCTTTTCGGCCGGTGATTGCAGGCAGCGGTCCCGCTGGACTGTTCTGTGCCTGGCTGCTGGCCCGCTGCGGGTTTTCTCCTCTCATTCTGGAGCGGGGAGAGTGTGTGGAAGAACGGGTAAAAACAGTCAATGAGTTCTGGAAGAATGGCGTTTTGAATGAAGAATCCAATGTTCAGTTCGGGGAAGGAGGCGCCGGAACTTTCTCCGATGGAAAATTAAATACCACTGTCAAGGATCCCAAAGGGCGGAACCGTCAGGTTCTTCGGCTTTTTGTGGAAGCCGGCGCTCCGGCAGAAATTCTCTATCAGCAAAAACCTCATCTGGGTACGGATCAGCTGATTGCCATTGTAAAAAATCTCAGAAGAATGATCGAACAGCTGGGAGGGCGGTTTATCTTTCATACAAAGCTTACGGATTTTTCTGTGGAAAAGGGAAGAATTACCGGGATACAGATCAACGGTGAAAAATGGCTTCCGGCTGATGCCCTGATCTGCGCCATCGGTCACAGTGCCCGGGACACCTTCGAAATGCTTTACAGCCGCGGAATCTCCATGACGGCCAAAGCTTTCGCCGCAGGTATCCGTATCGAGCACCCCCAGGAGATGATTAATGAGTCACAGTATGGAAGAAGCCGCGTAAAAGAATTGGGCGCAGCCTCTTATAAGGTGACGCATCAGACAGATCAGGGAAGAGGTGTTTACAGTTTCTGTATGTGTCCCGGAGGATACGTGGTAAACGCGTCTTCTGAAAGAGGATTCCTTGCTGTCAATGGCATGAGCTATCACGGCAGGGCTTCTCAAAATGCCAACAGCGCACTCATTGTCACCGTTACGCCGGAAGACTTTCCTGCGTATACTTCATTAGATATTCCGGAAGCTTTAAGAGGAATCGCTTTCCAGCGGATGCTGGAACAGAGAGCTTTCGATGCGGGCGGCGGATCAATTCCTCTGCAGCTTTTTGACGACTTCTGCCATTTCAGAAAAAGCAGCAGTCTCGGAAAGGTTGCTCCCTGCATAAAAGGTTCCTATCAGATGGCGGATGTAAGATCATTCCTTCCCCCCTTTATCGGAGATTCCCTGGAAGAAGGCATCCGGGCCTTCGGTAAAAAAATAAACGGTTTTGACCGGGGAGATTGTCTGATTGCGGGCGTTGAAAGCCGTTCCTCCTCACCGGTCCGTATCATACGGGATGAATCTTTTCAAAGCAATATCAGAGGATTCTATCCCTGCGGCGAAGGTGCCGGCTATGCGGGAGGGATCACATCAGCGGCCATAGACGGTCTTAAAACGGCAGAAGCAGTCATATTGAATTATGTCAGGAAAATTTAATATAAATGCGGTATACTTTGCCGCTTTTTTGTGCTAGAATAAAAATCGAACGTTCTTGGTTATCTGCCTGAAGAGACCAGGAGGATTATGATTTATCAAAAGACAATGAAAAACTTACCTGTTGAGATGAGACCTTATGAAAAATTCCGCAGACTGGGTCCTGAAAGGCTGTCTGACGCGGAACTTCTGGCCATCATTCTGCGCAGCGGTACAAAGGGACATTCTTCCCTGGCTCTGGCAGAAGAAGTGCTGACCCTTTCACAGGTTCATTACGGTCTGCTGGGACTGCATCACCTGTCCCTTGCTCAGCTTCAGGAGATACGGGGCATCGGAGAAGTGAAAGCGATACAGATCAAATGTATCGGCGAACTGTCCAGGCGAATCGCCAAAAGCTCTTCGAAAGAAAGTCTCTCTTTCCAGGATCCTGAAACCATTGCCGGTTATTATATGGAAGATATGCGTCATCTGGAGCAGGAAAGGCTGTTCTGTATGATGCTGGATACAAAAAACCATTTTCTCGGTGATGTGGAAATCTCAAAAGGTACCGTTAACGCTTCTCTGGTTTCACCCAGAGAAATCTTCCTTGCGGCCCTGTCTTATCATGCCGTATATATCATACTGGTACATAATCATCCCAGCGGCAATCCGGCGCCCAGCAGTGAAGACATCCGGATTACGAAGAGGATTCAGTCGGCAGGGGATATGCTTGGCATTTCACTTCTGGATCACATTATAGTCGGTGATCTTACTTACTTCAGCCTGCGTCAGGAGGGGATGATGAGGTTGACATAAAGGGGTTATTGTATTATGATTTTACAGGAAATATTCGGAGTGGATCTGGGGTCCGATACCATAAAGATCTATTCTCTGAAAAAAGATGAAATATTAATAGAGAAGAACATGATCGCCATCAGGAATGGAGAAGAAGTACTTGCCGTTGGAAACGATGCCTATGAAATGTATGAAAAAGCTCCCCATAATATAGAAGTCTCTTCTCCCATGAGCGGCGGAATGATTGCAAATATCGGCCATCTGGAAGTCGTATTACACCTGCTGCTTCGGAAAATCAGCAGACACTTCGGGAGCAGGCCGATTGTCTATTTTTCTGTCCCCATGAATATGACGGAAATAGAAAAGAGGGCGTATAACACCATTGCCAGCGGCGGTGATCTGCGCAAAAGCCGGATTTATCTGGTGGAACGGCCCATCGTCAATGCTCTGGCGCTGGGTATTCCCATCACAAAGACAAAAGGTTCCATGATTATTGATATGGGCGCGGAATCCACAGAACTTTCCATCATTGCCGACAGCAGAGTCATTATCAGCAAGCCTCTGGAATATGGAGGAAATCACATTGATAATGCCATTGTGGCAAATGTAAGGAAAAAATGCGGTCTTCATATCAGTCACCGGATGGCAGACCGTTTAAAAACAGCTCTGGCCGGTTTTTCTTCAGAAAAGAAAGAAGCCAGAAAAGTGATCGGCATCGATGCGGTATCGGGACTGCCAAAAGCCGGAATCATCTCCGATTCCATTGTCAATGAGGCCATGCGGCGGATTATCAATCAGATGTGTGAGGAAATTCAGATATTTCTGGAACGGACGCCTCCCCAGATCCGCAGCAGCATTGTCCAGGAAGGCATTTATCTGACAGGCGGCAGTACGAAGATTCCCAACTTAAGCGCATACCTGTCCCGGCGTATCGAATGTGCCGTAAAGACTTCACAGTACAGTGATCTGTCAGCAATCTACGGTCTGAAAGAGATTATCAATCATAAGACGCTCTGGCACTGGGCATTTCCGGCCAGAAGCAAACGCAGGAAACAGAGGTTTTAATAAGGAGTATCATGAAGAAAAAAAATCGATTTTCTATCAAGACAAAGCACTGGATCACCATCATGACGGTCATATGTATCGGTCTGATTGCTCTGGCTGCTTCCTCCAGATTTTCTTTTGCGCCGGTACAGCAGGGCGCAGGATATATTATCTCTCCTTTTCAAAAAGGAATAAACGCCATGGGAAACTGGCTTAGGGATCAGACTAGCGGCTTTCAAAGCGCCAAAGAACTGAAGGCAGAAAATGATAAACTGAAAGAACAGATAGCTTCTCTTACGGAAGAAAACAATAAGCTTCTCCAGAATCAGGACGAGCTGGACCGGCTGACGAAGCTGTACCAGCTGGATGAGGATTATACAGAGTACGATAAGGTGGCTGCTCAGGTGATCTCCAAAGATCCCGGCAACTGGTACAGTACCTTCGTTATCAACAAAGGCAGCGATGACGGCATTGCCGTAGACATGAACGTCCTGGCAGACGGAGGTCTGGCAGGAATCGTAACGGAAGTGGGAAAAGACTGGGCAACGGTTCGTTCCATTATTGACGATTCCAGCAATGTCAGCGCTATGGTGGCATCCACATCGGACAACTGTACCGTGACAGGCAATCTGCTGCTGATGGAAGAGGGAAAGCTGAATTTTATCCAGCTGCGGGATCCGGACGATGAAGTCCAGACCGGTGACACCATCGTCACTTCTGACATCAGTGAGAAGTTTCTGAAGGGCATCCTGATCGGCTATATCGATGAGATAGAGGATGATCCCAATGATCTGACAAAAACGGGTTATCTGATCCCCGTGGTGGATTTTGAACATATTCATGAAGTGCTGGTCATTACAGAACTGAAAAATGCAGGAGGTGAATAATGCGCAGGAAACTGGTATTAGCCGGATTGGTTCTGGTTACCTTCCTTTTGCAGAGTACTGTCTTTAAGGCTCTGGCCATTGCATCCATTTCTCCCAATCTGCTGCTGATACTGACCGTATCTTTCGGACTGATGTGCGGGAAACGTATCGGCATGTTTACCGGATTTTTAAGCGGGCTGATGATTGACCTGTTTTATGGAAATCTTTTTGGATTCAATGCTCTCATTTACATGTGGGTGGGTTTTCTGAACGGATTCTTTTATAAGGTATTTTTTGATGAGGATATCAAGGTCCCCATGGCACTTGTGACGGTAAGTGATCTGGCTTATGGATGCGTGATCTACGGCCTGCAGTTTATGTTGAGGGGAAGACTGAATTTTCCGGGTTATCTGGGAAAAGTTATTATTCCGGAAATGGTCTATACTGTGGTTATGACGCTGATTTTCTATCGGCTGTTTTTCAAAATTAACCGCCAACTGTTAGAATACGAATTGGAAGGACAGAGATCACCTTGGTTAAGAAGATAAAAAGAGCATTAAAACGTATAAAACTCAGAAGAACAAGCCTGCTTATGATAGGCTTTCTTGTCATGGCCGCGATACTGCTGCAGAGAATTTTTTCCCTCCAGATTATTCACGGCCAGGAATACGCTGATAATTTTTCTCTTCAAACTACGAGAGAGCGTACGATAAAAAGCACACGCGGCAATATTCTCGACCGGAACGGAAACGTACTGGCATATAATGAACTTTCCTATTCCGTCACGCTGGAAGACAGCGGAACATACGATACGAACCGTATCCGCAATCTGTCTCTGAACGGAGAAATTTACCGTCTGATTCAGATCATTGAATCCTGCGGCGATTCCGTGGACAGCAGTTTTCACATTATTATTGATGAAAATGGCGAATATGCCTTTAATGTTACAGATTTTTCTCTGGACCGGTTCCGGGCGGATGTATACGGTCACAGCCTGATCGATGATCTGGAGGCAGATGAAGTGAATGCCTCACCGGATCAGATTATAGAGGACCTGGCCGGAGAAGACCGGTTTGGTATTATTCTTGAGGAAAAACCCTATACAGAAGATGAGCTGGAATCCTACGGGCTGCCGGAAACCTATACGAAAGAAGAACTTTTGAAAATGGTATCTCTCCGGTACCTGCTTTCCACCACCAGTTATCAGAAGTATGTTCCCGTGACCATTGCCACCGATATCAGTGATGAAACTGTGGCAAAAATTATGGAAAATCAGGATGAACTGGAAGGTGTGGAAGTGGTGGAAGATTCTGTCCGTGTCTACAATGACAGTGAATACTTTGCACCCCTGCTTGGCTACACCGGCCAGATATCCTCGGAGGAACTGGAAACTCTCCAGGAAGAAAATCCCAATTACTCCACCACATCCATTGTGGGGAAAACGGGCATTGAACAGGTGATGGAGACCACCCTTCAGGGAACGGACGGCAGCGAGACCGTCTATGTGGACAGTCTTGGGAAAGTGCTGGAAATCGATGAGGAATCTAGACAGGAGCCGGTACAGGGTAATGACGTTTATCTGACCATAGACAAGGACCTTCAGACAGCCGCCTACCAGATACTGGAACAGAGAATTGCCGGCATACTGGTTTTAAATATTTCACCGATCAAGGAATTTGTAGCCGATGAAAACACCGACACTTCGGCCATCCCCATCCCCATCTACGATGTATACTTCGCTCTGGTCAACAACAGCGTGCTGGATATCAGCCATTTCGCGGAAGAGGACGCGTCGGAGACGGAAAAAAGCATATACGCCAGATTCACCCAGAAGCAGCAGCAGGTTTTTGACGCTGTCACCGCAGAGCTTACGGGAGACAATCCACAGGCTTATGAGGATATGTCCGATGAAATGCAGGAATATATCAGCTATATCGTCAACGATATGCTGATGGAAGACACCGGTATCTTAAACGAAAATGCCATTGACAAGTCCGACGAGACCTATCTTGCCTGGACCAGGGATGAGACCATCAGTCTTCAGGAATTTCTCACCTACGCAGTCAGTCAGAACTGGATCGATCTTTCCAGATTCACCAATGAGGACACTTATATGGACTCCCGGGAAGTATACGAAGCGCTGGCCGCGTATATTGCAGACTATCTGAAAACGGACAAAGAGTTTTCCAAACTGCTTTACCATTATCTGATTCTGGACGATGTGATTTCCGGAACGGAACTGTGTATTGCCCTGTATGATCAGGGAATTCTGTCCACGGACGATGGAGACTATGAGGCACTGGTATCCGGACAGATGAGTTCCTATGATTTTATGATTCAGAAAATCAGCAAGCTTGAAATTACGCCGGCTCAGCTGGCGCTGGATCCCTGTTCCGGATCTGTGGTAATTACGGATCCCAATTCCGGAGAAATTCTGGCCTGCGTCAGCTATCCGGGATATGATAATAATCAGCTGACCAATCAAATGGACGTATCCTATTATCAGAAGCTGAACAGTGATCTCTCTCAGCCTTTTTATAATAAAGCAACGCAGCAGAGAACAGCGCCTGGTTCTACCTTCAAGCTGGTTACCAGTGTGGCCGGTCTGATGGAGGGAGTAATCGACGATGAATCTATCATTCAGTGTACCGGCCTTTTTGACAGAATCCCCGGCTCACCGCTGCAGTGCTGGTATACCCAGGGACATGGCCTTTTGAATATCCGTGGAGGGATTACCAATTCCTGCAACGTCTTCATGTGTGAGATTGCTTACCGTCTGGGTCTGGATGACACGGGAGTTTTTTCCGACAGCAGAGCGATTCAGAAACTGACGACCTATGCAGAGCTGTTTGATTTTGATGAAAATTCAGGAATTGAGATTTCGGAAGCAGACCCGCAGATTTCAGACGAGATGCCCATTCCCTCCGCTATCGGTCAGGGTACGCATAACTACACAACATCTCAGCTGGCCAGGTATGTAACGACTCTTGCCAACAGCGGAACCAGTTATCAGATTTCCCTTTTGGACAAGATTACCGACTCTTCCGGGAATCTGGTCGAAGAATATACGCCCGGTGTGGAAAGTCAGCTGGAGATACCGGACTATATCTGGGAAGATATCCATGTGGGAATGCGGGGCGTTATCACAGAAACCAATGCGGAAGCTTTCCGCGATCTGGAAGTAAGTCTGGCCGGAAAGACCGGTACCGCGCAGCAGGTAAGCAACCGTCCCAGCCACGGTGTATTTATCGGATATGCGCCTTATGAAGATCCGGAGATCGCTATGTCAGTCCGTATTGCCTACGGCTACACCGGCGTCAACGCCGGAATGGTTGCGAAAGATATTCTGAATTACTATTTCGAATTAAAAGACAATGCCGAAATACTGACAGGAACTGCACTTTCAGAAGGTACTTCCAATGAAGAAACGGACTAAACCGTTCAGGTACAAAAGCTTAAAAATCAACAGAGTTTTTGGAGGAAAGGAAAATGAGTGAAGTTATTGTCATTACATCAGGAAAAGGCGGCGTAGGAAAAACCACCACGACAGCCAATATCGGCTGCGGTCTGGCCGCCCTGGGGAAAAAAGTTGTTCTGGTAGATACGGATATCGGGCTGCGGAATCTGGATGTGGTTATGGGCCTGGAAAACAGAATCGTCTATAATTTGGTAGACGTCATTGAGGGAAACTGCAGGATGAAGCAGGCGCTGATCAAGGATAAGAAATATCCTTCCCAGCTGTTTCTGCTGCCTTCCGCCCAGACCAGGGATAAAACATCCGTAACGCCGGAACAGATGAAAAAACTATGCGAAGATCTGAAAGAAGACTTTGACTATATACTGCTGGACTGTCCTGCCGGAATAGAGCAGGGGTTTAAAAATGCGGTTGCAGGGGCTTCCCGGGCACTGGTGGTTACCACTCCGGAAGTTTCCGCCATCCGTGATGCGGACCGGATTATCGGTCTGCTGGAATCAGACGGTATGAGAAACATTCAGCTGATCATCAACCGGCTGCGGATGGATATGGTGAAACGGGGAGACATGATGTCGGTGGAAGATGTGGTAGATATTCTTGCCGTGGACCTGATAGGAGCCGTGCCTGACGATGAAAACATTGTGATTGCCACCAATCAGGGAGAGCCTCTGGCTGGAGATTCTTCTCTTGCCGGACAGGCTTATCTGAATATATGCAGACGGATTCTCGGCGAGGAGATACCGCTTCTGAATCTTTCTGAAAAGAAAGGATTTTTCCGACGGCTGTTCAAAAAATCATAGGAGGTGGGCCAGGATGTTCCGAGGAAAAAGAAGAAATACCAGCACCATTGCAAAAGACAGGCTGAGACTTCTGGTTAATGCGGAGCGCATTGACTGTTCACCGGGAATCTTACTTATGATGAAAAAGGATATCATAAAAACTGTAAATAAATACATACTGGTGGATGAGGATAAGGTATCGCTGACCTTCAGGGCTGCGCCTCCCACACTCCTTGCCACCATAGCTGTAAAAAAAACACCTCATAACTGATAAGGAAGTGCATATGTTTAAATTATACAAGCTAAAAGACTACAGTTTCCGACTGGTATTATGGCTGGTGGTTATAAGCGGCATCGGGGTGCTTCTGGTGGGAAGCGCCATGAAGTCGCTTCAGACCCGTCAGCTTTTCGGAGTCATTCTGGGTCTGGTGGTTATGACCATCGTATCACTGATTGATTTCAGCTGGATTCTGAATTTTTACTGGATCATGTATTTTGCCAATATACTGCTTCTGCTTGCTGTAAGACTTATGGGGCAGACCACTTACGGTGCAACACGCTGGATTTCCATCGGTCCCCTTCAGTTCCAGCCTACGGAGCTTTCCAAAATCATATTGATATTGTTTTTTGCCAGGTTCCTGATGGAGCATGAGGATGATCTGAATACGCTGAAAACACTGGTAAAATCTATCGTTTTAATCGCCATTCCCCTGGTATTGATTAAAATTCAGCCGGATCTGAAAAACACCATAACGGTTGCGGTTTTATTCTGCGTCCTGCTATACATTTCCGGACTCAGTTATAAAATTATCGGAACGGTGCTGCTTATCGCCGTACCACTGGTGGTTGTTTTCCTGATTCTGGTTACCCAGACAGATCTGCCGATCCTGGAAGATTATCAGAAAACCCGTATCATGTCCTTTCTTTATCCGGAGGATGCCGAATATTCTGATGATATCATGCAGCAGCAGAATTCCATCACAGCCATAGGCTCAGGGCAGCTGACCGGAAAAGGATACAATAACAATGAGGTGGCTTCCGCCACAAAGGGCAATTTTGTATCGCAGGTTCAGACGGACTTTATTTTTGCTGTAGCAGGAGAGGAGCTGGGCTTTCTTGGCTCATCCATTATTATTCTGCTTCTCTTTCTGATATGCCTGGAGTGTGTAATGATCGGCAGGCGGGCCAAGGACCTGTCGGGAAAACTGATCTGCTGCGGGGTAGCCACCGTTGTCGCGATTCAAAGTTTTATCAATATCTGTGTAGCAACGGGTCTGATGCCCAATACCGGTACGCCGCTGCCATTCGTCAGTTATGGACTGACTTCTCTGGTCAGCCTGTACATTGGCATGGGACTGGTCCTGAATGTGGGACTGCAGAACAGAAACTATTTACAGGGAGATAGAAGGAAAAAATGAGAAAAACAAAAGGAAGAAGAAAAAAAAAGGTTATTCTCAATACCATTTTTCTGATAATGGTTTTCTTCATCGTACTCTTGCTGGGTATTCTGGGGATTATGAAAATCAGAAAAGATAAGAATCTGGATCTGACTCTGGCATTTCAGAATGAAAAGAACGACAGCAACGATGAATTTCAGCGGGCTCAGCCATTTGCAGCAGATTTATGCGTAACAGACGAAAATGTGGGGCTGGAAGGCGTCAGCATGGTCAATGATGAAAAAGCATGTCTTCTGAATCTGGATGATTCTGAAGTTCTTTATGCCCAAAATGTCCACGAGAAAGCTTACCCGGCCAGTATAACGAAAATCATCACAGGCATACTCGCAATCAAATACGGGGATATGGATGATGTGGTGACGATCAGTCAGAATGCCGTTGACCTGGAAGAAGGCTCTTCCGTATGTGGTTTCCAGGCAGGAGACGTTGTCACCATGGATGATCTGTTCCACGGTCTTCTGATTAATTCAGGAAATGACGCAGCCATGGCTATTGCGGAACATGTAGGAGGATCCGTTGAACATTTTGTGGAAATGATGAATGAGGAAGTTCTCACTCTGGGCGCTACCAATACTCATTTTGTCAATCCCACCGGTCTTCACGATGATGACCATTATACAACAGCCTATGACATTTATCTGATGCTGAATGAGGCGCTGAACTATGATTATTTCGTTGAAGTAATGCAGCTGAGTTCCTATAATCTGACGGTTACAAGAGGCGGCGAGGACGTAACGATTCGCCTGGACGCCACTGACCAGTACCTGACAGGTGCCCAGTCCGCACCTCCCGGAGTAACTGTTCTGGGTGGAAAGACAGGAACCACCAGCGATGCCGGCTCATGCCTTGCGCTGCTCAGTCAGAATGAATTCGGAGCCCCTTATATTTCCGTTGTGTTAAATGCCGCAACACATGCTGATTTATACGAGAATATGAATCAGCTTCTGGAAAAAATTAATTCTTAAATAAATTCAAAATAAGCATTGTGTTTTTGTCTTAAATACACTATAATGATACCATAAAACGAAGTATTTTTAGTAAAAATACATATTAAATGATGACTTAAGGAGGAA
>JBMNRA010000019.1:0-41017 GCA_050944415.1 Ruminococcus sp.
TTCGCACAGTTGATAATTAGTTGAGTATAGGGATGCTTCGGCTTTTTCATAATATCCAAGACTTTTCCCTCCTCCACAATCCTACCTTTATACATCACAAAAACGCTAGTGCATAATTGTGCAATCACACCCCAATCATGAGATACAAACAAATAAGAAAAATTTTTTTCTTTTTTTAAATCAGCCAGAAGTCTCATAATTTGTATTTGGACAGAAACATCCAATGCACTGGTGGCCTCATCAAAAATAAACAGATCCGGTTCCGTCAATATCACTCTGGCGATGGCAACCCGCTGGCACTCTCCACCACTAAGGCTGGAAACTTTACGTTCCATATATTCCTTCGGGAGATGAACTTTTTGAAGAATTTCTTGAATCCTTTTCTCTGCTTCTTTTCGGCTGCATCTATCTGTATAATATAATGCTTCATAAAGGCTTTGGAAGACATTCATTCTGGAATCAAAAGAATCTACGGGATCCTGAAACACCATATTGATACGATGATCTGTCTTTTTTCTTTTCCCGCCACGAGGTGAAGGTTTCTGAATAGAGATCTGACCTTCATCGGGTTTTAACAAACCTGCTATCAGGTAAACTAAAGTGCTCTTTCCACATCCACTTTCACCTACAATTCCCACAGATTCCCCGACGTCCATCTGAAAAGACACATCATTCACTGCAATTATATTATCAAATTCTTTTTTTAGATGTTTTACTTCCAATAATTTGGTCATTCTACCTTCAACACACTTTCCAAAAGCATTCTTGTATATGGATGAGAAGGCTGCGTTAAGATCTTTTCTCGTGTCCCCCACTCCACTAATTGTCCGTTGTGCATTACTCCAATCTGATCTGCCAAGTGGGCGACAACTCCCATATTATGCGTCACCATCAAAATACCTGCTCCACTCAATTCCTTTGCTTGGCGAAGAGCTTTTACAATCTCTATTTGTACTGTGACATCAAGAGCAGATGTAGGTTCATCCGCCAGAATCAACTTGGGCTCCATAGCCAATGCCATAGCAATAGCAACTCTCTGGTTCGTCCCGCCGCTTAAAGCGGTGGGATAAGATTTTAATATACGCTGTGGATCTTTCAAGTGCATTTTGCTCAAAAAATAAGCTGCCCTCTCATTTGCTTTTTTCTTGTCAATTTTCTCTCTTGTACAAAACATTTCATAAAACTGCTTCCCAATTCTTGCAACTGGATCCATAGATCTCCCTGCCTGCTGGTAAATCATACCAATTTGCTGACCACGCATTTTTCGATACTCTTCTGCCGACAACTCCGAAAGATTTTTGCCTTCAAACAAAATCTCTCCCTGGACAATATGACCACTTTCTCGCAAAAGTCCAAGAATTCCTTGTAAAACAGTTGTCTTTCCACTGCCACTCTCTCCCACAATACAGACCGTTTCCCCTTGCTTTACCTGAAAACTGACATTTTGAACAACCTGCCCAGTGTTATATGCAATTGAAACATTTCTTAATTCCAGTAACATTTCTGTTCTTCCTTTTTATCGTTCTATATCTGTATCCTCATTAAGTAAATATAACTCTGTTGCCTGGGTAGAGTATCCACTCACATCGTCTGCTGCAACAATTTGATATTTTAAGTGTCCTAATGTAAAAAATGCGCAGTCTTTCACTACTTCCTCTTGTATTTGTTCTGTCAATTCCGTTCTTTTTGCCTCATCAAATTCCTGATCAAGCTGCATAATCAAGTCATCAACAGTCTGATTTGAGTAATGCCCATAATTGTAATCCGCATCTGTTCTCAAAGCAATATCTGCAAAATATTGAGGATCTGCTACCGGAGCCATAATATAGCTGCTTAATGCCATATCAAAATTTCCGGCTTCTAATGCCTCAAGATGTGGTTCATAATCATTAACCTGGATATCAAGCTCGATTCCAAGCTCCTTCAAGGATGCCTGAATTGCCTCACAAAAAGTAGGCAGCAAACTTCCATGCGTACCATAGGTAAGTATCTGGAATGACATGGGTTCCCCGTTCTTATCTCGAATACCATCCCCATCACTGTCTGTATAACCGGATTCTTCTAATAATTTTTGAGCTTCATCCGGATCATAGCGGATCCCTTCTACATTTCCATATGCAAAACTCACTGGAAAAATCGCTGTTGCAGCCTGTGAATTTCCTTTATTGATGACATCTGCAAAAGACTCTCTGTCAATTGCCATACAAATCGCCTTTCTTACATTGAGATCTGACAAAAAAGTATTCTCTAAATTAAAATGAATAAATTGTGATCGGGAACCTGTCTGCTCCGTCAGAACAAAATTTTCATTATCACGGAATTGATCTATATTTTCACTCGGAAGCTGAAATACCAGATCTACTTCCCCATTATCCAAAGCCATTGCCTGCGCATTACCATCGGTAATATATTTAATCGTTACGGAATCTAACTTCGGTTCCCCATCCCAATAATTATCATTTGCTGTCAGCTCCATCTGCTCACTGCCCATAGATTCAATCACAAATGGTCCGGTTCCAACGGGAAAAATATCTTCCTTTCCTAAAGTATCTACATCCAAAATTGTACATACACAATCCGCCATGTTATTCGGCAGTGCTGCGTTAATGTCGTTCGTCTTAATCGTGAGTGTCTGTCCCTCTGCCTCAATAGATGCTATATTCAGCATAGTGACTGCCCTTTGATTCATCTCAATGGTTCGCTCCAAACATTCTTTCACGGTTTCTCCATCCATCTCTTTTCCATTAGAAAATTCTATCCCATCTTTCAGGGTCATCTTCCAGGTGAGATCATCCACTCTCTCATAAGATTCCACCAGCCAAGGTTCCACTTTCAAATCATCATTGATTCGGAATAATCTCTCACCCACTCCAATTCGGGTCACGTCCCAACTACTGTTTCCTGGATCTAACTCTGAAATTTCTGAGTGATAAGCAATATTCAGATGCTTCTCTTCGTTCGCACCTGCCGAACTGCTTCCATTAGAACTATTATCGCTGCCGCTTTGTCCACATCCCGAAAATATACTTCCAACCAATATCACTGCCATTAATCGTGCTAATTTTCTTTTCATTTTTCCCGCCTTTCTAAAATGCTGATTATTTCATATTTTCTCTAACTTCTAAAAAATCTTGAACACTGTCGCCAAACCGATTAAAAATAATAACTGTTATTAAGATTGCAATTCCTGGTACCAAGGCCTGCCAAGGTGCTGCCAGCAAAACTTTTCTGCCTTCATTCATCATAAATCCCCATTCTGGTACTGGCGGTTTTGCAGATAAACCTAAAAATGACAGACTTGAAATCTCCAAGATCACACCAGACAGAGAAACCATCGCATACACAAAAACAGAACTGCTTATATTCGGAATCACATGGTGAAAGATAATGGGAATAGAACCACATCCGCATAGCTTTGCTGCTTTTATATAATTTGATTCCCGGATCTTTAAAACCAAGCTTCTCGCCAACCTTGCATAGGCAGTCCAGCCTACTGTGATTAATGCTATGACCGCATTGCGAAGTCCCGCTCCCAGTACACCTGCCACAGCAATTGCCATGACTAGACCTGGAAATGATTGAAAAATCAAAAGAATTTTTTGCAGAATTATATCAAAAACGCCACCATAATATCCACCCAGTAATCCCAGCAAAGTACCTATCAACATCGCCATGCTTGTTATAAGCAGCATCGCAAATACAGAACTTCTTGTACCGGCCAAGATGCGTGATAGGATATCTCTTCCCAAGTTGTCCGTACCAAACAAAAATTGTGAAGAAGGCGGCTGATTTATCGCCATCATATCAATCTCATAAGGATCATAAGGTGCAATCATTTCTCCAAAAAATGCCAAAAATATAAGCAGGCCAACACCTGCGCCATAAAAAAGCAATCTAAACATCAGCGCTTTTCTTTTTTTCATGTTTTTTTTCATGTTCTCTCCTCTTTTGAATTTGAGCGCTTCGAACTCTAGGATCAAATATACCATATGATAATTCCGTCAGCCCATACACTACACAGAAAATTAAAGCAATCATCACCACAAACCCCTGTACGATCGTGTAGTCTCTCTCATCAATGGCTTCCAATACTAACCTTCCAATTCCCGGCCATGAAAAAATAGTTTCTGTCACTGCCGTACCGCCTAACAATTCTCCGAATGACAGAGCAAGCAGAGTAATAATTGGAAGCATTATATTTTTTAACACATGAAAAAAAAGAATTCTTTGTTCCGAAATTCCCCTTGAACGAGCTCCATCCACATAAAGCTGCCGGAGCTCCTGCAATACTGCCGAACGAATCTGACGAATCATACGTACACTGATGCCAGACCCTAGCGTAAGCACAGGCAGTACAATTCCCGCCAGTCCTGAACTTCCGGCGGCTACAGATACCATTTTCAGTTTATATGCAAATACATACAAAAGTACCAAACCTAAGAGGAAAGAAGGGGTTGACAATCTTATAAATACAATAATGCTTGTAATTTTGTCAAAAATTCTATCTTTCTTTACTGCAGAATATACACCTATAGGAAATGCAGTAAGAATTCCTAAAAAGAGACAAAAAACAGCCAAAAGCATACTGTTAGATAGCCCCTCCAACAATTGAGAAGTCACATCTGTCCCATCAATCATAGAGACTCCCAAATCCCCATGCATAAACTGGTTCAACCAGGATCCGTATTGCTCCAAAAACGGCCTGTCCAATCCCATCTCTATTCTTTTTTCTATTATATCTTCCTGAGAAGGCATGGATCCCCCTGCCCGGAGAATAGACTCTGCAGGATCACCGGGAGCTAAATACATTAGCGAAAAAGATAAAAAGGTTACTCCAAACAAGAGGACAATAATTCCCAAAATCCGTGCTGCAGCCTTTTTAATGCTGCGAATCAATATGCTCACCTCTCCGCGATGGTTTATCCGCCGTAACCATAAACATAGGAATCGACTGATATAGTAATTGTTTAGGTTCACTGTAAACCTGTTCATTCACTCTGGGAATCACCTGTATATTCTCATACCCATATTGAGGCAGATGTTCCACATCCCAGACCGGTCTCCATTTAGATTTGAAAAAAATCAGTTTTCTGAATTCTTCGTTGGTTTCCTTATCTCCAGTATATGTATTTATGGGTTCTCCATATCGATCACGGTATTTTTCCTCATCTTTCTTCTGGGCAGACAAAAAAACTTTATCTTTTTCATACGGCCAATTCGCATCAAAATACAAAATCCGTCCGCCTGGTTTCAAAACTCTCAGCCACTCTTTGAAAGCAACTTCTGGATCATAGAGAATCCAAGTAACATTTCTACTGACAATATAATCAAATGTATTATCCGGAAATTGCAGACAATGATTATCCATTTGCATAAAATCAGCATCTACATTTGCTGCCGCTGCATTTATCGCTGCTGTTTTGATCATTTCATCAGAACAGTCAATTCCTGTAACCTTCCATCCCATCTGTCCAAATAGAATCGCAAAAAAACCTGGCCCTGTTCCAATATCGAGTACTCTCCCTTTTGATGTCGGAGCATATTTTTTCAAAAACCATGTCCATTTTTCAGGGATTTCTCCCTGAAACTCTTGTTGTATGATATGATTATATCCTTCTGCGCAAAAACTCCAGCGTCTTCCCACAAGCTTTGCTTCTTTTTCTGCCATAAATTCACTTCCTTATCTTGTCCTTTTAAACCTGTTCACTTTGCCTTTGCCAGTTTCAGCGCCGATGCTAAATGGGAATTCACTTGCTGAAATTGTTCTACTCCTTTTCGGATCTCTTCAGACACATCTGCTAATCCAGTCTCCTGCATCTTTTCCGCCAGTTTCTTTAATTCCTCTGCATGATGTTCATTGTGTTCCAGCATATAAGTTAATAATGCCAGATTTTCATTCCTATTCTCATGACAATGATCCCCGTGAGAATGATCGTATGCGTGGTTTTCTCCATGAGAAATCATATTTCCAGCTTCATCATATAATATATGCATAGTTATTCTCTCCTTTGTTTTTGTTTTATTGTAAGAAAAATCATTGTGCAAAACAAGCCACCCTAGGGGATAAAATTTCCAGCCCTCTTACCTCTGTATTTTTTCACGATTTTACCAAAGAACATCCCTATCCGGGGGTAAAAATAACCCATCTCCGTTAAGAGAGGGGTATTGCGATTACTCGAACTCAGTTGTTATGGTTCATGGAGTAGAGGGAGAAATAGACATTCGATGTTTGAGCCTTACTGGCTGACTGTAAAGAAATCAATTCCAGTTAATTTTTCACTGATCAACCACAGTTTTTCCGCCAACTTATGGTCGGTGGCTTGTGGAGCTATCTGAGCTGGGCCAGGCATACCTTTCCGTTCTCCCCGGCCGCTGGGGCCGTAAAAAGCACCGGTTTTCACCCTATCGGAAGTGGCTGCATACAAAATAGGCCAAGCGCCTTGCGCTGCGGACTGACCCACCACGCCGAACATCTTGGAAGCCAGACGTTGGAAAATGGGGTTCATTCTGTCTCCGCCGCGTGTGATCCCTGTGGCGGCAATACCCGGATGGACAGGGATCACTTTGATTTGGGAACCACGTTTCGTCAATCGACGGCTCAATTCCAAAGCAAATGTAAGCACAGCCAGTTTGGATTGGCTGTAAGCCTTCATAGGGCTGTAGTGGAGCACGGACTGTAAATCATCCAGATTAAGCCGTACCCGTTTGTGCGAAAGGCTGGACACCAGAATCATGCGGCCATTGCTGCTTATGGAAGGCAGCAAGAGCGCCGTCATGGTAAAGTGCCCCAAATAGTTGGTGGCAAACTGCCGTTCAAAGCCGTCCACCGTTTCCTCCCGTTTAGGCACGTTGGAGATACCCGCATTCAAAATAAGGCGATCAATGGGCTTTCCTGTAGCCTTCCAACGGGCGCAGAAATCCTTCACAGAGGTTTGGGAACCGGTATCCACCTGTGAAAAAGCTATGTCAGCACCAGGAATGACCTATATTTTTCTTGAAATGCTCTTGTAAAAATGGCAGAAAGAGCATATACCATAAGCAAAGGTAAAGAAAGTAAAGAAAACCAAGGAAGGAGCGTGCGCCATGGAGATTGCTAAAATTTCAAGCAAAGGCCAGATCACGATCCCCGTATCTGTTAGGAATCGTCTGCACTTAAATGCAGGAGACAAGGTGTTGATTTTAGAAGAAAACGGAAGATTTTATATTGAAAATGCGGCGAATGTAGCTTTTCAGCATGTTGAGGAAGGTTTTCGTGGCGCTGCTGCAGAGGCGGGTTTTAAAAACGAGGAGGAAATGCAGAATTATATGAAAGAAATCCGGGAAGAACTCAGAAGGAAATAATCAATGAGAGTTATGCTGGATACAAATATTCTGGTTTCCCTTATCTTTTTCCCGTCTGCGCTTACCCGTGATTTTGCACGGAGAGTAGGCTTTGGAAACCGGATTGTACTCTGTGACGATGTGGTGGAAGAACTTCGATTGGTAGTGGAAAGAAAATTTCCGAACTGAAAGAAGATTTTGGAACAGTTCTTCTATGAATTACCCTTTGAGCTGGTCTATACACCAAAAGAGTTAAATGCGGAAGAATTTCCTTCCGTGAGAGATACCAAGGATTTCCCCATCCTTACCACAGCGATCATGGAGAATGTAGATGTATTGGTAACTGGGGATAAAGATTTAAGGGTTATAGAAATTGAATATCCGGAAATCATGACAATGAGCGAGTTCATGGAAAAATATTGATCCGGGAAGAAAATGAGCAATCGGAGACAGTTGCTCTTTTTTTAGGTGCGCCCCGGCGGGCGCACACGCAAAAAAACCCTTGAAAATGCCCGTTTTACGGGATTTTCAAGGGCTTTACGCACCTTTGGTTTTAGGAAATTACATTCCCATCTGTTTTGCAACTTCTTCCGCAAAGTTTTCTTCTTTCTTCTCAATACCTTCTCCGGTCTCGTAACGAACGAAGCCTTTGATCGTAATCTTTGCGCCGTTGGCTTTGGCTACTTCATCCACATATTTGGAAACGGACTGTTTTCCGTCTTCTGCTTTTACATAAACCTGATCCAGCAGACAGATTTCTTTCAGCTCTTTATTGATACGTCCGTTGATGATACCTTCAATAACTTTTTCAGGTTTCTGAGATTCCTTCGGATCGTTTTTAATCTGAGCCATCAGAATTTCTTTTTCATGGGCGATATAATCTTCGCTGATCTCTGAACGATTTGTATACTGCGGTCTCAGAGCTGCCACCTGCATAGCCACATTTTTGGCCATTTCTTTTACAGCATCGTTGACAACATCTGTTTCCACGTCAACCAGAACACCAATCTTTCCGCCCATATGTGTATAGGCAGCGATCATTCCGTTATCCTCTTTTACCTGAGCAAAACGACGGATATTCATATTTTCACCAATTGTCGCAATCTGATGAGCCAGAGCCTCTGATACAGTCTCGCTTGTATCAAATTTCCACGGCTCTGCCAGAAAAGCTTCGATATCTGCCGCTGTTGTTTCCAGCGCCTGTTCTGCTACCTGAGATACGTAAGTCTGGAATTTCTCATTTTTAGCGACAAAGTCTGTCTCCGCGTTTACTTCTACCGCAACCGCTTTTTTCGCATCGTCTGTCACTTTCAGCATAACGATACCCTCAGCCGCGATTCTTCCTGCCTTTTTCTGAGCAGTGGCAAGTCCTTTTTCTCTCAGGAACTCCATTGCCTTGTCCATATCACCGTCTGTAGCTGTAAGAGCTTTCTTACAGTCCATCATTCCGGCTCCGCTGATTTCTCTTAATTCTTTAACCATTGCTGCTGTAATAGCCATAATGATTTTTCCTCCTGAATTCCGAAATTTAAATTATTCTTCTGTCTCTGCTGCTTCAGCTTCCTCAGCCTCTTCCATAGCTTCTTCCGGATATACAGCGTCTGCTGCTTCACCCTGTTTTGCCTCAATAACAGCGTCAGCCATCTTGGAAACGATCAGTTTAACCGCACGGATCGCATCATCATTGCCCGGAATTACGTAATCCAGTTCTTCCGGATCACAGTTGGTATCACAGATACCGATTAACGGAATTCCCAGGGTATGCGCTTCCTGTACACAGATTCTTTCTTTCTTCGGATCTACGATAAAGATAGCGTCCGGAATTTTCTTCATTTCTTTGATTCCGCCCAGGTTTTTCTGAAGCTTGGTCATTTCTTTTCTCAGCTCGATAACTTCTTTTTTGGGAAGCACGTCAAATGTTCCGTCTTCCTCCATTGCCTCGATTTCTTTCAGTCTCTGAATTCTGCTCTGGATTGTCTTGAAGTTGGTCAGCATACCGCCCAGCCATCTTTCATTAACATAGAACATTCCGCAGCGTTCTGCCTCTGTTTTAATGGCATCCTGTGCCTGTTTTTTTGTTCCTACAAACAGAATGCTTCCGCCGTCCGCAACAATATCAGAAACTGCTTTATATGCATCGTCAACCATTCCTACTGATTTCTGAAGGTCGATGATATAAATACCATTTCTTTCTGTGTAAATGTACTCGGCCATTTTCGGATTCCATCTTCTTGTCTGATGTCCGAAATGTACACCTGCTTCCAACAGCTGCTTCATTGAAATTACGCTCATTTTTTTATCTCCTTTTGGTTTGTTCCTCCGCATGCTTCGACGTTTTCCTGTGACCCGTGCTCCGGGCACCGTACAGGTTACCCACATGCGTGTTTTTTCGCGACTTTATGATTATAGCATGGAAGAATACCGGATTCAAGCATTTTTCCATATTTTACGTAAACTTTTGTAACAGCTCATGCCTCTTTCATTCCCCTACCGGCTGCAGCAGAATTTCACGGGTTCCCGCCGCATAAGGCGCCAGCCAGTAAAGAGTGGAAATCACCTTAATGCCCTCCGGCGTCCTGTAATATCCCACTTCACTGAAATCTGCTGAAACGTCACTGACCGCATCTTCAAAAAACTCGCCAGGATTCTGTGCGATCAACTGATTAAAACCGTCATTTACCATCTGCTGTGCCGTTGCCGTATCCGTATTCAGAAGTTCCGGCAGTGTATACAGATGATCGCTGCTCAGATCTATGGTTTCTCCAAATTCCCGGGTCATGCCATGGGCTCCTCCGTAATATTCGTCGCTTAAGAACCGTATGGATACCATATTGCCTTCCTGATACACAATTTCCGCTTTCTGCTTTGCCCATGCGTTCGTTATTCCATCTGCCCACATGTCATCCTGACTTTTCTGGACTGCGGCAGCTTTCTCTTCAAAATATGTGTTCCACTGATCCACAGACGGAGAGGAAGGAGAAAACTGAGGATACTGAATATCCGCATTTCCCTGATAGGTGACAATTTCAGCCTGATAACTTCCTTCCGCAGATGCTTCCTCTGCTTCTTCCGTTTTTCGGAAATCCGTTATTGCAACACTGACCGGTCCAAGAGGCTGGGAGGCTCCTGACTGCATCCACTCCTGGGCCTGCTGAGGCGTAATCTCCGTACTTTTTTCAATTCGCAGTATTTTGCGCAGGCTGCTGTCCTGATCCGTCAGCGGCGCATCCCATCCGATACGCTCCGGATAAAGTTCCAGCTCATGAACACTGTTTATAAAATTCAGAATCGTCTGGCGGCCTTCTTCGTATCCTTCCGGATAATACGTGTCATCCATTTCAAAGCAGGCATTTGCGATATCATCAGAGCCTGCCGTATAAATTTCTTCTCCGACCTGGCCGAAGGCCTGATTCTGATAGGCCACCTGCGTAAGCCTCCAGGACATGCCATCCGCAAAATGGCGGGCCAGTGACGTGTCTTCCAGAAAAATTCCCACATGATCCCCGTACTCCCTGGCAAAAAACTCTATGCGTGCCGGACTGTATGCCCCCTTCAGATCAGCTTCCAGAACCGTTTCCGCCCCTCTGGTCCAGTTTCCATCTTCATCTTTTTCCAGCATATTCAAAACAAAAGCCGATGAATACTTCCACCGGGTCTGCTGCCGGGAAAGCACAAGGACAAGAATCTCATTTTCACCGTCCTGATCATAATCAAAACTGTCCGCGCTGAGGATTCCCTCGTCATCCATTCCTTCTGTCAGATAATAAGTATCTTCATGCACGAACTGCATGGTGTAAGAATTATCTGAAAGATAGGGATACCCCAGCACATTCATGGCAACGGTCAGCGGATCTTCTTCCGCATTTTCGCTCTCTTCCGTATCTTCTATCAGTTTCTGCACTTCCGACAGCCTGCGTTCAATGGCTTCTGTCTTTTTCGTTTCTTTTGCCGGAATAACCTCCAAAGCCTCCTGAAGAATTTCTTCCGCTTCCTCATACCTCTGAGTTTCCACAAATACTGTTGACAGCTGAATATAGGGCTGTGCCTGTCTGGGGTTAATTTCAATTGCTTGCCGGAAACAGATTTCCGCATCCTCATAATTCAGTTCCGCCAGATACTGCTCTCCCAGAGTCAGCTGCTTCGTATACCTCTCCTGCTGCGCAGTCCTCTGCCAGAGAATAACGGCAATCACCGCAAGTATGACCGCCATAGCCGCAATGATCACCGCCCATAAAACACGTCTTTTTCTGTTTTCCGGTCTGTTTTGCCGATGCTGCCGTGAATATCCGGGATCTGCATACAGGGCATTGCCGCAGTTTTCGCAGTAACGGCTGCTTTCATCATTGTAGGCACCGCAACGTCCGCAATACATTTTCTGTCCCTCCGTTAATTATATCCCATTGCCGCTTCATAATCGGAAATCAGCTTTGCATTTCTCAGCTCCGTTTTGGTCAGCAGCTGATTGTCATCAAAACTGTCCGCCGGAATGCTGGGAACATACCAGCTTTTCCCTCTGAAATAAGAATCCAGAGATGCGTCTTCAAACATGCGGCCATGTCTTGCATAGATTTCATTTCTGGCCACTCTCAGTTCCCATTCGCTTAAACCTGTCAGATCTGCCGTAGTCAGTTCTCTCGTAGCGCTGTCCGGAATGATATAATCACCGTTTGACGAAGCCGCAGCCGGCGCCTGTGTTGGAACCGGCGTCGCTGTGGGTACAGCCGTAACCGCCGGAGTGGGAATCGGTGTGGAAGCAGCCTCCTCCGTGGGGGATGGCGTCACTGTCACTTCTTCTTCCGTTTCGCTTTCCAGATCAGGATTAGTTTCCTCCGCAGATGCTTCCTCTGCTTCCACCGCCACATCCTCTTCATTATTCAGACTGATCAGCGTTCTCACGCCCCATATAATGCCGATAACCAGAACTACCGTGATAACGCCCAGAAAAGCATACAGTATCTTATCCTTGCTGCCATTATCATGCCCTGATCCATAGTTTTGATTCCTGTAATCTTCCTGATAGAACCTCTCGTCAGGACGATACCTCGTTCCCTGCTGACGGCTGCTCTGACGGTTCTGCCAGGACGCATCCCTCTGCTGATTTGGATGCTCCTGCACATATTCCCGATGAGACTGTTCTCTGTCATATCCCATCCTTACTGTGGCATCATCCTCTACCTTCGCGCCGCATTCCGGACAGTAGGCATCGTCCGGCCCCAGCTGTGCACCACATTTTTCACAATACATGTTTTCCTTTCCTCCCATCACCAGTTAACTTTTCTTCTGCTTTTCCCGTACAACCGGCACATTTTTTGTTTTGCTCTTTCCCGTCATAACGTAAACGCCGCTTATCAGCGCCAGAACCACAAAACATCCCAGCATTGCATAATATGCCGCTTCATTGAACATCAGAAGCATCTGTCCCAGCGCGCTTCCCAGCACCGACCACAGATTGGCTGCCATATGTGCCGTAATCACCACCTTCAGCGAGTTCGTCCGGAACATGATCATACCGAAGGCAAGACCCAGCAGTCCTGCATATACAAACTGAACCACATTTCCATGGTAGACTCCAAATATCAATGCGGAAAGCACGACCGCCCAGGCAGTACCCAGGTAATCCTGAATCCTTTTCATAACCAACCCGCGAAAAAGGACTTCTTCCACTATCGGCGCCGCCACGCCAACCACAAGAATCATCATCAAAATACTCTGATTACTGAATGCACTCTCCTGCAGCCGGGAATACCCGGGAAAAAGCCTGTCCAGTCCGCTGTAAGAAATCAGTTCATTCAGAACATGACTGGCCGTAACGGCAAAAAGAACTGTCACCGGATAAATGCCTGGCTTTTTCAGAACACGGTTGTTTTTTTCCATACCCAGAAGCCGCTTTTTTCTGAGCCTGCAGTCCCTCTGATAAAAAATGGCAAGCGGGATTAATGCCAGCACATTGGATATTCCGGTAATCAGTACGGCATTTCCCAGCACCAGGCTGGTAATTTCCTCCGGATTCTGTACCCCCTGTCTTACCAGATACCAGCTGTACAGAATAATCGCAGCCGCCTGAGTTACGACAAAAGACACGCCGTAATGTATACCGATGGGGTACAGAATACGCCAGATTTTTTTCAGTTTTCCTTCCGCCGTTTCTGTCTTTGATTCCTCCGGAGCTTCTTCTTTCTGTCCGTTTCGGTATCTGTCCGAGAGTATTTTCAGTTCTTCCACAGAATTGGCAATATATACGGCTCCTGCCTGTGCCAGCTCCGATGCGCCGCCATATCCGTATGCCGCTCCGATGCACTGAATACCGCATTTGAGCGCTCCTTCCACATCATGAGAGCGGTCTCCCACCATCAGCACATCCTCTCTGCTGTCTTCCGCCTGAAGGCGCAGAAGCGCTTCCTCAATCACCTCTGACTTCTGCGTCCGGCTGCCATCCATATTGGCTCCCACCACCACATCAAAGTAATGATCAATCTGAAAATATTCCAGAATCCGCCGGACATATATCTCCGGTTTCGAGGATGCTACACCCAGTGTTTTTTTCTCCTGCTTCAGCATTTCCAATAATTCTGGAATTCCTTTATACAGCTGATTTTCATAAATTCCAGTTTTCGCGTAACGCTCCCTGTACACAGCTACTGCCGTCTCCGCCTGCCGCTCCGGCATATGACAGTACTTCATAAACTGCTCTTTCAGGGGAGGTCCCACAAAACATTTCAGTTTCTCCAGATCCGGTTCCTCTATTCCGAAATGCTGCAGCGCATACTGCACACTTTTCGTAATACCTTCCGCTGAATCTGTCAGCGTACCGTCCAGATCGAATAAAATTATCTGTGACATATATTCCGTCTTCCTTTGCTCATCTGAAATAATCATCAATTCCGTCCGCCATACCTTTTACCATTTTATTCTGATAGGAAGCATTGGCCATATTCAGGTCATCCTGACGGTTGCTCATAAATCCCATTTCCACAATGGTAACCGGTATGGTACTCCAGTTGATTCCGCTCATGGTATCCGTATACCAGATACTTCTTTTTTTCGCGCCGGTAGCCCGGCAGAACGCATCCAGCACTTTCTGAGAAAGCAGTCTGGACTGACTGATATTGGTTTTCGTCATATACGGGTTGGAACTGGTAGGAGCGATCGTCAGCGCGCCGGAAACGGAACTGCTGCTGTCACTGTTGGCATGGATACGTATCAATATATCCGCTCCCGCATCGGCTGCGTTTTTCGCCCGCTGAGAATTACTGATATTTACATTATGCGTCGTACGGATCATGTATACATTGTATCCTCTGTTTTCCAGTTCCGTCTGCAGTTTCCTGGCCACTGTCAGATTCAGTTCATACTCATTCAGCCCCGACCACTGTCCGTATGTACCGGAAGAAACCTTCGGTTTCTGTTCAGAAGCGCCTGGTCCTATGGGTTCCAGGCTGCTGTTGCCTTTAAGCTGATGACCCGCATCAACCGCAACAGTGATTTTTTTCTTGCCGGGAATATACACTCCATTGGGATCAAAATAGTACTGTTTCTTATTAATCGTCTGCCATCCCACAAACATTGCTCCCTTCAGGCCGTTTGCTCCTGTCTGTTTAAAGTAGTATTTGTTTCCGCCGATACTCTGCCAGCCCAGCAGCATACGACCTTTAACGCCATATTCCCCCGTCTTTTTAAAATAAAATTTTCTTCCGCCGATACTCTGAAATCCAGTCAGCATCTTTCCCGACTGAGAGCCGCTTTTCAGAAAATAGTAGGGTTTCCCGCCGATGCTCTGCCAGCCGATTAAGGCTTTCCCTTTTACTCCTTTTTCCCCCGTTTTCTTCAGATAATAGGTTCGTCCGTTTACTTCCTGCCATCCCGTCACCATCCGGCCTTTCTCGCCGTCTCCTCCCGCAGGGGCAAAATAAAATTTCCGTCCGCCGATGCTCTGAAGACCGGTCAGCATCACACCGGCTTTTGCGCCGCTTCGTTTGAAATAGTAAGTCTTTCCGTTAACGTTCTGCCATCCCAGCAGCATAGCGCCTTTAATTCCCGGTTCTCCGGTCTTTTTCAGATAATATGTCCGTCCGCTGATTTCCTGCCAGCCGGTTTTCACATAACCCTGCGCATCAAACATGAACGTGTATTTTCCGATTTTTTTCGTTGTATCTGTCAGATATCCGCCGTTTCCATTACGATATCGAATACCATTCTCTGCCTCTTCCCAGCCTGCGGCAGCTCTGGCCGGCGCCTGGCCTTTTTCCGGAAACTCACGGGATATTTTCTCCTCTTCCTGCTGTAAAAGAATATCCGGTTCCGCTTCTGTTTCCATTTCTTCTTCCTCCGGCAGGGACAGCTCCTCATCCTCCTGCGGTTCTATATCATCGGAAATATCCTCCTGAGTTGTTTCAGATTCCGCCGCTTCCGGCTCCGCTTCCGCTTCCGGCTCCTCTTCTGTCACGCTCCCTGTTTCAGAAATCTCTTCCGTTTCCATTATTGCTTCCGGCGCTGCCCATACAAGATTGGCAGAAAGCAGGCACAGAATCATAAATAATAAAATTCCTTTTTTTAAGATACTCTTTTTCATGTTCCACCTCTTTTCCCATTTGTGAAGATTATACCATACTTCTTGTAAGAATCAAAGAAATCTGTCAGATTGCCGCTTATTCTCCGCAGATAATCTCCCATGGTTCCATAGAGGATACGTTTCCGGCCCCGTCCTCAGCCACGATCGCAATCACATTTCTTCCCGCGCAGATTGTTTCCGGAGCAATGAGCACCACATCCTTCGCCCAGCGGTATTTTACTTCTCTTCCGTTAATCATGCAGGACAGGATTTTGACATCATCATAATTTTCAATACGGATTTCCGGTGAAAAATTGTCTTCCCGGACAACGTATTTTTTCTTTTTATCATATGCAAACCGTGTTCCGGCACTGTTGACTGTGAACACACATCGGACACCAGACTGATTCCCGGCGGCATCTTCCGCTTCCACCGTCAGCAGGTACTTTCCGTCTTCCGCAATACTGCTCATACGGCAGATAATCCTGTTTTCCTCCTGCTCATACGCCGCTTCAAAGGGTATCTCCTCTTTTCCCTCCCGCAGCAGCCGAATAAAAATATTTCCCCTGGCGATATTTTCATCTGATACAACAATCTCCGGCTCCACCGGAACACTGCTGGATACAAAGGGCAAAGGATCGGCGATCTGTATCACCGGAGGCAGTTCATCTTTCTTCGGTTCCGGTTCCGCAGACGCTTCTTCCTCATTTTCATGTTTCTCCGGAATGTATATGTTCTCATCAGGCGTCAGAACTTCTGCAACTTCCTCATATACAGGCTCTTCTACAATTTCTGCGGCTTTCTCTCCTGTTTCACGCGCAGACTCCGCCTGTTCCTGTCTGTCGTTTTTTCTTTCTGCCAGCCATTCCTCCGTCTCCTCCCTCGTTCCGGTAAATTCCTCTGTCCAGTACTCCTCCGTTACCGTTGTCTCTGTTATCACCTCTGACACCTGACTGCCCCACGCCGCAAAATCAGGAAAAAAGCTTTCGCGCAGGGCAAGCAGCAGAGCTATCCCTTTCCACCATTTTTTCATATTCCCGATTCCTCCAGTCTCTCTTCCAGTATCCTGTAATTTCTGTTTTCCCCGGCGCCTTTCACTTTTCCCGCTGCCCGAAAAAGTTCTCCCGCTTTTTCAAAATCACCCCGGTCTGCCATTTCCATCAGAGCATACTCGCAGTAAACCTGCACATCCCGGGGATTAAGTTTTAATACCTGTTCATAATACTCCGCCGCAAAATCATACTTTCCCGTCGCTTCATAAATATAAGCCGTTTTATGCAGTATTTCACAGTACAAAGTTTCTGAAATCGCCTGTTTTTTTATCTCTTCGTAAACCTCCAGGCATTTTTTCAGGGAATCTTCGTCCTTTTCATACATTCCTTTCAGATAAAAAGCCTGACTCAGCATCACACAGCGCGACAGCAGACGTTCTCCGCCGGAATCACTTTCGTTCTCTCCCGATGCAAGGCATTCCTCCAGCAGTTCAATACATCGCTGCAGAGGGTTTTCTCCCGCGGTTTCAAAATAATACCGGTTTGTCAGCCATACGGAAGCCAGAAGTTCCAACGGCATATTTTCAGGAAACAAATCCCCGGTTTTCTTTAAAGTCTGATACAGTTTTTTCAGAGTGTCCGCCCTCTGTTTCCAGTCAGCCTGCTCCCCCGACTCTGTCAGAATACTGAGCAGTTCTCTCTCCCACTTTACATCCGGATATTCTTCTTCCGAAACAGAAGCGTACCAGACTTCCGCCTGACTGTAATCCGGAGGAAAATCTTTGTCCATAGGATTCCCCTGCAGGTATAAACGGGCAATCAGCAGCCGGATGCCGTAATGATGTTCCGTTTCCGCGGGATACAGTTTCTGCATTCCTTTAATCTGTAAAATTGTCTCTTCTGTCTTTCCGCTCTCCATACCTTTTCGCAGCATCAGAGTATACAGTTCCTCCCTCTCGGGAAACAATACTGCCGCGTCATAGAATCTGTCCTCACGGACGGCTTCCAGACAGGCTGCCTCTTTGCCCGCCGAAACCAGAATATTGACTGCCAGCAGTCCCGTCAGCACTGCTCCTCCTCCCAGGAGCAGTCTGGGACGCTTCTTCTTCGCCCTGATTTTTTCCCGGCAGAGGAGAAATTCTTTCAAAACCTGTTCTGCCGACTGATATCTTTTCGCCGGATTTTTGCGCCGGCATTTTTTTACTATTCTTTTCAATGCAGCGGGAATTCGCCCTCTTCCTGCCACTTCCAGCGTAACTCCCAGGCTGTATATATCGGCCGTCTTTCCCCCTTCCCCCCGATACTGCTCCGGAGGCGCGTATCCTTCCGTACCCGCAAACTGCTTCTTTCCTTCCCTTCCGGCACAGCCGAAATCTACAATTTTCAGCCTGCCCTCCACTGTCAGAATCAGATTCTGAGGTTTCAGATCCCCGTATATAATCGGCGGTTTTCTGGTATGAAGATAGATAAGCACATCACAGAGTGCGATCCCGAATTCCAGAATCTGCTCGGCCGAAAAAATACGTTCTTTTCTTCCCAGAGTCCCAAGATCTGCGCCGTCCATATAATCCATGACGATACCGCTGACGCCGTCTTCATCCAGATATTCCACTATTCTCGGAATCATAGGATGATCCAGTTCCTTCAGAATCTGTATTTCATCACTTCCTTTGGCAGCATCATGAAAGATTTTAACAGCCCACTTTTTTCTCAGTCTGATGTCCGCTGCCAGAAATACTCTGCCGCTGCCTCCCTGCCCCAGTTCGTCCAGCAGACAGTATTTTCCCATCAGCACCGTTCCCTTTTTCAGGTCGATAACAACCACCTCCGCTGATTAAATTTTATGATACCAGGGGCAAAAGGTCTGAACCCACATGAGCTTGCTCATAAGTGGGTGAAAGACTTTTGCCCCCAACATCATTTTATAATACAAGTGAAAAAGCGGACGAATTGTCCATAGAAATATAGATATGACAAAATGGGGGATGTTTAAAATGTTTCTTTGCATTATATCATAATTTTTTTATAAATGCCACTGTTTTTCATGCATAATGGATTCAAAAAAACGGCATAGCCGAAGCCATGCCGTTTTTCCAAACACTCCCAGGGTATTTATAATATTACATTCTCTCCGGCGCTGAAAATCCCAGCATATCAATACTGGCTTCCAGCACATCTCTGGTCAGAATCAGCAGATGAATCCAGGAAGTCTTCTGCTGTTCATCCTCCTCACTGAGAATTTTGGTCTCATGATAAAAATGATTGAAAGCATTGGCAAGACCATAGATATACCCGCAGATTTTATGCGGCGCTTTCTCTTCAAAAGCGTTCTCTACCACAGAATTAAACCGGCTGATCTCCAGCATAAGCGCCTTCTCGCTTTCACTGGCGGCTTTCCGGATGCTTCCCTCATCCAGAGATCCGCCTTCCTGCACATAACGGTTCAGGATTGATTTGATACGTACTGTCGTGTAAAGGATATAGGGACCTGTGTCTCCCTCAAAGGAAGTAAATCGTTCCACGTCAAACACATAATCCTTGGACGCCTGGTTGGAAAGATCCCCATATTTAATGGCAGACAGTCCCACGATCTCTGCCGTAGCTCTGGCGTCTTCCTCCTTTACATTCCGATTTTCCACAATTTTTTTATACATTTCATCGGTGATTTCCTGCAGCAGACGTTCCAGACGCATTACGCCGCCTTCTCTTGTTTTGAAGGGTTTCCCGTCTTTGCCGTTCATTGTGCCGAATCCCAGGAAATAAAGCTCTGTATTTTCATCCACCAGTTTTGTTTTTCTGGCGCAGCGGAAAACCTGGGTGAAATAAAGTTCCTGACGCTTGTCCACCACATAGATGATCTCATCCGGATGAAACAGCTTCATCCGTTCCACGATAGTAGCCAGATCTGTCGTATTATACAGGGACGCCCCGTCTGATTTCAAGATCATACAGGGAGGAATTTCTTTTGTATCTCCCTCTTCTTTGACATCCACCACCAGCGCGCCGTTGTCCAGATGAGCATACCCTTCCCGCTTCATGTATTCCACCATTTCCGGAATATAAGGCTGTGCATCCGATTCCTTTTTCCACAGGTCAAAGGTCACATTCAGTTTTTCATAGTTTTTTTTCAGGTCATTTACCGATACTGTCATAATATGATTCCACAGAGCACGGTATCCTCTGTTTCCCTGCTGCAGCTGGTGGGTAGCTTCCATTGCTTTTTCTTTATACTGCTCGTCTTCTTTTGATCTGGCGCTGGCAGCCGGATAAATTTCTTCCAGTTCACCGATGGTAAATGGCGCCTCTTTCGGATATTCTCCTTCATAATCCTCCTGGAAATAGACCAGATCCGGCTGTCTCTCCTTCAGTTCCGTTATAATCAGTCCCATCTGCAGCCCCCAGTCTCCCAGATGGACGTCACCTATCATTTTATGGCCCAGAAATCTTCCGATTCTTTTGATACTCTCACCGATAATGGCTGAACGAAGATGCCCTACATGAAGCGGTTTTGCCACATTCGGTCCGCCGTAATCCAGAATAATCGTCTTTGGTTCCTTTACGGTGTCCACGGAAAGATGAGCGTCCTGCTGCATTTTTCTCAGATATGATGCCAGAATTTCTTCATTGACTTTCAGATTAATAAAGCCCGGCTTCACTGCATCCGCCTCTGAAAATACTGTACTTCCCTCCAGGCAGCTGATAACATCCTGAGCAATCGCAAGCGGTGCTTTTTTATATTCCTTTGCACCTGCCATGGCTCCGTTACACTGATATTCACAGAGATCCGGACGGTTGGAAATGGTTACCTTCCCGTATTTTCCGTCATATCCCGCCTTTTCAAAAGCAGCTGTCATCTCATCCGTTATAAAATCAATAAATTTTTTCATCTCTTCCTCCTGTTGCTGCATGGGCTCAGAATCCCAGTTCTTCTCCCACAAGTATTATCTTGATCCTCCCTCTGATCATGGAAGCACGGGTAATCACTTCCTGGCAGCAGATACAGCCCTCTCCGGTACAGTCGGCACATACCCCTGTTTTGGAACACGGCGTTGACGCCCCCACCCGGATCGCATTAGGCGGTGTAGCCACGGTTCTCACACGATCCAGGCCTTCCTGCACATTCTTTACCAGTTTATTCATTCCGACTACAATAATGACATTCTGCGGACCTGTAATCAGACATGCTACCCGGTTGCCCCTTCCATCTATATTAATCAGCTCTCCATCCAGCGTAAAAGCATTGGTTCCCATCAGGAAGTAATCGGAACAGACAATTTCTCCATACAGCTTTCTCCTCTCTTCCGGTGTGGACGCCGAATTCCGGTCGATGACCCGGTAAGGCCCCGCTTTGACTGCATCGATAATGCCGGCCTCCTCCAGTGTGACAGAACCTCCCCAGGTTACGGAAGAACCCTCTTCTATCATCTCCAGTACCTTTTCCCTGGCTGCATTCCGATCGGCACAGTAATAACCTGCCATTCCCCGTTTCTCAAATTTTTTTATGACGCTTCTGGCTGTGTTTTCGTAACTTTGTGATTTAAAGGACATGTTGCCGCCTCCTCTCTTCTCATATGCCATGCCGCGCGGCCTTTCGCTTCCTTCCGCATGGCTCTTTCGCCATGTGCGCGGCCTTTCGCTTCCTTCTGCATGGCTCTTTCGCCATGCCGCGCTCGCTTCTCTTCGTTGCGCTCGCTCGCGGGCTTTCGCCCTATATCCGAAATTCAGAAAACGCTTCATCGTGCAAGCACGTGAATCGTTTCTGCCTTCCGGATGCATGGCTCAATGCAATACGAACATTATACCACAAATGTGGGGGAAAATTGAGCGGTATGTTAGAAAAAATTAATAAAATTTTCCTGTGCTTTTCTCCACTTTTTCATCTAAATAGTATATAATAGAGTTAGCGTCAGGGCGCAAAAGTAATAATAAGGAGTGAATCTACATAATATGAACATTTTATTTTTCCTGACACCCAAAAGCGAGGTGGAATACATCTATGATGACTATTCTCTCCGTCAGACTCTTGAGAAAATGGAGCATCATCATTATACAGCGATTCCCCTTCTCAACAGATCCGGTGCCTACATAGGGACCATTACGGAAGGCGATCTGCTTCGCGTGATCAAGAACAAATTTTCTCTGACACTCCATGAAGCTGAAGATTTTCCCATAAAACAAGTCCCCCGCCGCTGGCATAATAATCCGGTAAATATCAACTGCGATATCGAAGATTTATTTATGACCGCAATGAGACAGAATTTTGTTCCTGTGGTGGACGATAACGGAAAATTTATCGGTATTATTACCCGAAAAGATATTTTAAGCTACTGCTTCCGGAAACTGACGGAACCGGAAAAAAATACCGGAGGTAATTCATGACACTGAAAAAAAGAGTCCTTGCCTCCGCCCTTTTTCTTTTATTACTGGTCTTTCTGTTTATCTGTCTGTCCGGCTGTTCCAACGAGAAAGAAGAAGCTGTCACAGACTGCATAGCCCGGGAACTGAAGCCGCTAAAAAGCAGTAATACAGAAGAAATTTCTTCTTACTTTGCCCAGGCCGGGCTGCTTTCTGATCTGCCGGATGAGAAACTGCCGGAAGACGTTGCCGATGTTTTTCTGCTGTTCTTCCAGGATTTTGATTATTCCATAAAGGATATCACCATCAGCGAAGATGGAAGCAAAGCATCCGCTCTTCTGGAATTCCAGACATTGGATGCAAAAACCCTGGCAAAGGATTTTGTATCTCAGACTATTGAAACAGAACTGCAGAATCAGGCCATGCCCAGCCGGGTGGAATATTCGCTGGAGGATTATTACCGTCTTCTGGGACAGCTGCTTCAGAACAACGATTATGGTACTGTAAAAAGCGAATACACTGTATCCCTGACAAACGAAGGCGGTCAGTGGAGCGTAACCAGGGATGAGGAACTGGACAATGTACTGACCGGAAACTTTGTCACATACGGCGCGGATCCGGATCTTCTAACTTCAGAGGAAGTGATTGCTCTGTACTTTGATACCATCAAATCTTTCGACACAGAGCAGATAAACCGGTTTCTGGATCTGGATGAACTGTTTTCCGCCGATGATGAGTATAAACGTACGATTGCAAAAGCATTGGCAGGACAGATTCTGCAGTACCTGGATTATTCCGTCACAGGATCGGAAAGCGACGGCATCACCTCTGAGGTAACCGTGGATGTAACCACCTGTGACTGGAACAGCATTATCCAGAAGTACAGGGAAGAAGTTGCCGCCTATACATCCACCTCTCAGGCTCTGGCAGACGGTATGTCCGTCCGGCTGACGAAAGCCAATCAGATATTGCTGGACTGTATTGACAACAATACGTCCTCTTCTACCACTTCCGTCACTCTGACTCTCGAAAATGACGGGACAAACTGGAAGCTTCAGACAGACGATGTTTTTGTGGAAGCTATCCTTGGAAATGTCAGGGAAGCCGTAGCCAGTATTTCCACTTCACCGGAAACGTAACGTTCAACTCAAAAACTCCGTAAAATCCTCAAAAGATTTTACGGAGTTTTTATTATCCTGTCTTTTATTCCATTTCCTTAATCTGAATACAGAGTTCATCCAGCTGCTGCCTGTCCACAACTCCGGGCGCCTCCGTCATCAGACAGGAGGCATCTTTTACCTTCGGGAAGGCAATAACATCACGGATACTGTCCTCCTTCGTCATCAGCATAATCAGACGGTCCAGACCGTAGGCCAGTCCTGCATGAGGCGGTACCCCGTATTTAAATGCTGTCAGCAAAAATCCGAACCGTTCCTGTGCTTCTTCTTTCGTAAATCCCAGCATCTCAAACATTTTTTCCTGGATGTCATTCTGATGAATTCTCACGCTTCCTCCGCCCAGCTCAGTACCGTTCAGAACGATATCGTAAGCTTTTGCGCGGACTGCTCCCGGATCGGTATCCAGAAGAGGAATGTCCTCCTCCATCGGCATGGTAAAAGGATGATGCATAGCGGTATATCTTTGCTGATCCTCAGACCATTCCAGCAGCGGAAATTCTGTGATCCATACGAAACGGTATTCATTTTTATCCAGCAGATCCATCTGGCGCGCCAGCTCCAGGCGGAGAGCCCCCAGGGCATCCCATACCACTTTGTTTTTATCTGCCGCAAATAAAAGGAGATCTCCCGGTTTTCCACCCATTGCCTCCACAAGAGCGGTCAGTTCTTCCTCTTTCATAAATTTGGCAAAAGAAGATTTGTAAGTCCCGTCTTCATTAATCACCAGATATGCCAGTCCCTTTGCGCCGTAATCCTTCACGAAATCCACCAGCTTGTCAATTTTCTTTCTGGGCATGGTTCCCTGGCCTTCCGCATTGATGCCGCGGACACTGCCGCCTGCCTCCAGCGCGTTTTTAAAGACTCCGAATTCACAGTCCTTTACCACTTGGGACACATCATGAAGTTCCATGCCGAAACGCAGATCCGGTTTGTCAGATCCGAAACGGTCCATGGCTTCCTGCCAGGTCATACGCTGAATGGGAAGCGATACCTCCACATTCAGTACTTCTTTGAACAGATACGCCAGCAGACGCTCGTTGACATCGATGACGTCATCCACATCCACAAATGCCAGCTCCATATCGATCTGCGTAAATTCCGGCTGACGGTCCGCCCGCAGGTCCTCATCCCGGAAACATTTGACAATCTGCACATACCGGTCATACCCGGAACACATCAGAAGCTGTTTAAAGAGCTGGGGAGACTGGGGCAGTGCATAAAAATGTCCCGGATGCACACGGCTGGGCACCAGATAATCCCTTGCTCCCTCCGGCGTACTTTTTGTTAACATAGGAGTTTCGATTTCCAGAAAACCTTCTTTTTCCAGAAACATTCTCGTCAGCATAGCCACCCTGGAGCGCAGGATCAGATTTCTCTGAATATCCGGCCGTCTCAAATCCAGATAACGATATTTCAGACGAAGCTCCTCCTTGGTCTTGCTGTCCTCCTCAATGGGGAAGGGCGGTGTTTCCGATTCGGAAAGGATTCTAAGCGAATCCACCCGCACCTCAATATCTCCCGTCTTCAGATTTTCATTTACCGCTCCGGAACGGGGCTCCACTTTTCCCGTCACTGCAATGACAAACTCACTTCTCAGTCTTCCTGCCTTTTCAAATCCTTCGCCGTCAATACTTCCGTTTTCAAAAATAAGCTGTATTATACCGCTTCTGTCCCTTAAATCCACGAAAATGATGCCGCCTTTGTTCCGGCTCTTCTGAACCCAGCCCATCAGCGTCACTTTCTCACCGATATTCTCCTTAGATACTTCTGTACATCGATGGGACCTCTTCAGTCCCTTCATTGACTCTGCCATTTTTCTTTCCTCCGATTATTGCATTTTGACGCTTATACCGTTACATTTTGTCGATGAAAAATTCCCGGAAATTCTCATAGCCTTCCGCAGCCAGCTGTTCCTTCTGGAATTTTTTATTTTTCTTCATAACTGCGATCGTTACCTGAGTTCCGCCGTTTCTGGCCTCCCTGGCCTCCTGCAGCACAGTCATCAGTTTATCCTGCGGCATTCCTTTTTCAATCAGGAAGGCCGTTTTTCCTGACATGCCCGGCACCTTGAATCCTCTTTCCAGAAGAAGCATTACAATACGTTCAAAGCCGATGGAAAATCCGCAGGCACACACATCGTTCCCGGTAAATTTTCCGATCATCTCATCGTAACGTCCTCCTCCTCCCACGGAACCGCCAAACTCATCCATGGATATTTCAAAAATCGGCCCTGTATAGTAAGACATACCACGAACCAGCGTAGGATCGAAGGCAATTTTAAAATCCGCCTCTTTCACTGCATTTACACTGTTCATAATAGTTTCCAGATCTTCTGCATAACGGGGATCCAGGAAACCATCCAGTTTCTCTTTCAGATAGCGGACACCATCCACATCCGGCGTCACCTCACGGAACATGGCCAGATATTTTTCAACGGATTCTTTTGCATAACCTTCTTTCAGAAGTTCCTGCTCCACTCCTTCCAGACCGATTTTATCCATCTTATCCAGAATAATAAATACCGTATCAAAGACCTCCGGCTCAAAACCGCTGTAAGAAGCCATGGCTTTTAAAATTCTCCGGTCGTTGATTCTGATGGTAAATCTGGAAAAATCCAGTTTTCCCAGCAGGGTCGTGGTGGCCAGAATCAGCTCAATTTCCGCCAGAATAGTGGGCTCTCCCAGAATGTCAATGTCACACTGCATGAACTGACGGAATCTTCCTCTCTGGGGACGGTCCGCTCTCCAGACATTTCCCATCTGCAGCGCTTTAAAGGGGCTGGGAAGTTCGTTGGCATGGTTGGCGTAATACCTGGAAAGGGGAACGGTCAGATCATAACGAAGTCCGCTGTCCGCCAGATCATTTTCCGTCTGCGCCTCCTGAATTTTCAGCTTTTCCCCTCTCTTCATGATCTTGAAAATTAGTTTCTCATTTTCACCTCCCTGCTTGCTGCAGAGATTTTCAATATGCTCCACACAGGGAGTTTCCATGGAAGAAAATCCGAAGGTTCCATAAGTTTCCTTGATCAGTCCGATCACGTAATCCCTGACTGCCATCTCAGCAGGCAGTATATCTTTCATTCCCGTCACCGGTTTCTTTTTCAATGCCATAAATATTTTCTCCTTTATTCTATCAATTCCAGTTTCTGACAATCCTCCCGGTGAATCACCCTCTGAAAGGCCAGAAAAACCTTGAGATCAAAATTTTTAATTTCTTCTATCATCAATTCTATCGCTGTATCCTGATCGAAAGATTTCCGGTAAGGCCGATCGGAAATCAATGCGGAAAACACATCGCAGACACGGAGAATCCGGGCGCCATAAGGAATCTCCTCTCCCCTTAAATTATCCGGATAACCGCTTCCATCCATATTTTCATGGTGATGCAGCACAGATTGGAGGATAAACTCAGGATATCCTCTTTCCTTTAATATCTCGTACCCCAAAGTGGCATGCATTCTCACGTACTTCATCTCTTCCACCATCAGAGGATTATGCTCTTCCTCGTAAACGTAAGAACGCAGCTTTTCCTTACCGATATCATGAAGGATCCCGGCGTCAAACAGATACTGACAGGTTTCCTCATCCAGACTCAGCTCTTTTCCAATGGAGTAGGCAAGATTGCTGACCCGCATGGCATGCACTACCTGATCATCCAAGGTATAGGTCAGCAGATGTTTCTTATTGACATATTTTTCTGCTTCTGTCATTTTTATCCCAGCCACTTTTCTATTCCTGTTTTTTTCCGTGTTACCATTTCATCGATACGGGAGATATAATGATTGACGTCTTTTACATTTTCCACCCGCTCGATTCTCTTCCCCCTGTCAAACACCAGCTTTGTGGAAGCTCCTGCTCCCACCGCCATAATCGTCTGTTTCTCTTCCATAATCAGTATATTGTAAATTCCGGCTTTGTCAACCTTTGCATACCCCACATTTTCAAAATTCCCCGCAATATTTTTCTGACGGTACAGATAATAAGGGCGCATCCCCATTCCAGCGGCGCAGGAAGCGGTCATATTCATAATCTCCCGGCTGTTTTCAAAGGATATCTCCCGGTACTGATCTTTGAAAAGATTCAGTCTGGTGCCCCTCTTCAGCGAAAGGGAATGGACAGTCAGACTGTCAGGGCTTAACGCTTCAATCCGGTCCAGGGTTTCTTTAACCTCTGTTTCCCCTTCCCCCGGCAGTCCCACAATCAGATCCATGTTGATATTGTCAAAGCCCAGCTCTCTCGCCATCTCGTAGGAGGAAACCACCTGTTCCACCGTATGGCCCCGTCCGATCAGATCCAGCGTTTTCTGATGCATGGTCTGGGGATTGATGGAAATCCTGTCTACCGGAAATTCTTTAAGGGCCAGCAGTTTATCCCTTGTAATACTGTCAGGCCGCCCGGCTTCCACCGTAAATTCCCGGAGATCCGACAGATCAAATCTCCGGCAGATCCCCTCCAGCAGCCGTCTTAACTGATCCGGATGCAGGGTGGTAGGCGTCCCGCCTCCGATATAGATGGAATTCAGTTTTTTATGTGAGAAAGCATCACTGACAAAAGAAAGCTCCTTTTCCAGCGCGTCCAGATATTCTCCCATTCTTTTTTCCCACAGTCTCAGCGGATGAGAGCCGAAGGAACAGTACAGGCAGATGCTGGGACAGAAAGGTATTCCCACATAAAGACTGTATCCGTTTTCGTAATCAAAGGGATCCAGAAGGGCTTTCTCCTGATTGGCCACTGCAATGGCAAGAGCCGTCTTTTCATTGCTGGTAAAATAGGTTTTCCGCATGTACTCGGCAATGTCAGGATTTCTCATTCCCTGCTCCAGCATCTGCATGGGGATTTTGGTAGGACGGATTCCTGTCAGTGTTCCCCAGGGCAGCTCCTTTCCCGTAAGCCGGGAAAGCCCCCGGTATACCGCCTGTTTCAGCCGGTTTTTCCGCTGTGTCCGGTCTGCGTCAGCGGCCAGGAGAATCTCTTCCTGAAATAAAACCTTCTCCCCTTCCCTCACAGTAAATACTATCTTTTTATCTTCATAGTCAACCAGGAGCAGACGGTCAAATTCCCCGGTCTGTCCTTCCTCCCCCCTGTACACCGTCTGTATGTCGCAGGAAGGATAGAAAGCCCGAACCAGGGAATATACATCATATTCAAAATCTTTTTCTGAAAACTGTATCACTATTTTACGCAAAAGGATTGTACCTCTTTTCATGTCCGATCGTAGTGGTGCCTTCATGGCCCGGATATACGGCTGTATCCTCCGGCAGAGAAGTAAGCAGTCTCTGAAGGCTTTCCTTCATATCCGAGGCGCTGGAGGTAGGAAAATCCATCCGCCCAACGGAACCTGCGAACAGCGTATCGCCGCTTAAAAGAAAACCCTCTTCCGTAAAATAGTAGCAGCAGCTTCCATGGGTGTGACCCGGAGTATGCATCATGCGGATAGGAAATCCTGCCAGCACGATTTCTTCCCCGTCCTCCAGCAGCCGGTCCGCATGAGTGGAATAAGGATGCTGCCAGGCCGCTGACAGATTCAGTGTGGAATCTTCCAGAACATCCTTTTCCGCCTTACAGGCAAAAACCGGAATTTCATAGAGATCTCTCAGATCATCCACGGCACAGATATGGTCAAAATGACCATGGGTCAGCAGAATTCCCACCGGCCGACCGTCCAGAAGAGTCACTGCTCTGGAAATCTCTCCGGCCTGATCCGCCGGATCCACAATCAGCATTTCTTTCGTCTCACTGTTCTTTATTAACAGGCAGTTGGTCGCCACCGGCCCCAACACCATGTTCTTTATGATCGCCTTTCCCATATATTTCTCCTTTTTATCAGCCGGTTGTTCTTTCAATGTCCAGTACGCTTTCCACCTGCCGCAGCTTGGCTATCATCTGATCCAGCTCCTCACTGCTGTGCACATCGAATGTGATGGAAATCGTAGCCGTCCCCTGCTTGCTTGTCCGAACATTAATGGAAGTAATATCTATCTTCCTCTCGGTAAATAATCTGGACACATCCACCAGAAGTCCGGTTCTGTTGTTAGCATACACATTAATCTCGGCAGTGAAAAGCTGATCCTGTGCAATCTCTTCACTCTGCCACTCCGCGTCAATCAGGCGGATCCGGTCTGTCTCATCCATATTGATGATGTTGACACAGTCCGTACGGTGAATGGTGACGCCGCGTCCTCTGGTAACAAAACCTATGATCTCATCTCCCGGTATGGGACTGCAGCATTTGGCGAAACGCACCGCCACATCGTGGATGCCTTTGACTACAATGCCTCCCTGTGTCTTTCCCACATGAAGCTTGTCTTTGGTCTCAGAAGCAGCCGCCAGCACCTTCTGATCCGTCAGTTCCGCCTTATGAGCCTTTTCATAACTCTCCGACAGTTTGTTTAAGACCTGACCTTCCTTCAGTCCGCCGTGACCGATGGCAGCCAGCACGGAATCCCAGTCTCTGAAACCGTACTTGCGCAGCACTGCCTCCTGATACTCCGGCTTCAGATAGTTGGACAGAACCTTTCCTTTCTCCTTCGCATACTGGGAAAGCATCTCCCGTCCTTTTATAATGTTGTCTTCTTTCAGTTCCTGACGGAACCACTGGTTGATCTTGTTTTTTGCCTGAGTGCTCTTGACAATTTTCAGCCAGTCTCTGCTGGGTCCCCGGGAATTCTGAGAAGTAATAATCTCCACCCGGTCCCCATTCTGAATGACATAGTCAATGGGCACCAGTTTCCCGTTCACTCTGGCTCCCACCATCCGGTTGCCCACCGCACTGTGAACACTGTAGGCAAAGTCAATGGGAGTGGAGCCTGCCGGCAGCGTTTTTACATCTCCTGCCGGGCTGAAACAGTATACGTTCTCCGCAAAAAGATCCAGGTCGCTTTTCAGGAAGCTCATAAACTCATGGTTATCCGGCATATCTCTCTGCCACTCCAGAATCTGCCGGAGCCAGCTTAACTTCTCCTCTTCCTTTTCCGCATCCGTCTTCTTGCCGTCGGAAGCCTCTTTATATTTCCAGTGGGCGGCAATTCCATATTCCGCCGTCCGGTGCATTTCAAAGGTCCGGATCTGAATCTCAAAGGGCTGTCCTTTGGGCCCGATCAAAGTGGTGTGCAGCGACTGATACATATTGGGCTTGGGCATAGCGATATAATCCTTGAACCGTCCCGGAATCGGCTTATACATCTCATGGATGATACCCAGCGCCGCGTAACAGTCCTTTACCGTATCCACGATAATCCGCACGGCGAACAAGTCATAAATCTGATCCAGGGTTTTGTCCTGATTGACCATTTTTTTATAAATACTGAAAAAATGCTTTACCCTTCCATCCACCTGGGCGTCGATGTTTGCCGTCACCATGTGGGATTTTACTTCCTCCACAATGCTCTGCACAAACTTCTCACGCTCCGATTTGCGCACGGCAATCTTATCCACCAGATCATAGTATACTTCCGGCTTCAGATATTTCAAAGACAGATCATCCAGCTCCACCTTCACTTTGGAAATACCCAGACGCTGGGCAATGGGAGCGTAGATATCCATAGTCTCACGGGCTTTCTCCTTCTGCTTACGCTCCGGCATATACTTCAGCGTCCGCATATTATGAAGGCGGTCCGCCAGCTTGATCAGAATAACCCGGATATCCTTTGCCATAGCCAGGAACATTTTTCTTAAGTTTTCCGCCTGCACCTCCAGCTTGTCCGCCGAATAACTCAGCTGACCCAGCTTTGTAACTCCGTCTACCAGAAGAGCCACCTCGGATCCGAAGATCTCCGTCAGCTCCTCCTCTGTCATCACCGTATCCTCCACCACATCATGAAGAATTCCCGCGATAATCGTTTCCTTATCCAGCTCCAGGTCCGCCAGAATAATGGCCACGCACAGCGGATGGATAATATAGGGCTCGCCGGATTTGCGCACCTGGCCTTCGTGGGCCTTTGACGCAATTTCATATGCTTTTTCTATCATATGGACACTGTCCGAAGGATGATATTTCTTCACACTGGAAATCAGCTCCCTGTACAGTTCCTCAGGGCTGGTAAAATCCTCCATGGATTTCACGCTTTTTTCCACATCGTGAATACTCTGGATTCTCTCCTTGGCTGTCCTTCTCCTGTTTTCATCCATAGGAACCAACCTCTTTTCAACTCTTATTTTCCGTCATAGCAGATTACAGACTCCACATTGTAATCCTTCAGACGTTCCCGCCCCTTCAGACCGGCCAGTTCCATCAGAAAGACGATTTTCACAACCTCACCGCCCAGAGCTTCCACCATTTTCACACAGGCCTCCACCGTTCCTCCGGTGGCAATCAGATCATCCACGATAACAACCTTCTGACCCGGTTTTACCGCATCCCGGTGCATCTCAACGGCTGCGCTCCCATACTCCAGGTCGTAAGACTGTTCTATGGTTTCACAGGGCAGTTTGCCTTTCTTTCTCACCGGAATAAAAGCCTTATGAAGATTATATGCAATAGGTACTCCGAAGATAAATCCTCTGGATTCCGTACCCACGATCATATCAAAATCCAGTCCGTCCAGACATTTCTGCATGGAATCGATGGCCAGGGCCAGCCCGTCGGCATCCTGCAGAATACTTGTCACATCGCGAAATATAATTCCCGGTTCCGGAAAGTCCGGAATACTTCTCACATAATCCTCAAGCTTTTTCATAATCTTTCCTCCATCTGATCATTCTCGACATCTATAGGTGTTAGTATATCATTTTTTATTTCTTTACGCAATTCCTTCTACTGAAAATGGGTGACAACCACCTGGAGACTCTCTCTGCCCTGCCATCTGTCAATGGCGGGGTAATAGACCATGTCAATGGAGCCTTTCTGACGAACCTGTCTGACAAATTCATCTCCCTCTCCAAAATAGACGCCGTCTATGACATTGCCCCATTCATCCATCAGTTTCATCTTTACCACGTTTCTGTTCTTCCCGAAAACGCGGCAGTTCACCGGACGGATATTTTTCTGTGCGAAGACCGGTTTTGTATTTCCTTTCCCAAAGGGTTCCAGAAGCTCCAGCTCCTCAATCAGGTCTTTCCTTATGTAGCTGATGGGCATGGCCACATCGATCACCACCTTTTCCAGAAGATCCTCTTCGGTCAGCATGCATTTCTCATTGATCATTCTTCGGAAGGGCTCTACATTCTCCTCTTTCAGAGAAATGCCGGCTGCCATAGGATGACCGCCGAAACGTTCCAGCAGATCTTTCACTTTTACCAGCTCTTCATACATGGAGTACGTTTCAATGGAACGGCCGGAACCTTTGGCTCCTTTATCGGTCCCGGTCAGTACGAAGGCCGGCTTATGATACCGCTCCCGCAGCCTTCCTGCGATGATTCCCGCCAGGCTTTCATGGCATTTTGGCAGGTATACCACCAGCACCCGGTCCTGTCCCAGATCCGTCTCCTCCACCAGCGCCGCCGCTTCCTCCACGCCTTTCTCCGTCATGGTTTTCCGTTCCTCATTCAGCTCTTTCAGCTCTTCCGCCAGAGTACGTCCTTCCTCCGGGGTGGCCGCCCACAGAAGCTCAAGGGCCTTTCTGGCCGTATCCAGCCGCCCGCTGGCATTGAGGCAGGGCCCGATGACAAAACCGATATGGTAAGGCGTGATCTGCTCCGGCGTCAGACCGTTGACCTCAATCAGCGCCTGCAGACCGTAGTTGGAAGTGTGGTGCAGACGCTTCAATCCTTCTTTTACCAAAATCCGGTTGTCCCCCTTCAGATCCATCACATCTCCGATAGTGGCAATGGCTTCATACTCCAGAAATTCCTCCTTCCGGGCTGGATCAATGTTGAACCGGTCGTACATTGCCGAAACCAGCCTTCCTGCCACAGCCGCCCCGCAGAGAAGTTTAAAGGGATAACCACATCCTTTTTGCTTCAGATTAATCACTGCGTCTGCAGGGGGGAGAATCTCCCTGCGTTCCCCCTCCTTTTCTACATAAGGCACTTCGTGGTGATCTGTGACAATCACTGTCAGCCCCTTTTCTTTCGCCAGGGCTGTCTGCTCTGCCGCCGCAATGCCGTTATCACAGGTGACAATGGTATCCACCTTGTCACCGGCGGCCCGAAGAATCAGTGATTCATTGATACCGTACCCGTCCGTAATTCTGTGGGGGATCATCACATCCGCCTCTGCTCCCAGTTCCTTCAGCCCCTTTTCCAGAATGTAGGAGGACATTACTCCGTCAATATCGTAATCTCCGATGATACGGATTCGTCTGCCCTCCTTTATTTTACCTTCCAGAATATCCACTGCCTTTTCCATATCCTTCATCAACCAGGGGGAAGGCAGCAGGCTGAGTCCGCCGTGAAGATACTTTTGGATTTCATCCATGCCCACCACATCCCGGTTTCGGATGAGCCGGGCAGTCACCGGATCAATGCCGAAGGTATCTGCTATTTCCTGAAAATCCGCCCGTTTGGCGGCAATTACCCATTTTTCCATACGATTTGCAAAAGAGGATACCGCATCTGTCATGCAGCATCCCCTTTCTCCTTTTCCTAATTTTTTTCTTTCAGCATTGAATGTTTTTTCATTGTAAACCACAGCGGTCCTGTAATGCAGACCGATGAATAGGCGCCTGCAACAATTCCCACCATGATGGGCAGTGCGAATTCACGCACCGTAGAAACTCCCATGACAAACAGTACCGCAATGGTAATAAATGTAGTCAATGAAGTATAGATGCTTCGTGTCAGCGTCTGGGTAATGCTGGCGTTTACCAGCTCCTTCAGTTCCTCCACCGTTTTTACTCCGTGCATGTTTTCACGGATACGGTCAAAGATAACGATGGTGGCGTTAATGGAATAACCCAGTATAGTCAACATACACGCAATAAATGTATTTCCCACAGATATCCGTACAAAAGTGTAGCACGCCAGTACCACCATAACATCGTGAATCAGCGCCAGCACACCGCTGGAAGCAAAGCGGATGTCCTTAAACCGCAGCCAGATATACAGCAGCATACAGACGGTAGCCACGGTAACCGCCAGAATGGCGTCCCTCTGCATCTCTTTGCTGACAGTGGAAGAAATGGTTTCCGCGGAAATATCATCCTCAGCCACACCGAAGGATTCTTCCATTTTCTGGTTGAACTCTTCTCTCTCCGTCATGTTCAGCGTTCTGGTTTTGATAACAACCTGTGTACTTCCCACTACCTGCTGGAACTGAATATTGGCATCTTTCGTCACTTCCTCAACCACCGGTCTGACTTCCGTATCCAGATCTTCCAGCGTCATCTCTTCCGGGAAGGTAACGGTGGTGGATGTTCCTCCGATAAACTCCAGACTGTAATTCAGCGCCTGACCTTCCGTCGCGGAATAAGCGGCCATTCCCACTGGAGCAAGCAGCACCAGAATAATGGAAAGAGTAAAGAAAATTTTTCTTTTTCCGACAAAGTCGATGGTTTTCCTGTTTTTGGCCCGGCCATACAGCTTCTCATCCTGCAGCCCGATACTGTAGAGTGCATTGATAATCAGCCGTGAAATTACAAGAGCCGTAAACATGGAGAGCACAATACCGAGAGCCAATGTCATGGCAAATCCCCGGACACTTCCGCTTCCCAGAACCCCCAGTACGGCCGCTGCAATCAGAGTGGTAATATTTCCGTCCAGAATAGCGGACAACGCTTTCTGGAATCCCGTTTTAATGGCATTTCTCACGCTCCTGCCATCGGCAATCTCTTCACGGATTCTGGCGTAAATAATAACGTTGGCATCCACCGCCATACCGATGGACAGGACAATACCGGCAATTCCCGGCAAAGTCAGCGTCAAGTCAAAGGCATTGAGCATTACCAGCTCCAGACCCGTATAAATCAGTAGGGAAACGGCTGCCACAACACCGGGCAGGGCGTAAACCACAATCATAAAGATCATAACCAGCGCCAGGCCGATAGCTCCGGCAATCAGGCTGGTTCTGATGGCGTCCGCACCCAGCTGCGCCCCTACCACATTGGACCGAACCTCTTCCAGCTCCAGTGACAGAGAACCGATACGTATTGTGGACGCCAGATTTCTGGCTTCCTCTATGCTGTTCATACCGGTAATCTGAGCCCGTCCGTCGCTGATGACAGACTGTACTACCGGAGCGCTGATGGTCTCTCCGTCATAAACGATGGCAATCTGCTTTCCCAGGTTGGCTTCCGTCGCTTCCGCAAACTTCTTCGTTCCTTCATCCGTTAGCTGCAGAGACACCACATACTGATTATTCCCGGTATTATCCCGTGCAACACCGCCTTCCGCCTCTGCCACATCCGTTCCGTCCAGCACCACATTGCCTTCGGAATCCGTAAATTCCAGTGAACCTGGTTTTCCAAGTTCCTCCAGTATGGCGTTGGCATCTGTAACGCCCGGAATCTCTATATTGATTCTGTTATCGCCTTCCTGGTAAACCTGCGCCTCTTCACTGTAGCTCTCCACACGCTGCTGAAGCTTGTAGATAGTATCAGACATATCTTCCGCTGACGGCTTGTTATCCACCGCCTGATAAGTAATGCTGACGCCGCCTGACAGATCCAGACCCAGCTTAATGTTTCTGGCAGCTCCCGTTCCCGTAGGACCAAAGCCTACCGCCGACGTAAACGCCAGAAGCACTACCAGGATAACTGTCAGAACCAAAACAACAATACCCTGCTTTTTCTTCATTTTCCCATATCCTTTCGTTGTATCAATCTTCTGCCAGAGCCGCTTTTATCATCAATGCGCACTCAACTCTTTTTCTCTGCAGCTGACAGCCAATCTCGTAAACATCATCAATTCTGCCGGTAAAATTATAAGAATTGGCAGCACAGCCGCCGCTGCAGTAGAATCTGGAAAAACATTCCTGACATTTTTCTTTCGCATACACATTACAGTTTTTAAACTGATTACAGATATCCGTTCTGACAATCCCATCATCCACATTTCCCAGAAGAAACTTCTCTTCTCCCACAAACTGATGGCAGGGATACAGATCGCCCCACGGCGTCACCGCCAGATATTCCGTTCCGGATCCGCAGCCCGAAAGCCTCTTATACACACAGGGGCCCCCTGACAGATCAATCATAAAATGGAAGAAATTGAATCCTCTTCCTTCCCTTTCCCGCCTGATCATCTCTTCCGCCAGAATATCATACTGCTCGCATACGGCCGGTACATCTTCCATTCTTATGGCATAGTCTTCCGTGGGAAGGGCCACAACCGGTTCCATGGAAATCTGCTGAAATCCCAGATCCGCCAGGTGCAGGACATCCTTCGCAAAATCCAGATTATACCTGGTAAATGTTCCCCTGACATAATAATTCTGCTGATGACGGCTTTCCGCAAATTTCTGGAATTTCGGTATGATCAGATCATAACTGCCGGCTCCGCTGCGGAAAGGCCGCATGAAATCATGCACTTCTTTCCTGCCGTCAATGCTGAGCACCACATTGCCCATTTCTCTGTTGGCAAATTCCATCACCTCATCATTGAGAAGCACACCGTTAGTGGTAAGCGTAAAGCGGAATTTTTTATCATGGATACTTTCCTGACTGCGTCCGTAGGCTACCAGATCCTTTACCACCTGCCAGTTCATAAGAGGCTCTCCGCCGAAGAAATCCACCTCAAGATTTCTCCTGTTGCCGGAATGTGCAATCAGAAAGTCCAGCGCCTTTTTTCCAACCTCAAATGACATCAGCGCCCGGCGGCCATGGTATTCACCTTCACCGGCAAAACAGTAACGGCATGCCAGATTGCAGTCATGGGCAATATGTAGACAAAGAGCTTTTACCACCGTTTCCCTTTTCTGAAACTGCTGTATCGCCCCTTTATAGATATCCTCTGTAAACAGCATTCCCTGTTTTTTTAATTCTCTGCATTCCGAAAGTGCTTCCGCCACCTGATCCGGGTCATACTCTGAGCCGAGTTTCTCCATTATCTCTTCCGTATTTTTCCCCTGATTCAGCATGTCCAGCACATCATAGACAAGATCATCCACCACATGTACAGAGCCGCTGTTAATATCCAGAACAATATTATAGCCATTATTTCTGTACTGATAAATCACTGATTTTCTCCCTTCGTTTTTTCGCCAAAGAATAAGCAGCGGCAAAACCGCTGCTTATCACATTTCGTAACAGCTACCTTTCCAGGTATTATTTTCCGTTCTCGCAGCTCTGATTTCCCACAGTGCAGGATGTTTTACAGGCTGACTGGCAGGATGTCTGGCATTCTCCGCATCCGCCGCTTTTTACTGTATTCTGAAGGCCTTTAGAATTTAAAGTTTTAATATGCTTCATCATATTTCCTCCTCTATTTTTTGCTATGCCACATTATAGCATAAACTTCTCACTTTTTAAAGCCCTTTTTTGCCTGTTTCTGCGACTATGAATAGTAACTATATCACGAAAGCATCCCGCCCAGTGTTCCGCCGCCCGCACAGAGCGCCGCTGCCGAAACGATATAGGCTGCCGCTGCCATGGCTCCAGGCTCTAGAACAGCAGAAATTCCCAGAAGAAGCAGAAAATATCCTGCCCCTACTGTCAGCCCCCAGAGAAATTTCTTCTCTTTTATCTTTTTCCCCGCCAGAAATCCTCCGGCAAAACAGGAAATTATGTAAGTGACCGCAATGCCGATGGTAACCGCTTTTTCATCCAGCTCCATCTTTAACAGAAGGAGCGCCAGCAAAAGCAGCAGCACCACTGTCACCACATAGGCAGCTGCCAGTGATTTCAGTACAGTTATCAGTCTGTTTTTTGCCGTTTCTGATTTTAACATAAAAAACCCTCCCATATGATACTATATGGAAGGGTTGTTCGTTCTATCACACTTTTTATTTTTTCTTATTATTTTTCCGGGCTGAAATCCGTCCCACCACAATCAGAATGACAATCAGCACAGCCGCCACAGCAACAACCACAAGATAAGACATAATACTGCTGCTGTCTCCCGTTCTTACGGAAGAAGCTGTTCTGAAAACTGATCCCGAGGAATTCGATGAACTTCCCGAACGGGTGGTGCTTCCGCTGTTTCTTCCGGAACTCTGGGCGCTTACCACAGATGAACTTCCTGAAGATGATGATGTACTGCTTCCCGATGAAGCGCTTCCTGATGAACTGGTCTGAGAAGTTCCTGCAGACCCGGCACTGCTCTGTCCCTGGCTCTGATGATTATACACGGCATCCCCCGGTCCCACAAGAACCGTACTTCCGGCGATACTTCCAGCGATACTGTACGGACTGAAAGAAGTCGTTGTAAAACGAATGGCTCCGTCCAGAATCTTCGGAGTGAGAATCTCATAAGATCCATCATCCAGATAATGTATAACTGAAATTTTTTCATACGCCTGGGCATTGGATACGGGCACCGTTACCGTTACTGCCGTCCCGTTCAGATCATAGGGAGCATCCTCCAGCAGATTCCAGAGATTCATCTCATAAGATCCAAGCAGCTCTCCCAGATCAAAGTTGGCTCCCTGGCCTCCTTCCGTCACGCGGAACTGTACATACCACGGAATATCACCTGACACAGTGACGCCGTTGCTTGTATGATTATATATCTTACATGCGCTCTGTACCTTTTTCAGACGGATAACCAGCTCCTGGGGAACCATAGTCTTTTCATCTTCCGTGCAGCCTTCATACCAGCGATAAGCGTCCAGAACAGCCTGTACATCTTCATCGTTGCCCACTGCCACCTTCAGATTTTCCAGCAGACTGTAAGGAGATTCCTTCTCCGGCTCTTTCGTCGGCTCTGCCGTTGCCTCCGGTTCCTTTGTCGGTTCCGCCGTTGCTTCCGGCTCCTTTGTCGGTTCTGCCGTTGCTTCCGGCTCCTTCGTCGGTTCTGCCGTTGCTTCCGGCTCCTTCGTCGGCTCTGCCGTTACCTCCGGTTCCTTTGTCGGTTCCGCCGTTGCTTCCGGCTCCTTCGTCGGCTCTGCCGTTACCTCCGGTTCCTTTGTCGGTTCCGCCGTTACCTCCGGTTCCTTTGTCGGTTCCGCCGTTGCTTCCGGTTCCTTTGTCGGCTCTGCCGTTGCTTCCGGCTCCTTCGTCGGTTCCGCCGTTGCCTCCGGTTCCTTTGTCGGTTCCGCCGTTGCTTCCGGTTCCTTCGTCGGCTCTGCCGTTGCTTCCGGTTCTTTCGTCGGTTCCGCCGTTGCTTCCGGTTCCTTCGTCGGCTCCGCCGTTACCTCCGGCTCCTTCTTTTCCTCACCGGCAATTGAACCGCTGCCGCTTATATCTCCCGCTCCAAGAGAAATATTGTTCAAGGTCAGCGTACCGGATATGTTTACAATAGCTCCGGAAAATCCCGGCGCTCTTTTCAAGGATACTCCTCCCGGCAACGACCAGGCAGTATCCCCTGATACGTATACGGTTCCGCAGACCAGGATCTCTCCGGAACTGCCTGCCAGCTCCTTCGCTCTTCCGAAAGACTGCACGGCACTGGACGGGCTGGCGCCATCAGCAGCGTCACTGCCTGCCGATCCGTCCAGATATACTGAACTGCCCTGAGCCTGCGCTGCCGCAGGCCACTGTACGGTCACCGCAGTAAAAACCATGGCCAGCACAAGAACAAGGCTTATTGTTTTCCAAAATCTGTGACTTACGTGTCCGCTGTCTCTGTCAAAACTTTTCATAAAAAAACTCCCATCTATTACAAGTGATTTCTCCACTCATGATTCCGGAAGTAATTATATCATAACTCCTCTTTTTTCGACACCCCTAAAACATATTTTTTTCTGATTTCATTCATAATATCATGAAACTGTCCGCCGCAGCGCTCAACTTCCCCCAGAACCAGACGGATTCCATCTTCCGTCTGATACCAGTTTCTTCGGTTAATTCCCGTATCTGCCGGACATATGACAATTTCCGCCTCAGGAAACGCCAGCTGATAATACAGCTGACATCTTCTGGCATGAAAGGCCTTACAGCAGACAATCCCCTTTCTTACGGTAAGATTTCTCTCTTTCACAGCCCTGGCTGAGCAGAGAGCATTTTCATAAGTGTACGTAGCCTTGTCCTCCCGCAAAACCGCCTCCCCGGGCACCCCGTTTTTCTTCAGAACATCTGCCAGAAATTCCCATTCCGTCTCATAGGTTCCGCTATATTTTTCTTTCTTATCCATTACGCCTTCAAACTTTCCCAGCAGTTTACCGTATTTCCCTGAGGGCAGTACAAAAGGAGCACAGCCCCTTTTGTAAAGTTCTGCCGCCTTTTCTGCCATCTGAGGATATCCGCTGCCGGGTATCATGATAATATCCGCTTTCTGCTCTTTATGCTCTACAAATATAAGATCAGAAAACAATTTCAGAAATTTTTCATTGATCACTGTTTTTCACTCCATATTACGTTGTGATTATTGTACTGTATCCGTCTCTTCGCAGTTTCTGCTCCATGGTAACGGCGTTTCCCAGCTGTCGGTAAGCTCCCACCTGCACCCGGTAATAAGCCGGCGTTTCCGCTGCGCTCTCCTGATCCAGTGTTCCCATGATGCCGCCGGCAATGGCCTGGGCTATATCCTGGAATTTTTCGTCAAATAATTCATTATCTGCGTCACTGTTGATAAATCCTGCTTCCACCAGCACTGCCGGCATTCTGGTTCTGCGAAGCACTACAAGCCCGGGCCTTTCTTTTACCCCAAGATTTT
>JBMNRA010000020.1:0-40812 GCA_050944415.1 Ruminococcus sp.
GGTCCAAGACAACCTTTGGCTATCTTATCCCTCTTACTGTTGGTTTCGACTATTCGTCTCGAATTTCTTCTCTGTTCGAATTTTCGAGGATTGTGTTTTACTGTTCAGTTATCAATGTTCTTCCCTGCCGCATCCGTTTTCTCTCATCCGCGACAGCTATAATAGAATAGCACACTCTTTTCTTTTTGTCAACATGTTTTTTCAGTTTTTTTTACTTTCGAGTTTTGCATTCTTAATATAAAAGCCCACCGACCCCTCGGTGGACTTTTATGATACCATCTCTTCATTTTTATGTCAATCTTTTTTTACATCATCTGACAAATATATCGCTTTTACTTTTCTCTTCATCCCTGAATCACATCCAAAATAACATTCATGAGAAGGTTCCTGTCATACAGAATTTTTAACAGTTCGTTACCGCTGATCTGGTCCATGACCGCCTGCCCTGCCGGTGTATTACACAGCACCGTAGCTATAATAAAGAAAATCCATATCCACAACACCGCCTGTACCACTCCCAGAATCATTCCGCCAACGGCGTTGATAAAACTGATCCCCGGAAGTTCTGTAAGGATATCAACTGCATACAAAATCACTTTTATTATGATAATAGCTAAAACAAACGAAAGGATATATCCAATACCATTAGTAATATAGTAAGCAATATAGCCAGCAATATAATCACCAAAACGCTCTACTCCGAGAATATTGTAAATCTCTGAATTGTTATTTTCCAGCAGAGCATCTTTTACGGACTGCGGCAAAGGCATATTTTCAATAAACTCAATTTGCTGATTCAACGGCAGTTCCTGATCCGCTTCATCTTCATCCACGGGACGATCCTCTGCTTCATCTCCCCCGGAGACAAGCGCCTCACATCTTTCTTCCACAAACTGATAGACAGGTGTGCTTTCCCTTAAGAATCTTCCCACGTATGGATTCAGCCAGGCTGCTACCACCATAACCAGTATCAACGAAACCATTGATACTGCCGTTCTCACAAATCCCTTCCGGCCCCCTCGGATTACTGACAATACCGTAAATATTAACAGCACCCAAAATAACCAGTTCATAATTCGCTCCTCTGTCAGATCAAGATAACTTTATTGTCTTTATTCCGCTGTCCACAACCACCTGATAGCGATTGCCTGCTATTTTAAACACATCATGGATCCTGCCTTCATCCAGATTGCCGTTGAACTTTTCATGCCCCTTCAGACTGAAAATACACATCTGGGTATCATTATTCATAACAATCTGATTTCCGCTGATTTTAATGGACGAATACTCTATGCCAAAATTTTCTTCAAAAACAAGATTCCCGTCTGTGTCATACAGTACCAGCGTATATTTTCCATCATCCTCGCCGCTTTGGAAAACCATTCCGACATAGTTTTCATTATAGAAAGTACTGATAATTTCCTGTTCAACAATAACCTCACAGCTTACTTCCGGAATCTGTCTTCCCGTATATATGACAAATCCGTCATCTCGAAAGGCTACCGATTTTCCTTCTGCCAGATACTGTACCTGGGGCGTCACGATGCCTTCATAGGTATATCCGCTAACAATATTATCCATCTGATTCTGGCCCGTATTGCCAAAATTGTAAAATGCCACGTAGCTGGTAGTTTTATTGTCTTCAATATACAGATAAGAAACCATGATCAGCAGACCGTCCGGCGACACTGCCAGATCCACAGGATATCCCGGACTGTCCACCCGCGTTCTGCCCGTGGCAATCTGTTCACCTGTAGTTGAATAAAAATTGATCCAGGTATCTTCTCCGCCTTCCAGAATAGCCGCAACCACTCCCTGAGACGCTACTCTGGCTTTCAGGATAGGCATATCTGTACTGATCTGTCCGATTTTTCCGCTCTCGTTCATTACCACCATATCTGTGCCGTCTTCATCATACACCACAGCAGTGGAATCGCAGACATCCGCCACAGGATTTGTCATTTCATAACTTTGATTCCAGAGACTTTTTCCACTCTCGCTCAACAAAGATGCGCTTTCACCAGTAAATTTCAGGAGATAATTCCCCATCTGCACATAGCTGGAAGACATAGTATCCTCCTGAGTACTGGAGGACAGCACTTTATAATCATTAAATTTCCAACGTTCTATCACAGTTTTTACAATCAGCGCAGCAGCAACTACAATGACAGCTATAATCGCTATTCGAATCAGCAGCCGCTTCCGATGCCTCATCAGTCTCCTCTTATAGGACGCCATTTCGTTGCTGTCCGCCGGAATTTCTTTTTTCTTTCTCCCCCGTTTTATGCGCTGCAGCATTTTTTTCAGCTTGTTTTTCAATACTCCCATGTTACTTTTTCCCTTTATCTTGTGTTTTCCGTTACTTTTTAGATTATAGCACACTCTTTTACGGTAGTAAAATAATTTGTCCGGCATAAATTAAATCTTCCGAAGTAAGGTTGTTGATTTCACATATCTCCTGCACCTCCTGAATTCCTCCATAATACATCTCACTTATCTTAGTAAGCGTATCCCCTTTTTTTACTACGTATCTTTCATAGGATCCGGTCGTTGTCTCCTGATTCTCCTCCGGGGTCGGTTCGGCAGCCGTACTGTCTTCCGCACTTTGGTTCTCAGCGGCCGTCTCATTTTCTTCATCCATAGGCGTCTCTCCGTCCGCTTCCTCATCTGAAACTTCAGAAGGCTCCTCCGTAATTTCAGCGGAAAAATCTTCCTTCGCTCCGGAAGGCTGTTTGGAAGGCTGTGCTTCCTCCTGCATGCTTTCTCCTTCCGCTCCATTATCATCCATTTCCAGAATATCATTCTGAGCAGTCTGTTCCACTGCTTCATTTTCATTCTTTCTCTGGTTCAGAAATGTAAAGCCGACCACAAGCAGGGCTGCTGCTGCACAAACTCCTGTAACATATGTTTTGTTTCCTTTGTTCTTTTTCCCTTTCTCCTTTTTCCCCGCCACAATTTTCCGGAAATCAACCACCGCCCGATCCGTTACATTCTCTTTGTTTTCTATGGATGCATTCCCGTTCCTATCAATCATATATGCCTGCATCGGTTCGTTTTTTTCATAATAAATATAGTATCCGTTCTGTCTTTTCAGTTTGCCGTTCTCGAAAACAAAGAAAGCCTCATCCCTTTCCACAGGCTCCATGGCAAATAAAATCTTCTGATTTCCGGCAAAATGATTCAGATGAGTTTTCAGTATCACATCTGTAATTTCCATATCAAATCCAGGCAGAGAAAGACTCCATCCTATAATTTCCTGATCCGGAAAATACTTTTCCATATCTTTGTGTACCTGATCCCATTGGGCGTCTTTAAAATCCATATGTTCCTGAGCCAGCTCAGCACACTCTACTTCAAGTGCGCTTTTAACAAAAATGTAGGACACCGGCTCTTCCCATTTTATCTCTCCCAGCAAAACAGCCGCGCGCCCTTTCTCAGGATCTGAAGCCGAAAGTCTTTTCAGATAGGTATATGCATAGTCCTCAAGATAAATTTTCAGATTGGATCTGCTTTCCCCAATCTGACGTATATTGTTAGGCAGATTAACTTTTCCGTTCTCCGTTGTACTCCCCTGATTCATCTCGTTATAAATAATCTCGATCATAATTAATCACCCCTTCGGGGTAAACAATATCACGGGAAAACTGCAAATTTTATCATTTTCAGGATTGAATCCCCGGAAAGTTTGCGACACATTTCGCATACGGTTTTTTTACAGTCACCATGTATGATTCCGGATGAATTTGAATATTCTATAAATATGAAACAAGAAAGGACAAATCTGCCATGTTTAATTCCAAACTTCCAACTGTGTTTTATATCAACAGCAAAAAATATTCCGCCAGCAGCGAACTGTCATATCTGTTAAAAGACGCTGTTGCCCACATTAAATCCGAGTGGAAGGAACTGGTATTTTTATGCATCGGCAGCGACCGCATCACAGGAGACAGCCTGGGCCCGCTGGTCGGACATCTGCTTTCCCAATACAGCTGGCCCCATATTCACGTTTACGGAACACTGAAGGACCCGGTACACGCACTTAACCTGGAAGAAACTACCGAGCAGATAAAAACGAGACATCCTCTTGCTCTTATTGTAGCAATAGATGCCTCGTTAGGTTCCAAAAAACATATTGGCTTTATCACTTTGGGCGTGGGATCTCTGCGCCCTGGTCTGGGAGTAAACAAAGATCTCCCCCATGTAGGAGATATTTTTATCACAGGTATCATCAATGTATCCGGTACCTTTGAACATTTTCTGCTGCAGACAACACGGCTGTCCACCGTAATCGAAATGGCCAATTCCATCGCTCAGGGAATTTTAAGCGCCATCGATTCTTCCTACAACTGAGTTCTTCCCTCCAGAGCACGGAGCAAAGTTACCTCATCGATGTATTCCAGATCCCCTCCCACCGGCACGCCGCTGGCAATTCTGCTCACTTTAATGCCCGTGGGTTTTATCAGTTTACTGATATACATAGCTGTGGTTTCTCCTTCCAGGCTGGAATTGGTAGCTATGATCACCTCTTCCACATCCCCCTGGAGCCGGTGCATCAGTTCTTTCAATTTGATATCATTAGGACCGATCCCCAGCATCGGCGAGATAGCGCCGTGCAGCACATGATAAACTCCCTCATACTTTCCGGTTTTCTCATAGGCGGCCAGATCTCTGGAATTTTCCACAACCATAATCTCTTTATGATTCCGTTTCGGATTGCGGCAGATCGGACAGGTTTCTTCATCCGTCAGCGTAAAACATTCCTTACAATAGCAGACGTTATCTCTGGCATCTGTAATCGCCGATGCCAGCTGTTCCACCTGCTCTTTCGGCATATTCATAATATGAAAAGCCAGCCTTCCTGCTGACTTTGCACCAATTCCCGGTAAACGGGACAGCTGTTCAATTAAATGGTTAATATGTCCACTGTAATATTCCATAATCAGAAGGGAAAGCCTCCGCCCAGGCCGCCTGTCAGCTTGGACATCACAGCCGCTGTATCTTCTTCCATTTTTCTCAGTGCTTCATTGGCAGCCGCCATAATCATATCCTCCAGCATTTCCACATCGTCCGGATCCACTGCTTCTTCCGCAAGTTTCACTTTCACTACTTCTTTTTTCCCGGAAACAGTAATTTCCACCGCGCCTCCGCCTGCTGAGGCCGTATATTCCTTTTCCTCCAGCGCTTTCTGGCTTTCCTCCATCTGCTTTTGCATTTTCTGCGCCTGCTTCATCAGATTATTCATGTTTCCAGGCATACCCATTCCACCCGGAAATCCTCCACGCTTTGCCATTTTCCTAACCTCCTGAAATTTTAAGCTTCAATGTCAATATCCATTTGAATCTTGTCTTTTAATATATCATCAATTGATATTTCTGCCAAGCCCCCAGAATTCTGTGAATCAGCCAGTACAAATTCAACTTCCACATACTTGCCGATCTGATTCTCAATAATCTCCTCCAGCTGCCTTTTTGCCTCCTGATTCCCCAGATAATGTTCCGCCAGATTATTAGAAAATTCCACATATAGTCTGGCCTGGTCTGTTGAACCGTCGTATTTGGGCACAGCTCCCTGAAGGAAACTGCGAAACATCCCATCCGTCTGTCCCACTATTATTTTCCACTCTTTTTTTACCCTCTGCAGGTCTTCCGGGGCCGCTTTCAGCGGTTTTGGCTTTTCCACAGAAACAGCCGGCGTTTTCTGCACGGATACTTCCCGGGCAGGCGCCGGTACGCCTTCCTCCATTCGTTCCTCCAGTATTCTGATTCGATCCAGTACAGAATCCAGATTGGTTTCCATGGAAGGTCTGCACAGTTTTATCAGCGCAATCTCTACCAGTACACGTTTTTGTGAAGCATATCTTAACTGATTGGAAAGATCTGAAAAAATACGGATATACCTCATCAATGTTTCCGTTTCTATCATTTCGCTCTCTTCCATCAAAATCTTCATATTTTCCCGGGACAGATCCAGAAGCTCTCCAGAATCAGGAGAAGACTTTATCAGAAGCAGATTTCTCATATACCAGGTAAAATCCGTTACAAACTGCCCCATTTCCTTGCCCTGAAGCACCAGTTCTTCCAGAAGATGAATAACTGCAGCCACATTCCCGCCTATCACCTGACGCAGCATCTGGCTGAAAATTTCTGTATCTACCGTCCCCAGCACATCCAGTACATTTTCATACGTCAGAGTCTGTCCCAGATAAAATGCAATGCACTGATCCAGAAGGCTGAGGGCATCTCTTAAAGATCCGTCTGCCGATTTCGCAATATAGCGGATCGCTTTTTCTTCTGCTTGAATATTCTCTTTTTTCATCAATTCTCTCAGACGGTCTGAAATTGTGTCAATGGTAATCCTCCTGAAATCATACCGCTGACACCTGGAAAGAATAGTTATGGGAATCTTGTGAGCTTCCGTTGTCGCCAGTATAAATATTACATAAGAAGGAGGTTCTTCCAATGTTTTCAACAATGCGTTAAATGCACCCGTTGACAACATATGAACCTCGTCAATAATATACACCTTATACTTTCCCTGAGTGGGCCTGTATGCCACTTCCTCTCTGATCTCTCTGATATTATCCACGCCATTGTTGGATGCCGCATCAATTTCAATCACATTCATGGAAGTTCCATCCTGAATACTTCTGCATGCGGCACAGCTGTTGCAGGGATTCCCGTCTACAGGGTGTTCACAATTTACTGTCTTTGCAAAAATCTTTGCAACGGTTGTTTTCCCGGTTCCACGCGTACCGCAAAAAAGGTACGCGTGGCCGATCCTGTCAGCTTTAATCTGATTTTTTAACGTTGTCACAATATGCTCCTGACCTTTTACATCCTCAAAGGTATCAGGCCGGAACTTTCGGTACAGCGCTGTATAACCCATTTAAAATGCCTCTTTCTCTTAATCTCCGAAACTGATGCCGATGCGTTTTGCTTCCTGAACCTCCTGGCAGTCCGGCGGCACCGTCTTCAGTTTTCCCGCGCTTTCTTCCAATGGAACCTTTTTAATCTTTCCATTAACAATAGCTACCATATAGCCATATTTTTCATCCATGATCATCTGCGCACAGGCCGATCCCAGTCTCGTGGAAAGAACCCGGTCATAGGGACAGGGACTTCCTCCCCTCTGGGTATGACCTGGCACTGTAATTCTGATTTCCAGTCCCGTCAGCCTCTGGATCTCAGCAGCCAGTTCATATGAAACGGATGGATGAGGACGTTCTTCCATCTTTTTCTTGTATTCTTTCTTGCTGAGAGCAGCATCCTCCTTGGAAATAGCCCCCTCTGCCACTGCCAGTATGGTAAATCCTTTGCCTGCTTTGGATCTGGCCTGAATGGCTTCTATAACTTTATTAATATCATAAGGAATCTCCGGAATCAGAATAATATCAGCACCTCCCGCAATTCCCGCATACAAAGGCAGCCATCCGACCTTATGTCCCATAATCTCTACGATAAAAACACGATTGTGGGAAGCAGCTGTGGTATGAATACAGTCAATAGCTTCCGTGGCAATATTTACCGCACTGTAAAATCCGAAGGTCATATCTGTTCCCCAGATATCATTATCAATGGTTTTAGGCAGATGAAGAATATTCAACCCCTCTTCTCTCAAAAGGTTTGCCGTTTTCTGCGTTCCATTTCCGCCCAGAATTACCAGGCAGTCCAGTCTCAGTTTATAATATGTCTGCTTCATCGCTTCCACTTTATTCAAACCGTTTTTATCCGGTTCTCTCATCAACTTAAAGGGCTGCCGTGAAGTTCCGATAATCGTACCGCCTTTTGTCAGAATACCAGAAAAATCCTGAGCTGTAAGAAGACGGTAATCGCCGTAGATCAAACCTTTGTAACCATTCATAAATCCATATACTTCCAGTTTGTCTACGTTGGCAGCCAGACCTTTTACCACACCTCTCATGGTTGCATTTAATGCCTGGCAGTCCCCGCCGCTGGTTAATAATCCGATGCGTATCATTATTATTCACCCCATCCTTAATATTGTTTTAATACAGACATTATATATTATTTTTCAGGTACTGTCCACACAAAGAACTTTTCCATCTATTGACTTTTTCGCGAAAACAAGCTATACTTAAAGTCCGTGCAGCCGGGGAGTTAGCGGTGCCCTGTACCTGCAATCCGCTACAGCAGGGGTGATGCCAAACTGCGGGCATTCTTCTGCAGAGCTGCCCTTTATAAGTGGCGATGACGTTTGGGTCTTACGCAACAGAAATCTGTGAACCGTGTCAGGTCAGGAATGAAGCAGCACTAAACAGAACCTTCTGTGTGCCGTGAGGGTGCCTGGACCGAGTTAACTGTAAAGGTAACGTCTGTGGAAAGTGTTCAAAGGGCGGCGCACGGAAAAAAATAAAATACTTTTCTATTCTTCTTTTCGAATCTGTTTTGACAGCTGATTCACATAGGTGCTCAGCCCTGCTACCAGTATACCCTGAGTCACTGCTGTAAATACTGCCATCGCAATATTACTTCCGCTGTTACAGTCACACACTGCGAAAACATATGCAGAACATATGATAATACCCGCCAGCCCAAGCAGCAGAGGAATATACTTATCTTTGATAACCGCAGCTTTTTTCATCGCACTTCCCAGAAAGTACAGCACTACAGCCACAATAAGCAATTCCGGTTTTATATATTCTAATAACTGTTCCATCTTTTCTCATCAATGATATGGTTTGTTCTATTATACGTCTTACCCTTTCCGTTTGTACGTACTCTCTTGCATTTATTTTTTCCGGTGATATAATGATTATGTCCGTCAGTTCCGGGAGGAGTGCGGTTCTGCCCGTATCGGAGGTGTCTCGGTTCACACATACAATTTTCCCGGAGGAACACGCTCCGGCTGATGGGCAAAAAAAGTTCCGGACTTCTCCGGAACCTGAAAACGGAGACGGTGGGATTCGAACCCACGTGCCGGTTACCCGACAACTTGATTTCGAGTCAAGCTCGTTATGACCACTTCGATACGTCTCCCCATATCTGATTTATCACGCCATTCATTATATTATGATCCGCTCTTTTCGTCAACCCGGTTTCTTTCCAGTTTTTTCCGTTCCCTTAATTCTCTGAAGAAATCAGACAACATTTTACTGCATTCCGGCTGCATTACATTTCTTATCACCTCAACCTGGTGATTAAATTCCTGCATTTCCAGAAGATTCAGTATCGAGCCGGCACAGCCTGCTTTCGGATTCATACAGCCTATTACCACACGGTCAATTCTCGCCTGCACAATTGCCCCCGCACACATCTGGCATGGTTCCAAAGTCACATACATAGTACAGCCTTCCAGTCTCCAGTCACCCAGTTTTCTGCTGGCTTTCCTGATTGCATTCATCTCTGCATGGGAAGTTGTGTTTTTGTCTGTATTTCTTCGATTATATCCCCTGGCTATAATTTTATCTTCATATACAATAACACATCCGATAGGAACTTCCAGGAGATGATACGCCTTTTTTGCCTGACGCAGAGCTTCTTTCATGTACTTTTCATGTATATCCATAATACCTCCCTCTCCTCAGTGCTAATTTTCAAAAAAGTCACATAAACTTTTCAGAAGACACTTTTTGCAGGAATTTATTTATGTCTGATTATCGTCGCTTTATTTCCTACTTATACGAATATAAAAACGGACAGAAAACCCAAAATCGGGGATTTTTAAAAGCAGAATCCCGGAACAACATATGCAAACTGGAAATATATATAAAAGATACTGCTCTTTCCGCCAATCTCCCCATTGATATTTACGGCTTCACAAGAACAGAAAATCAACTTTCCGGCATTTTTCTCGGATCTGTCCGCAGCGGAAACGGTTCTGCCGGATGCTGCATAAAAACCGCCAGCAACAATCTGAATCAGACTTCCGTTTCTTTCTCTGATCTGAGAGGAATCATTATTCTCTGCAGCGGCACCGTATGTTATGCCAGCGCATGGGATGATCTTCCCATAATTGTCAAAGATTTTGTCAAAGCCGGTCAGAAACCGTCCTCTTCCGAACCGGAGGAGCCAGTCCTGGAGGCCGAAGAAATAAAGAATCCTGAAAAATCAGAAACCGAAATCCGCGAAGACACACCGGAGTCCTCAGATACAGACAGCCGCCGCTGGGAACAATTACTGAAACATCATGAAGCATTCCAGCCATTTACCGATGGATTTCTGTCTCAGTGTGTAAAACTGAGCATACAGGACTTCGCCGCCCTCCGGAAAGAACGGTGGATGATCGGCAGCAACCCTTTTATCGCCTGTTCTTTTTCCAGACACCACCACATTATTCTGGGAAAAACATCAGAAAATGAAAAATGTATTCTGGGCGTACCGGGTACCTATCATCCAAAAGAAAAATTCATGGCCGAAATGTATGGCTTCCCCTATTTTCGCGCCATAAAATTTCCTGCGGATATTTCCTCTTCTTTCGGCTACTGGTACCGCTTTTTAAACTGAATACCCACTCAATCCATTCCCCGCACGTTTGTATCGGGAATATCTTTGCGCAGCATATTTCGAAACTGGTACATCTGTTCTTTGGTATAGCAGGAAAACACCGGTCGGATTACATTGGCAGAGCTGCGGTAAGCCTGGAGGTAATAGCGCCTGCTCCCTTTCAGCCATTTCCCAATAGCTGAAAGGTCTGCCTTTTGATGGAGTTCCCGGCACACAGTCGTGCGAAACTCATACTCCAGAGAACTGTTGATCAGAAAATCCACAGATTCCCTGATTTTTTCCAAATCAACAGTTTTCAGACCAGCTGTTTCCGCATATTTATCCGGACAGTTTTTTATATCCATCGCTACGTAATCGATCAGACCTTCCTGATAAAGTTCTTTTAAAACCTCCGGACGATATCCGTTAGTATCCAGTTTTACGTTATAATCCAGCTTTTTTATTTCTCCAAGAAAAGCGCCAAGATCATCATTAAGTGTCGGTTCACCTCCGGTCACACAGACACCGTCCAAAATCCCCTGCCTTTTTTTCAGAACAGAAAAAATTTCTTCCTGTTCAATCACCGGTTCTTTGTCCGGGGATAATACCAGGCCTGCATTCTGACAGAAAGGACAGCGGAAATTACATCCGCCGGTAAACAGGGTACAGGCAACTTTTTCCGGATAATCTAATAATGTAAGCTTTTGAAATCCATGTATTCTCATTATTCTCTCCTAAATAAAAGATGCTGCATACAGCAGCATCTTTCTCTTTTAATGCCCGGTTTCTCTATCCAAAATCTCTTTAAAACTTTTAGATTTCAGCTCATCTTCCAGCATATTCTGTATTCTCTGCAATTCCTCATGTATGGCACACGGCGCATCCTTCGTATTACGGCTGCATCCTTCTCGCATACAATGGGTAATTGAAAATTCAGGCTCAATAGCAAGAATAACATCGTACAATGTTAATTCTCCCATATTTCTTACCAGCGTGCAGCCGCCCCGTGTTCCTCGTGATACATGTATAATCTCGGCTTTTTCCAGTTTTTTCAATATTTTATATGCAAATGCTTCCGGAATCTCTTCACATTCGCAGATATCACGCGCTCTGATTTTTCCACCGTCTTTTAATGCCCTCACAATTCGGATCGCATAGTCACTTTCCCTCGTCAATAACATAATCCGCTCCTTTTCGCTGCTGGTTCAGTGGTTCCATATTATCGGCTTTAGTATACCAAATCAGCAATCTTACGTCAATGGAAAAGCATACAGAATACCCTTTCCTTGCTTAATGCCCAGTTGACCGCCTTGTTTCCGGCACTGAACCAGTATTCATTGCAGTCATAGGCTATTGCTGCCGAATAATGGCTGTCCATTCCCAGCCCTATGAGTTTCCTCCTTCAGATTTCCCCTCATGATGGTCCCTTGCCTTCAGTTACATTCTTCTCGCTACCAGGCACACCGCATAAAAAAGCACCAGTCTTTCAATCAGACTGGTGCTCCGCCTTTTTATAATCGAAGCGACAGGATTTGAACCTGCGACCTCTGCGTCCCGAACGCAGCGCTCTACCAAGCTGAGCCACGCTTCGTCAATCAGCTTTCTTATTATAGCATCCGTTTTATTCAAAATCAAGTGTTTTTTTATTTTTTTCATTTTTTATCCGTTCAAAAGAAAAATATCTCAAGGCATGTATAAAGATGCCTTGAGATATTCCTTTTCCTGCTTATCCTACAATATAAACATCTGCATACTGCATTCCGAAATTCAGTGCGTCGCTGTGGCTTCCCATAAAAATGTCCACATGACCGTATGCAGTACCCCGATCTTCCACTGTATATACCTGACCATTGATCAACAGCTTGGTTCCAAAGGGAATTCCTCCCATGGCAACTGTTCTTCCCGGAGTAGGTGTTGTACCGCTGGCTGTTGCTCCTCCTGACCACTGACCACAGCACTTGCTGCAACTGCAGTATGCTGTCAGACGGAAATTACCAAGATATGTACCAGAAGAGGAACTGCTTGTCTCTTCTTCCGTCTCTTCTTCCGCCTCTTCCTCCGGTTCAGCTTCTTCCTCCGGTTCACTTACTTCCGGCTCAGAGTCTTCCGCTTCTTCAGCCGCCGTTTCTTCCTCTATTTCTTCCGGTTCAGTCTCTGTTTCCGGTGTCGCTTCCGGTTCCTGTACCGCCTCGCTGCTTTCTTCCGTTTCCTGCGCTTCCGCTTCAGCACGCGCTGCTTCCTGTGCAGCTTTCTCTTCGGCCGCCTTTCTGGCAGCTTCTTCTTCAGCCGCTTTCTTCGCTGCAGCCTCTTCATCTTTCGCCTGTTTTAACAGAGCGTTAATCTCATTTTCCTGTTCACTGATTCTGTTCAGCAGAGCAGCTTCCTCAGATTCTGCATCCTGCAGGTCAGCTGTATATTCTCCGATTTGATTATATGTAACCTGAACCAGCTCTTCCACCTGTGCTTGTTTATCTGCACTTTCCTGTCTGAGCTGCTCTATTTCCGCCTTTTCTTCCTTTACAGTTTCTTCATGCTGTGCAATCGTACGTTTCGTTTCCTGATACTCTTCCAACATATCCCGGTCATACTGAGTAATCTGCGAAATATTGCCGGCTCTGTTCAGAAATTCTGAAAAACTTCCGGACTCAAACAGAATTTCAAGATACCCTGAATTGGACTGCTCATACATATATTGTATCCGAAGCCGCATATCATTATACTGCTCTTCTTCTTTTTCTTTTGCTTCTTTCAGCTGTGCCTGAACTTCTTTTAATTCAGACTGCTTGTCCTCAGATTGTTTCTGAAGTTCCGCCAGACTGTCTTTCAAATCCGCAAGCTGAACATTCAGCTCCTCCAGGTAAGCCTCCGATTCTCCTTTTTTAGCCTCCAGAGACTGAATTCTGCTTTGTGTATCATTCAGATCACTTTCCGTCCGGTTTTTTTCACTTTCCGCGTTCTGGATTTTCTCCTGTGTAGTTGCTGCTGCAACAGGCAGCACTGACATGGATCCTAATACAACAGTTAACAAAAAGCTTAACAATTTCTTACGATTCATAGCTTCCACACCTCATAAATTCATTACTGGATTACTGATGGATGTAATTATATCATACATCGTTACAAAATGGAAGCTATTTTTTAATCGTTTGTAATATATGTGTAATATTTTGTCTTTTTTTTGTAGCTCTTTTGACCAAAATCTCTTAAAATATCTCTTAATTTTTCCTCCAGGCATTCAAATATTTATTTTTCAGGACACCATTTACCAGCTTTCCCCATCCCAGAGAAAATCCATCGACACAGACCAGCTGCCAACCGTTCGACCGTTTCGTTTCTCCATCTGTTACTTCGATGGTCTCTCCCCTTAAATACCTGTCTGTTCTGGTATCCCATGCGCTCAGGTTCAGTACCGAGTCAAATTCCTCCATTTTCAGCGCCATGGCAAAAGCCTGGGAAGGTTCAAAACGTTTTTTCTTAATCTCTCCCATCCACAGTCCATTTCTCAAAAATCTGATTCCCCGGATTTCTTTTCCGAATTCCGGAACCTGAAAAACCTTATCTCCCCGGATTTCCAGATTTTTTCGAAATCTTTCCCCTCTTATATAAACCCAAAACTCTTCCAGCAGTTTTTCCGTCTGCTTTGGAACGTCTGAAATATTATTCCCTGTTTTACCGCTCGCTTCCGTTGTCTGTCTTTCTATTCCATGCTTTTCCATAAGCGTCATAAAATGACCTTCCCCCTGCATTTTATGAGGCCATATACGTACGCATTCCTCCAGCGCGGAATCACCGCTGCCCCACTGGGGATTTCCTTTTGAAAATCCTTTCCACGGAATCATTTGTCTTATTTTCATCTCCGGATGCTGCCTCAGCAGTCTGCTGATGCTTCCCTCATTCTCTTCCTTTGAAAATGTGCAGGTAGAATACATCATGAGTCCGCCCGGCTTGAGCATTTTAACCGCCTGATCAATAATATCCTCCTGTAATTTTGCAAAAAAAGCCGGCCTTTTTTCATCCCAGGTTTTTGCCACTTCCGGCTCCTTCCGAAACATCCCTTCTCCGGAACAGGGGGCGTCTACCAGTATTTTGTCAAAATATTCTTCAAAAATCTCCGACAGATTTCCTGGCTTTTCATTGGTAATCAATACATTCACCGCTCCGGTCAGTTCCAGGTTTTTCAATAACGCCCTGGCTCTTGAGGCACTGATTTCATTGGCCACCAGAACTCCTTCCCCTTTCAGCATTGCTGCCAGTTCCGTTGCCTTTCCTCCGGAAGCAGCACAGAGATCCAGGACCTTCTCCCCCGGACTGACCGGCAATCTGGAGGCCGGCGCCATAGCGCTCGGCTCCTGAAGATAGTATAAACCTGCAAAATAGTACGGATGTCTGGAAGGCATATCTTCTTCCCGATAAAAATATCCATTTTCCACCCAGGGAATTTTCTGTATGGAAAAGGGACAGATTTTTTCAAACGCTTCCGGCGTTATTTTTAATGTATTAATTCGGAGCCCATAATTTCTGGGCAAATCATAACTTTTCATAAATGTCTCATATTCCCCGCCCAGCATCGTTTTCATTCTCTCTTTAAATTCCTTTGGCAATTCCATACAGTATCCTCCTAATATTAAAACCCTGCCGGCAACTTTCGGCAGGGTTTTAGTGTAGCACAAGTAATTCCCAATGTCTATTTCTATTCGGCAACCGGCTCTTCCATTGCCATTGCCTCTTCATATTTTTCCAAAATGATGTTCTGTATCCGCTCTCTCGTCTGAGAGTTTATGGGATGTGCAATATCCCGATACTCGCCATCCGTTGCCTTTCTGCTGGGCATCGCTATAAATAATCCTTTTTCTCCTTCAATCACTTTTATATCATGTACTACAAATTCTTCATCCAGGGTAATGGAAACAACAGCTTTCATTTTCCCTTCCTTCGCCACTTTACGTACCCTTACATCAGTAATATTCATAACCTTTCTCCTTTTCGTCTCCCTCTAAATTACGTATCTGGCATTGTTTTCCACAACAACCTTGATACCATTTTCACCACAGTGATAAGAATTTGCGCGTACTGTGTCTCTGCTCTCCACAACGCAGTTTTCAATATGTGTGTTATCACCGAGATATACCTCATTTAAGATAATAGAATTCTTGATGACGCAATTATTCCCCACATATACTTTCTTAAACAATACCGAATTTTCAACAAGTCCGTTAATAATACATCCACTGGCAACCAGGCTGTTTTTCACCTGACTTCCAGGATTATATTTCGCAGGAGGCAAATCATCTATTTTAGAATAAATACCCGGTCCATCATTAAAGAAATGCTTCCTGACTTCCGGTTTCAGGAAATCCATGTTGGTCTGATAATAGGATTCCACTGTTGAAATGTTGCTCCAGTAACTGTCAATTTTATATCCATAAATTCTTTTCATATTTTTATAGCGGATCAGTACGTCATTAACAAAATCATGCCGGTCTTCCTGCGCACACCGCTCAATCATTTCAATCAGCTGGCGTCTTCTGATTACATAAATGCCGGTAGAAATTGTGTTGGATGTGGAAACCATGGGCTTCTCATCAAATTCTTCAATCCGATGATCTTCATTCATTTTCAGAACACCGAATCTGGTCACATCCGTACCTTTCGGAACTTCTGTATACACTACCGTCACATCCGCCCGTTTCTGGATATGATATTCCAGAACTTTATTATAATCCAGCTTGTATACTCCGTCTCCGGATGCAATTACCACATATGGTTCATGGCTGCTTTTCAGGAAATTCAGATTCTGATAAATAGCATCTGAAGTACCCTGGTACCAGTAACTGTTTCCCGGAGTAATTGTGGGCGTAAACACGTAAAGACCGCCTTGCTTTCTTCCGAAATCCCACCACTTGGACGAACTTAAATGTTCATTCAGAGATCTGGCATTATACTGCGTCAGAACAGCTACTTTCTGAATATGAGAATTTGACATATTGCTGAGCGAAAAGTCAATACTTCTGTAACTTCCCGCAACAGGCATTGCTGCAATGGCACGCTTGTTTGATAATTCTCTCATTTTATTGCTGTTTCCGCCTGCCAGAATAATTCCCAATGCTCTCATATTCACTCACCATCCTTTCCAATAATCGCACCACCGCTGGCAAGTCTGCCGTCAGGGTAGTCTTCCAGTGTGGTAATTCCGGTAATTGCAGTATTCTTACCTATTACAACATTGGATGGAATTTTGCTGTCTTCTCCAATAGTTACCAGGCCAAAGCTGTATACGGCGGGTTTCAGAACATTCAGCGCTTCCTCGCCTTCGCCCATAATTACGTTATTTCCAACTGTTACATTTTCAGCAATGATGGCTTTGTCAATGACACAGCCTGAACCAATCCGGCAATGACGCATAATAATGGATCCCCGCACGATAGCTCCCGGTTCTATGATAACATCGGCGCCGATCACAGAATTATGTACCTCGCCATAAATTTCTGCACCTTCACTGATCAGACTGCGGTCCACAACCGCATCATTGGAAATATACTGAGGACGAATAATATCGCCTTTGGTATAAATCTTCCAGAACTCTTCATAGAGATTAAACTCCGGAATAATATCAATTAATTCCATATTGGCTTCCCAGTAGGAACCCAGAGTTCCCACATCCTTCCAATAGCCATTAAACTCATATGCAAAGAGGCGTTTTCCATTATCCCTGCAATAAGGCAGGATATGTTTTCCAAAGTCGCATCCCTTCTGATCTTTCAAAGCAATGAGAGACTGTTTCAGAGTCTGCCAGCTGAAAATATAAATACCCATGGATGCCAGATTACTTCTGGGATGTTCCGGTTTTTCTTCAAATTCGGTAATTCTTCCCGTTTCATCTGTAATCATGATGCCGAAACGGCTTGCTTCTTCAATAGGTACAGGAATCGTTGCAATCGTAACATCCGCTTTATTTGCTTTATGAAAATCCAGCATTACTTCATAATCCATCTTATAGATATGATCCCCGGAAAGGATCAGCACATAATCCGGATTATAACTTTCCATATAAGCCATATTCTGAAAAATAGCATTTGCCGTTCCCGTATACCACTGACTGTTTTCACTTTTTTCATATGGCGGCAGAACCGTCACTCCTCCAACATTCCTGTCCAGATCCCACGGAATACCAATTCCTATATGAGCATTCAGACGAAGGGGCTGGTACTGGGTAAGTACACCAACGGTATCCACACCAGAATTAATACAATTACTAAGCGGGAAATCGATAATGCGATATTTTCCGCCAAATGCCACTGCAGGTTTTGCCACTTTTTCAGTCAGCACGCCTAATCTGCTTCCCTGGCCGCCTGCCAGCAGCATCGCAATCATTTCTTTCTTCACCATGCAATCACCTCTTGTCATATATAATAAAAGAATTATACCATACTTTACCGTTTTCGTGAACAACTTTTACATATTTTTATCGCGCAAATCATTTATTTTTATAACAATTTACCTAAATTTTCGATGTTTTTTACCCTTCCTGAGTTTTTTGGTACTATTTTACGAAAGCATACGTTTTTTGCCCTTTTCCAGTTTCCTCCTTTTCCCCAAAGAAAGGCTTTTCATTTTATCAACTTCAGCGTATAATATTTTTAATCAAAAATTACAAAGGAGTTTTCATCATGTATGCAATAGATTTCAGCAAACCGATGCACATTCATTTTATAGGTATCGGCGGTATCAGCATGAGTGGCCTGGCAGAAATTCTCCTGGAAGAGAACTTTAAGATTTCAGGTTCCGATGCAAAAAAAAGCCCGCTCACTACTTCCCTGGAAGAAAAAGGCGCAGTTATTTTCTATGGACAGCGCGCTTCCAATATCGATCCTTCTACTGATCTGGTAGTCTACACTGCCGCTATCCACCCGGACAACCCCGAATACCAGGAGGCACTCCGACTGGGTCTTCCCATGCTGACCCGCGCACAGCTTTTGGGACAGATTATGAAAAATTACGACGTACCGATCGCCGTATCCGGCACTCATGGAAAGACCACAACAACATCCATGATCTCTCACATTCTCCTCGCTGCTGACTGTGATCCCACCATTTCTGTGGGCGGTATTCTCCCGGCTATCCATGGAAATATTCGCGTGGGGAATTCAGAAACTTTTATCACAGAAGCCTGCGAATACACTAACAGTTTTCATAGCTTTTTTCCAAAAATCAGCATTATTTTGAATATGGACGCAGATCATCTGGATTTTTTCAAGGATATTGAGGATATTCGCCGTTCTTTCCGGAAATTTGCACAGCTTCTGCCCCAGGACGGTACCCTTATTATCAACAGTGATACACCGGAATACACCACTGTGACAGATGGGTTGAACTGTCAGATTATCACCTACGGTCTGGACAACCCGGATGCCCGCTACAGAGCTGAAAATATCGTCTATGACAAGATGGGTCATCCCACTTTCGACTGTATAAAGGATCATCAGAAAACAGCAACCTATTCCCTGAAAGTTCCCGGCATCCATAATGTGTCCAATGCCCTTGCATCCATTGCTCTGGCAGAACTTCTTGGAATCTCATCAGAAAAAATTCAGGAAGGCTTTTTTACTTTTACCGGAACAGACCGGCGTTTTCAGTATAAAGGAGAAATCGGAGGAGTTACCGTCATCGATGATTATGCTCATCATCCCACGGAAATCAAAGCCACTCTGACTTCGGCCCACCAGTATCCTCATAAAAAACTCTGGTGTGTATTTCAGCCTCACACATATACCAGAACCAAAGCCCTGCTTTCTGATTTTGCTCATGCTCTGACCCTGGCAGATGAAGTAGTTCTCTGCGACATCTATGCAGCCCGCGAAAAAAATACGCTGGGAATTTCCTCTGTCGATCTTCAGAGGGAAATTCAGAAACTGGGAACTCCCTGTCAGTATTTCCCTACCTTCGATGAAATCGAAAATTTTCTGCTGGAAAATTGTACACAAGGCGATTTGTTGATAACTATGGGAGCGGGAGATGTGGTAACTATCGGTGAAAAGCTTTTGGGAAAATAATTTATCCACAATATCCACAGTGTTATGCACATTTTTTGTGTATGACAGCTGTGGATTTTTTGTGTATAACCCTGTTTACATAAAATTCGACACAGTCTCCGGCAAAATTACTGTTTTTTCCTTATCAAATGACATTCTCGGTTGCAAATATTGACATCCTGATTTATCTGTCCACATTATCCACACAATCCACATTTTCCCGTTTTTTCTCTGTCGAAATTCCTTGAAAAAAAAGACTATTCTCTTTCCCCTCCGACTATGCTATAATGTGTTTGACTTTCGGGAATTCAAATAATTTCCCCGAAAAATATTAAGCAAAAGCGGTGAAAGTATGAATCAGTTAAAAGTATATAATCATTGCGGCGACGGCTTTACGGCGATATCCAACCGTTTTCTGGATGACTATATGCCAAAGGCCAACGGCGAATTTGTTAAAATTTATCTTTTCCTGCTGCGTGCTGTAAACGGCAGCGGCAGCAGTCTCTCGCTTTCTTCCATTGCCGATACTTTTGACTGTACGGAAAATGATGTGGAAAGAGCCCTGCGTTACTGGAGCAAGCAGCATCTTATACAGATAGCCACAGATTCCCTGGATCAGATTACGGAACTGACTCTTCTGCCGCTGCCCGCTTCCGGAAGGGATATCAACACGGTTTTGTCCTCCAAAACACCGGAAGCTGCTGCTGCACCCCAGAATAACGTTCCCCTTTCTCCGTCACAATATGTACTGACGCCTGATACAGTAAAGGAACTTCGTCAGAAAGAGGATGTGATGCAGCTTCTGTTCATTGCAGAACAGTATCTGGGAAAGACTCTTTCTTCCACAGAAACTGCACGGATTCTTTATTTCTATCAGGAACTGCATTTTTCTGCCGACTTAATTGAATACCTGATTGAATACTGTGTCTCAAAGGGCAGCAAAAGTATCCGCTACATGGAAAAAGTTGCTTTGTCCTGGGCTGAGTCCGGCATTACCACAGTAGAGATGGCAAAGCAGGAAACCAATACGTTTCACAAAGAATATTTTACTGTTTTAAAAGCCTTTGGAATTTCCAACCGTAATCCGGTAGAATCAGAAATAAAAATGATCAATCACTGGCGGAAGGATTACGGCTTTACCACTGATATTATTTTGGAAGCCTGTTCCCGCACTGTTTCACAGACGGGAAAATCCAGTTTCCAGTACGCCGACGGTATCTTAAACTCCTGGAACCAGAAGGGAGTCAAATCTTTTTCTGATATCTCCAGACTGGATGCTGACTACCGGGAGAAACGGGAAAAACACACAGTTAAACCCTCTCCCTCTAAAACATCCAACCGGTTTAACAATTTCCATCAGCGGGATTATAATTTTTCTGATCTTGAACGACAACTGCTGAAAAAGTGAGGATGCATAAGTGCCCCTGAAAAATTCTCAATACAATGAAATCATGCGGGAATATAACCGCAGACAATTACATAATAAACATATTCTGGATCAGCATATAGAAGAAGCCTATGGAGAGATCCCACGGCTGGAAGAGATTGATCATGAAATTTCTTCACTTTCTATAAAAAAAGCCCGGTCTCTGCTGGGCGCTGCCCCGGAAGAACCCTTTGATCTGGAGCAGGCAATCCGGGATCTGGCAGAAGAACGGAAGTGCCTTCTGCGCGCCTACGGCTATCCGGAGGACTATCTGACGTTGCAGTATGACTGCCCCCTCTGCCATGACACCGGACATATCGGTACGGAAAAATGCAGCTGCTACAAAAAAGCAGCCATTGAGCTTTTGTATACCCAGTCCAATATTAAGGAAATACTAAAAAAGGAAAACTTTGATACGTTTTCTTTTTCCTATTATCCGGAAGATTTCGTGGATGAGACTACCGGTTTGTCCGCGCTGGATACCGCCAAAATGGCAATGGAGAAAGCAGCAGATTTTGTTGCTCAATTTGACAGGGATTTTGATAATCTTTTTATATATGGAGACACAGGCGTGGGAAAAACATTTCTGTCCCACTGTATTGCCAGAGATTTAATCGACTCTTCCCACAGTGTCATTTATTTTTCCGCCTACGATCTTTTTGATCTTCTGGCGCAGAATACTTTTACACGCACGGAAGATTCCATGGAACTGAATGAACACATATTTGACTGTGATTTGCTGATTATTGATGACCTGGGAACAGAGCTGACCAACAGTTTTGTTACAACTCAGCTCTTCCTGTGCATTAACGAGCGGTTAATACGTGAAAAATCCACTTTGATTTCTACCAACTTGTCATTGAAGTCTTTCAAAGAAATGTATTCTGAGAGGGTTTTTTCCCGCATTTCCAGCAATTATACAATGGTTAAATTAATCGGAAACGATATTAGAATTCAAAAGAAACTCAAAGGAGGAAATCATTAATGGAAAGTAATAATGTCAAACAGCTGGAATCTCTCCCCGTCGGCCGTCTTGGAATTATCGCCATGAACAGCTTTGCGGAAACCGGAAAAAAAGTGGACCAATATCTAGTGAAATGGCGTAAAGAAAGAGAACATGACAATAAATCTTCCATTGCTTTTGAAGGATACGAGCGTGATACTTACTTGATCGATTCGGCTGTTCCCCGTTTCGGCTCCGGTGAAGCCAAAGGTATCATCAAGGAGTCTGTACGGGGCGATGACATTTATATACTGGTGGATGTATGCAATCACAGCCTGACTTATAAATTGTCAGGGTATACCAACCGCATGTCACCGGATGACCACTTCCAGGATTTGAAACGTGTAATCGCCGCTGTCGGCGGGAAAGCCCGCCGCATCAACGTAATCATGCCCTTCCTTTATGAAAGCCGTCAGCATAAGCGCTCCGGCCGTGAGTCTCTTGACTGTGCCAACGCGCTTCAGGAACTGGTCCGCATGGGCGTGGAAAATATCATTACCTTTGACGCTCATGATGCACGGGTTCAGAATGCCATTCCCCTTCACGGATTTGAAACCGTGCAGCCGGCTTATCAGTTTATCAAAGGACTGCTGCGCAATGAACCGAATATTCAGATTGACAGTGATCATCTGATGGTTATCAGCCCTGATGAAGGCGGTATGGGACGTGCCATATATATCGCAAATAACCTTGGGGTTGATATGGGCATGTTTTATAAACGCCGGGATTATTCCACCATAATAAACGGAAGAAATCCCATCGTTGCCCATGAATTTCTGGGAGCTGATGTGGAAGGAAAGGATATGATCATTATTGACGATATGATCTCTTCCGGCGACAGCATGCTGGAGGTAGCCCAGCTTTTGAAAGAAAGGAAAGCCGCGAAAATATTTATGTGTTCTACCTTCGGACTGTTTACCAATGGACTGGAAAAATTTGACCGCGCCTTTGAGCAAGGCATTTTTGACCGTCTCCTGACTACCAATCTGGTTTATCAGGATCCTGAACTCTTGAAACGTTCTTATTATATTAATTGTGATTTAAGCAAATACATTGCTTTTATCATTGATCACTTGAATCATGATGTTTCCATCAGCAGCCTTCTGGATCCTGCAGAACGTATCCAGAAAGTACTCCGGAAATATCGGAAAAAAATTCCATTTTAAGCAGATCTAAAAACAACTGCGGCCCGGTGCATCTGTTCAAAAGCACCGGGCCGCAGCTTACTTATTCTTTCTTTGGTTTTGCAACCGTACTGATTATACCCATCACCGCTGCAAAGAAAACGCCTGCAACCGGCCAGATAATCCAGCTTCTGCTCCAGCTGTCATAGCAAAAGCTGAGTCCCAGATAAACCGCCGTGACAAAACACCAGTAAATCCCGGGAAAAAATTCCGTACGTTTATTGACTTCCTTCTGTTCTTTGGAATAGTCTCCTTCCTGAAGCAGTTTCAGGTATCCTCCCTGAATATTTCCCGCAGAGACAAACTGATAAACGCCGGATGCAATAAACATCGGAAGGATCCCGGTGCAAATCACGTACACCCATTCCGCTGCATCAAAACCGGCAGCCGCAATAATCGGTATGACACTCAATATGCACAGAGTCACCCCTGTCACCACACTTTTCCGAAACTGAAGTTCAAAATTTTTCTTTCCTCTTTCAGCCATTTTCTTCACGCCGGGACCTGCAACAAAAATTTCTTTCTCCAGATATTCATACTCTGACAGTCTCATTCCATTGGATATCAGAACAGCTGCACCCGCTGCACACATCACAAGCAAAATAACAACTCCCAGCGCTCCGGCTGCATCCTCTGTCAGTCTCCCATTCCCGTATTCTGACAGCCCACACAGCAGAATAAGACAGACCGGGGACAGAATACACATGGATACACCCAGGGCAATTTTCGAGGAAGTACTTTTTACCAGCTCCATATAGTCTTCCGCATCCGATAACTGCACCACCCTGTGCTCCTTGCTCTCATCTTTCTTTCTCTCCTCCTCCCGGATGCTTTCCGTTTCCCGCAGCTCTTTATTTTCCTCTTCCCTCAGCAGGTAATCTGTTGTCACTCCAAACAGATCACTGAGTTTTATAATCTTATCCAGATCCGGAACCGAAGCGCCGGATTCCCATTTCGACACCGCCTGTCTGGAAACTTCCAGCTGTTCTGCCATCTGCTCCTGAGACCATCCCTTCTGCTTTCTCAGATTCACAATTTTTTCCGACAACATCATAACATTGTTCTCCCTCTCACCTTTCCATCCGTTATGTTACGATATAAGTATAGCAGAATATGCGGTTGACAACCACCAAGTGCGCTTTGAATCTTGTCAACCGGCGGTTGCATGATTACAGTTTCCGCGTTTTCCCATGATCAGATCGCTGCACATTCTCTCAGTGCGGATATCTCTCTGGCATATCCCGCCAGGTCATTAGGCGTCTCCAGGTAAAAGGGCAGGCGGCACAGTGCCGGATGAGTAACAATCCGCCGGAAAGTCTCCATGCCCATACTGCCTTCACCGATTTTCTCATGCCGATCCTTATGACTTTCAAAGGGATTTTTGCTGTCATTGATGTGAACAGCCTTCAGCTTCTCAAGACCTATGATCCGGTCAAACTCTTCCAGCACATCATCCAGCCGGTTTACAATGTCATAGCCCGCGTCATATACATGGCAGGTATCCAGGCAAACACCCATCTTTTCCACACAGGCAGCCCGGTCCAAAATAGCTCTGATCTCTTCAAAACGGCTTCCAACCTCCGTTCCCTTTCCCGCCATTGTCTCCAAAAGTACCGTTGTCTTCTGTTCGGGCCACATGATTTCATTCAGCAGTTCTGCGATAAGCTCAATACCTTTTTCCACTCCCTGACCGGTATGGCTTCCGGGATGGAAATTATACAGGTTTCCCGGCAGGTATTCCATCCGCAGAAGGTCGTCCTTCAGCGTCAGCCGGGCAAACTCTCTGGTTTTTTCCTCTTTGGAACATGGGTTCAATGTATACGGCGCATGTGCCAGAATCACGGGAATCGAAACTTCCCGGGCAAATTCCAGAAATGCATTCACGTCATTTTCATCCAGTTTTTTCGCCTTGCTTCCTCTGGGATTTCTGGTAAAAAACTGAAAGGTATTGGCTCCTATCCGTATCGCTTCTTTCCCCATATGCAGAAATCCCTTTGAAGAAGACAAATGACTTCCTATTATTAACATTCCTTTTCCTCCAGATTAATTTTATGAAAGGGCAGCTTCATTTCTCCAAGCAGTCTTTCTTCTCTCTTGTGACAGGTGAAAATCAGAATCTGATGGCCGCATCCGGACAGCCAGCGCAGAGTTTGCCCCAGCCTTTTTTCATCATACATTGCGAAAACATCATCCAACAGAAAAGGCAGAGCTTCCTCTCTGCAGAGAATTTCCCCTGCAGCCATTCGGAAAGCGAAATAAAGCTGTTCAACCGTCCCGCGGCTCAGCTGCTCCGGTTCCACATAAGCCTCTCCGGCGTCAATACCGATGGTCAGATCCTCTGAAAGATGAATCCCTGTGTATTTTCCATCCGTAATGCTGGAAAATATGCCGGCCATCTTTTTCTGAAGAGTTTCTCCCAGAAAACCGCTTTTTCTTTCCGCCAGTTCCCGGATGGATTCTTCTGCCATATCAATGGCCCGGATTTCCTCTTCCAGGGGATGACGGCTACTGATATCAATTTCTTCAATCTCGTTCTGCAGGTTATCCAGTTCCAGTTGTTTTTCCTCTATAGACCGTATCTGCCGCTCTCTTTCCCATTGACGTCTTTCCCGCCTCTTTTTCCGTTTTATTCCTTCACAAAACATTCCTCCTGCAGCCGCAGCAGTACAGAGCAAAATGGCAGCAACAGAAAAAGGCAGAATACCGGACAGCCCGATGAGCAGCGCTGCACAGACAGATGTAATAATGACAGCCAGAAGTCTCCAGCCTGTTTTCTTTTTTTCCCTGCTGTCTTCAGGAATCTCCCTGTCCTTTTCCATCTGTATTTCCTGTCTTATATACTCCTTTCGATCATTAAGCTTCATAATTTTCTTCTGTTTACTCTGATATTCTTCCCTGATCTGCTTCTCCAACCCTTTTTTTGTCAGACGCAGCCGGCAAAGCGCCTCTTCCACATCGGTTCCACCTGCCTGACTTTCGCCATAAACCGCCATATAGCTGCGGAGCGCACGCAAAAGGCTTTCATTCGTTTTCGCCTTTAGCTGTCCAATGGAAACGGTATTGTCAAAAACCGCTTCGCTGATATTTCCCAGAAGCATCTTCAAATCACCCTGCTCAATACTGAGTCTCTCTCCGTCTGTCTCACAAACCAGTTCGGCCTTCGGATGCTCCCTGGAAAAATCTCTGTTAATGCGGAAAATTTTTCCGCCGCTTTCAAAGCGCAGAGTTCCCGCATAATACCCGTTGTTTTCCCACGGCTGATACCGGCTGTACTGATCTCTTGCCGCCGCTCTTCCGCGCTGTCTTGGCATTCCGTAAAGCATTCCCCGAATAAATGCATGCAGTGTGGTTTTTCCGCTTTCATTTGCTCCCGTGATCAGATTGATTCCCTCTTCAAGGGAAATATTTACATCATGCAGCCTGCCGTAATTTTTTACATGCAGTTCTTTTATATTCATATCTTTTTCTCCGCCTCCAGAAGCGCTTCAAGCCCATAATTCAGCGCTTTTTTTTCCAGGACGCCGCCATTTTTAAATCTGCGGATAAAAGCTCCGATCAAACTCTCTCCATACTGTTCTTCCAGAAGCTTCAGATCGTAATCCGGACTGGTATTATCTTGTACGTCCACAATATTGCCCAGTTTTCTAATTCGTCTCAAGTCAAAAATCGTCTGAGCGTCCCTGATTCCCTGAAGTTCTATCCGAAAAATATTCTGCGAACCGGCTCTCTGTATCCGGGCCATAATCTCTTCTTCCAGAAAGAACTGAGCCGTTTCTGCTGTCACTGTAATTTTCAATGTAAGATAAGAGCGCAGGGACCAGGGTACGAATTCCGTAACAACTCTGCCGTTTTTTACCTTGCCTTTTATAAAACCGTGGGGACCGGTCTCGCTGCGGTCCAGAGGCTCCAGCGCACCGGCATACCGGATCAGATTCCCGGCCACCTCCTCCGGCCGGTGGATATGCCCCAGCGCGATATAATCATACCCGCTGGCTGCCAGCTTTTCTCTCCGAAAGGGTATGTGCTTTTCATCTCCTCCGTGTGCCAGCAGAATATGGATACCTTTTTCCGTACCCGGAACCATCGAATCGTATCTTGCTTCTCTGATTTCTCTGCTGTGATAACTGAAACCGTATACCCATGCGTCCGCCTGGGGAATATACACTTTTTCCGCCTGCTCTCCCCACAGCCCGGTCACATTTTTCCCCCAGGGATAACGGGTATACCAGGAATCGGCTTTAATATAATCATGGTTTCCGGCAATCAGGACCACCTGAGTTTTCGGTATGGTAGAAAACAGATAATTGATTTCTTTTAATTCACGACGCAAAGGCTGACGGTGAAACAGATCACCGGCAATCAGAAAAAGCTGAGGCTGCTCCCGGCGCGCCAGCTCGATCAGCCTGCGAAAACTGTCCCAAATCTCATCCGTCCTTTCTTCATTCCAGGGAAAACCGGTATCCGGCGATGCTCCCAGATGAATATCTGCAGTATGTATAAAATCCATAACGCTCCGCCTTTCCAAACGTTTGTTCTGCTTTATGATACCATGTCTTTTTTCGTTTGTCCACTGTGCTGCAAAGCCTTCAGACCCGTTTCAAATCTCATTCCCCGACCGTTCTTCTTTCATCAGTTGAAAGGCAAGAAGAATATGACTGGTTTCTTCCGCGTCAGCCGGATGAAAGGAGGCTATTTTCTGAATCTTATTCATTCGGTAGAAAAACGTTGTCCTGTGAATAAACAGTTTTTCTGCCGCCTGTTGTCCGTTAAACTCACAGGTATAATAGTAATACAAGGTCAGAACCAGCTCGCTGCCCGGATGCTTTCTGTCATATTCCATCAGTGTATGAAGATTTTTAGGACAAAGCTCCCTCGCCGGATACTGCCGCAGACATTGCCTTTTTATATAAGCAAAATTGTAATCCGCAAAATCATACCGCCAGATGCTGGAATCAATTTCATTTCCAAGAGAAAGGGCGTCTTCCGCCTGACATCGGTAACGGTAAATTTCCAGAAAATCAGTAAAAATATTACTGAATCCGGCTTTAAAAAGATTTTCTCTCAAAAAGCTGACCAGACTCTGATGGAAATCTTCCTTCGGCATAAAATCCAGATTTTGAAGGCAGTATATTCTCCCTTCCAGCGGCATGGAAAAAACACGGGGAAAAACTCTCTGCAGATGTACCACATAAAACTCAAGGGTCTGATCCGAATGGAAATATCCATTGGGCGCCAGGCAAAAAATCTGATATTGATTTTTTCTTTTCCATCCATAAATCTGCAGCAGCTCTTCCGTTTCCCGAAGATTCACGGACTCTCTTTTCAGCAGATGTTCCCAAATTTTTTCCAAAGGTGTTGCTGCATTCCTTCTGTTCTGACGCAGATAATGATACTGACAACAGATTTCCACCAGGGAACAGAAATATTCCATCAGTCTCATAAGTCCTTCCGTTTCTCCGCCAGCCTGCCAGATAAATACCAGCCGCCCAAGATAAAATTCCTCCTGAAAAAAATTGCAATAATAAACTTCTCCGCCAGGGACACGCGAAGGGAAACGGGAATACCGGCAGATCCCCTTTGTCTGGAAGGTCTTATCAAACTCGGGATCCTCTTTGTACAGATCCTGCAGAGCTGTATCCGCCATGGCTCTGCATTTCCGCCCTTCGCTCAGAAATTGCATATCATATTCTTCCATTTCAAAATGTTCCATCTGAAACTCCGCATGAACGGTATAATCCCGGTCATAAAAAACATACGCAGCCATAGGAAGAAAAGAGACTCCATGGAGCAGCAGTGCCTGCAGATCATGTTCCCTTTCCGCAAGTATCACGCATTTTTCGCGCCACTGCAGAAAAGCTTGAAAAATTTCCAGGATACAGCTGACAACTCTCATTTTTTCTTCCGGCCTGCAGACTGTGCACCAGCTTTCTTTTATATCCTCCCCTATGTACAGAAACATTCCAGAACTTTCCGCTGTTTTTTGCCCCAGTACCAGATACAAAGTGTCTTCACTGCAATTCTCTCCCGTATAAAGCAGAATCTGTCTGATTTTCCCATCGGCATATTGAGAATCCGGCGGATGAATGTGCAGTCTGTCTTTTAAAAGCTCATATAAAATTCGGCAGTTCAGCTCCAAAATATTTCCCTCCCTTTCTTGCTACATACTGTAGCAAGGTTCAATCAAATTGTCAACAAATCTCGCATTTACAGGGAATATTCTTTCCTCCTATAATATAAATATCAAAAATAACCGTAGGAGGTTTATAAAAATGAAACATGCTTATCCCGTTTTTGATCCGAAAGAATTTGAGGTTGCAGCTTTTCATCCTTCTTCCAAAGCTGTATCCATGGATCCCGGCCAGGATCCTGCTTTAATTCCTCCGGAACCGCTTTTTAACCATCCCATTACTCCTCGTGAAAATCTGAAACGTAAGCTTTCCGGAGAAAATCCCTGCTGGCTTCCTTATACAGGATGGTGTTTCTGCGATGTCAACAATTTTCGTCCCAGATTTATTCCTGATAATTACGCCACACATCTGATTTTTGACGGTGAGGAACCCATTGCTTATGATTCCCTTACCCAGAGGGGCTGGTTTAATCTGGACTGGGTTTACGTCCCTGCTGTCGGCGGCGCTACCGTAAAACCGGGGAATCCTCTGATCACCGATATGAACGACTGGGAAAAGCTGATCGAATGGCCCGATCTGGATGCTCTGGACTGGAAAGAAATGGGCGAGAAGAACAAAGAATACCTGAATACACCGCAGTTCAATGAGTTGGGTATCCTGGACGGATTCTGGGAACGCCTGATGTCGCTTATGGACGTCAGCGGCGCTGCCATGGCATTGATCGATGAAGATCAGCAGGATGCAGTAAAAGCATTTTTCGATAAATACGCAGATTTTCTTATCGATTATATCCGCCGCACCAAAGCTGTCTGTAATCTTGACGGAGTATTAATTCACGATGACTGGGGTACGCAGAACGGTCCCTTCTTCTCTCTGGAAACCGCCCGGGAAATGCTGGTACCTTATATAAAACGTGTAGTGGATTATATCCATTCGGAAGGTATGTACTATGAACAGCACAGCTGCGGCAATTGCACAAAACTGGTCTCTGCTTTTATCGAAACCGGAATTGATTTCTGGAATCCGCAGCCCATGAACGATACTGCCGCCATACTTGAACTGTGCAGAGGCACACACCTGCATATCTCCATCGACAGCGATCCGATACCTGAGAATGCTTCGGCAGATGAAATTCGGCAGATTGCCAGAAATTTTGTCGATACTTATAAAAACGAAAATGTATTGTTCACTTCTCTGACTCCAAATGAAATATTCCTGCAGGAGTTATATCAGTACAGCCGCCAGGCATACGCTGAAGCATAAAGAAGAAGGCGTTCTTCAAGCCGGATCTCGACTTGAAGAACGCCTTCTTTTTCAGTTTTCTTACAATTCACAGTTATTTACAGTACGCGGGAAGGGGATTACATCGCGGATATTTCCCATGCCGGTCAGATACATGACACAGCGTTCAAATCCCAGCCCGAACCCTGCATGACGGGTAGATCCATATTTTCTCAGATCCAGATAGAATTTATAATCTTCCTCTTTCAACCCAAGCTCCTGCATCCGCGTCCGCAGCTTATCGTAATCATCCTCTCTCTGGCTTCCTCCGATAATCTCTCCGATTCCCGGAACCAGACAGTCCATGGCAGCCACCGTCTTCCCATCCGGATTCTGTTTCATATAAAAGGCTTTGATTTCCTTGGGATAATCCGTTACAAATACCGGACGTTTAAAAACTTCCTCCGTCAGATATCTTTCATGCTCTGTCTGAAGATCCACGCCCCAGGAAACTTTATATTCAAAATTATCATTGTTCTTTTCCAGAATCTCCACTGCCTCCGTGTAGGTCACATGACCGAACTCAGAATTCAGCACATGATTCAGACGATCCAGCAGCCCCTTATCAATAAAGGAGTTGAAGAAATTCATTTCCTCCGGCGCCTCTTCCAGCACATAACGGATCACATATTTCAGCATACTTTCTGCCAGTTCCATATTATCCTGCAGATCCGCAAAAGCTATTTCCGGCTCAATCATCCAGAATTCCGCCGCATGACGGGTGGTATTGGAATTTTCCGCCCGGAATGTGGGACCGAAAGTATAAATATTACGAAAAGCCTGGGCATAAGTTTCACCGTTCAACTGTCCGCTAACTGTCAGATTTGTTTCTTTTCCGAAAAAGTCTTTGGAATAATCCACTGTCCCATCTTCTGTTTTCGGAAGATTTTCCATATCCAGCGTGGTAACACGAAACATCTCTCCGGCTCCCTCACAGTCACTTCCCGTAATCAGCGGCGTATGAACATAGACAAAGCCTCTCTCCTGGAAAAATTTGTGAATAGCGTACGCCAGAAGGGAACGCACCCTGAACACAGCCTGAAAAGTATTGGTCCTCGGTCTTAAATGCGTAATGGTGCGCAGATATTCCAGACTGTGACGCTTTTTCTGCAGAGGATAATCCGGTGCGGAAGCTCCCTCCACAGTTACCTCAGCTGCCTGAATTTCAAAGGGCTGTTTCGCCTGTGGAGTAGCAACCAGAGTACCCTTTACGATGATGGCGGCTCCTACATTTAATCTGGAGACCTCAGCAAAATTATTCATGCCGTCATTATAAACAATCTGAAGAGTTTCGAAAAAGCTTCCGTCATGAAGAACAATAAAGCCAAAGGTTTTGGAATCACGCACACTGCGGACCCAGCCTCCCACGGTGATTTCCTTATCCAGGAAATCTTCCCGGTTCTTATAAATTTCGCGTATTGTTGTCAGTTTCATATAATTTTCTCCTTGTTTCCATAGTTTCTCTCATAATGCTTAATTCTAACACGCTTTTTACCCGGATTCAAGAGAGGCATGACAGTATATTATCGTTTTACCCTTCCAGTTCCCCGTTCTTTTCGTATGCCAGATTCATATCGAAGGACGCCACATTTCTTTCATTTACCACATAAAAGGTATTTCCCGCATATACGCCCCTCGCGTTCTCCACCTGTCCTGATCCGCCATCCTGCAGCCCGTATGTCAGTTCTGCTGAGAATCCTTCCTCTTCATTATAGGAAAAAACCATATAGCTGTTGACAGTTCCGCTGCTCTCATAGCTGGTTGAGGCAAACCCGATGACATTTTTCTCCGGGCTGACGGTAAAGGCTTTATAATTATATTCCCCGGGAAAATAGTCGATATTTTTAATCACCAGTTTATTGATTTCTTTCACATTGGATGGATCCGATACGTCAAACATGGATAGTTTCAGTCCTTCCCTGACGCCTGTATCCGGATCTGTTTCCCAGCCAATTCCCAGCAGACGGTTTTCCCCATAAAAATGAAGATACTCAGAGAAACCTGTAATCTTCAGTTCTCCCAGAATCCTGGGATTCTCCGGATCTGAAAAATCCACAGAAAAGAGAGGATCTACCTGACGGTACGTTACAAAATATCCGGTATTCCCCATAAAACGCGCGGAATAGATAGATTCTCCCTCTGCAAGCCCTTCGATCTTGCCTGTAATTTTCATACCCGAATCCAGCACATAAACAGTATTGGTCTGAGTATTGCCCCGCCATCCTGTGGTCAGCACCCTAAGGTATCCTTCATATTCATTGACGGCAAAATCATCCGTTACCGAACCGCCAATAACCGCCGCGCTTTCTCCTCTGATCTCTCCGTTGGAAAAACTGAATTTGGCAATGGCCGTCTGCGTGTCGTCTCCGTTCTGTTCCCATTTTTCTCTCTGCAGATAAATATTTTCCGTACTCACATAAAAACGGCTGGCGCTTTCCATAATCGCCTTCTGATCTGTAATCTGGTCCGGCGTTTCACTGCTCACAGATGTAATCAGGATGTATTCTGATCCTCCCTGATCTCTGGGAATATAGATATCGGACGCCGCAATTGCTTCTCCGTTTACCAGAGGTATAATGCCATTGGAAGAAGCTGCCGCGTCATTTCGCGTCAGCGGATTATCTTCCGGATAGACACTGGTAAACAGATAAAGATACTCCCCCGATTTTCTGGAGGTATAATAAGTTCCTTCTTGTTCCACCGTACCGGTAAGCCTTGGATTTCTCCGGTCAGACAGATCATATGTATAGACACCGGTGATACCCCGGTAATTCATATAATACGTATCTTCTCCGTCCGCTTCCATATCGGCATCGTATCTCTGGCAGATCACCTGAAGCGTATCTCCTGTCAGATAAATATCCCGGATACTATTCTCTGAACCTTTCAGCTCCGGCCTGATGACAGATACTCCTTCCATCGCTCCGCTGTCGATTTTGACAATCTGCACATCCCTCTCGTCCCGAATAACATACAGATACTGTCCGTCCGTTTTTACCACATCACCTTCATCCACCCCTTCTGTCTGTACGTTTGTCTGAGCGTAATCGCCCCCATAAGAGGCGGCACTGCCGGACGAAGCCATATCAGAAGAAGCGATGGATTCTTCCACTGCCTGGTCTTCCATATCCAGACCGCCGTCCGCAGCTTCGGCTCTGACGCTCCTTTCCTCGCTGCTTATCAGTTTTTCATAAACTTCATCGTAATCTTCCGCCTGTACATACAGCTCATTAAGATCTTTTTTCCCTTCTTCCGCATAGGAAATTTCTCCCGTATCATTTTCAGAAACAGTCTCCGCAGATGTGGTCCCTGTTTCCGTCCCCTGCCCATTCTGATTCTCCCATGCCATAAATGCCAGAGCGCCAACCAGCACCAGCGCAGCCGCCGCTGTTCCTGCCAGCCATCCTCTTCTGAATCTTCGCTTTTTCTGATCCCCGTTTTTTTCAGGTTTATCAAAATTCAGATTCTCCGGTTTTATATTTTCCGGAATGTCACAGGAATCGGCGGAATTTTTAATTTTTTCTAAAACACTGTAATCTTTCATATACTTCGCCCTCCTATCCTTCCAGCATCTGTCCCATTTTTTTCAGTGCGCGGCTTTCCCGGGAACGAACGGTTCCTTCTTTTTTATGCAGAATCCGCGCAATTTCTTTTCCGGTATATCCAGCAAACACATGCATAGATATAATCAGACGCTCCTCATCACTTAAAGCCCAGAAAGCATTTCTCACCTGTATTTTTTCCGCGAGATTTTCATCCCGGCTGAGATTCTGAGGAAGTTCTGCCGGTTGATTCAGATATTCTTTCAGTTTCCGCCTGCATTTGTTGGATAATATTTTAAAAATCCACCCACGAAAAGCTTCCAGTTCTCTCAGTTTTTCAAAACTGCTGTACGCGTCTGCCGCCGTATCCTGTACCATATCTTCCGCATCCTGTCTGTTTTTCAGCGTATAGAACGCAAAACGGTACATATCCTGGTATACAGTTTCATATAAAGAAACAAATGTATCCTTGTCTCTTTTCCTTTCCATATATCCACCCCCTCCTTTGAAATGCATTTCCTCTTTTGATATACAGTGTCAAAACAGCCCTCATTTGTTGCATGGAAAATAAAAAACGCCGTAAATTTCTTTACAGCGTTTTTCTTCAGAGCTATTTCAGATTTTCAGGATTCAGACACAGTAACTGAGGAACCACAAATCTTCCGTCTTTTCTCACCAGCACATCATCAAAATAGATTTCTCCGCCGCCGTATTCAGGCCGCTGTATCCAAACCAGATCCCAATGAATAGCTGAAGCATTGCCGTTAGGCGCATCCTGATAACAGTTACCGGGAGTAAAATGGATGGATCCTGATATCTTCTCGTCAAAAAGAATATCTTTCATTGGTTCCAGAATATAAGGATTTACTCCAATGGCAAATTCTCCGATGTATCTTGCCCCTTCATCTGTATCAAATACTTCGTTTATTTTCTGTGTATCATTTGCCGTAGCATTGATGATTTTTCCGTCTTTAAATTCCAGACAAACGTTCTCGTAAGTAAAGCCGTTATACAGCGAAGGCGTATTGTATGTGATTTTTCCATTAACTGAATCTTTGACAGGAGCCGTATAAACCTCGCCATCCGGTATGTTCATATTTCCGGCACAGGGAACGGCTGGAATATCTTTAATGGAAAATGTGATATCCGTACCCGGTCCCACCATCCGCACCTTATCGGTACGGTTCATGTACTCTACCAGCGGCTTCATTGCTTCGTTCATCCTGGAATAGTCCAGCGTACACACGTCAAAATAAAAATCTTCAAAAGCTTCCACACTGCTGCCGGAAAGCTGAGCCATAGCTGCATTGGGATAGCGAAGAACTACCCATCTGGTTTTCGGCACCCGGATTCCATGGTGCACCGGTGTCTGATAATAAGTATCATAAAGCGCCATGCACTCTGACGGCACATCTGAAAGCTCCGAAACGTTGTCGCTTCCCCGTACGCCAATATAACAGTCCATCTTCGACATCTCCAGGCCGTCCACTTCGGCCATCAGTTCCATCTGTTCCTGCGTTGCATGAAGCAGTACTTCCCGCTGCACCTGGGGTTCTGTATAATGTACAAAAGGAATTCCTTCCGCCCGGTAAACTTCTTTCACCAGCTGACGCGCCAGATCCTTCGTATCCTTTCCAATATAATGGATATATACTTTATCCCCTTTCTTTACGCCGCAGGAATAATTTACCAGACTGCTGGCAAGCTTTTTGATTCTGCTGTCCATATTATCATCTCCATTTCATTATTGTTGTGTCTTGGACTCAAAAGTTTCTATATAACTGAGAAATACATTGCCGGCGCTGTTAAACAGATTTGTACTGTCATTCATGCCGTAATAATATGTCTCCTGAGTAGCAGGATTATAAAGTATGGTGTTGTACATATCATACCCCACAATTACCACACTTTCCCCGGTTGGGGTCAGTGCAATCACTGCTCTGTCTTCACTTACCTCATAGAGAACACTTTCCAGTGTACATCCCGTCAGATTGAGAACATCATATCTGCTTCCGAGGGACCGGGACAGTTCCGCTTCGTCCAATGTGCCTGTCAGCACACCATCCGGTATTTCCTCCGCAGTCATCTGGTTGCTGTCCTGCCGGTTTCCTCTCTCCCATATATACTGCTGACTGCTGTTCAATACAACTCCGGCAGCTGCATCTGCCATCTGAACAGCCTCATTTACCTGGGAACTGGTACCGTAAAGTTCCCCGCCCGCATAAATGTAATAAAGTTCCTGCTGTGCCGGGGTTATATCCGCTGAAACCGTAAGATCTTCACTGGGAATTACGTATTCCGAGTTTACTACCAGCAGTTCATTGCTTTGAGCATTTTTGCTGAAATCCAGAGCGACCTGAGTTCCTTTTCTCGCATTTACACTGAGGTGAATACTTACAGTTTCTTCCGATTTCTGCAGATTATTCATAACATTCTCGCTGGCAATAGCCACATAGGCATCATTCTGCCACTGGACTCTCTCAAGCTCCACCAGACCTTCCTTCAGCACTGCATTGCTGACCCAGATACCGTCTTCGCTGTATTCCCGGACGATTTCTCCCTCTGAATTCTGGATTTTCACCGTATACATGGCAAACGTGGTATTTCCAGCACTGTCAGTTACAATATCCTCGCTTCTGGCAAAACCGTATATCAAATCATCGTTAATATATCCCAGAATCCGGATGTATTCTCCGTCCGGCGCATTGATTTCCGTCTGTTCTCCCGTTTCCAGATTCATCTGAACAACAGAAGTGGAGCCATACTCGTCCATTTCTTTCATCCACGCAAGGGTGGACTGCGAACCGGAAACCGCCATACAGTCAGAAGAAATATCCTCCAGCAGAGTTTCACAGGTTTTCTCCTGAATATCCACGTGATATAAAGTATTCTCCATCATGAAGTACATCTGGTCATCCTGACTTACGTAAATCAGCTTTTCGACTTCCTCCGTCAGGAAATCACCGAAAATCCTGCTAGGAATAAATACTTCCTCCTCTGTCACATTTCTTTCCGCACTGTAATAATATACAGCGATCCCGCTGTAGCCCTCATGATCACCGCTGTTCATGTAGCCGTAAACCGCAAAATACACATCTCCCGTTTCCTCCACCCGGATAACCTTGATCTTATAACCCAGATGGTTCTTTCGCATGTCCGGATTTTCCGCCGTCAGGCTGTCCCGATAACCAAAGACATGTGCGGCTTTATTGGCGCTCCGGTTATAAATCCACAGCTCTCCCTCCTGGACAAAGGCTATGATATCGGAATTCTGATTTGCCGTATAGGAAAATTCCGGATCTGCCACTCCGAGATTGATCCCCTGACTGGTCAGTACCGGCAAAGTGGCGTCAAAAATCTGCTGCGCATCTCTGTTGAAATCCAGCAGCATTACTCTGGACTGCGAATAGCGCATCCTGTAAAATTCATGCACATTATAGTGCTCCGCATTTCCGTCCGTATCCTGTGCCGCAAGTTCATAATCCTGGGAAATACTGCATGTAGTTCCGTTGATTTCTTTTATCGTGGGAACCGCTCTTCGAAGCAGCGTGGGCGCCATCTCACCCCAGGTAATCTGATCAAAACTGGAGTGTATATCTATTCTGGTATAGCTGGTGTTAGTCACGTAATCTTCCGGTTCTATATACTGAGTCAGATTTGACGCCGTCTCCTTGCTCAGACAGCTCTCATAGAAATCCTGAACAAACTCCAGATATTGGCTGGTATTCAGGCCGGCCCTCTGCACAATCCTGGTATAATAATAGACAGGGTCCTCTTCTCCGTAATCCACCGTAAAGCAGAGCATGTATTCCTGATTCATCAATATTCTGTTTTTCAGTGTAAAATCCACACTGATATAACCATCTGTATTGGAAAATCCGTTCAGCCTGGCTTCTTCCACCACCTGCGTACCGTCAGCGCTGGTTACCTGGTAAGTAATACCCTCGATATCATTTCCAAAAGTTTCCACCACCACTGTAAGCTCCCGCTGGGTGGATACCGGGGTAATACTCTCCCTGAAATACATGGGTTCCAGCTGTGTTTTATTTCCATACATGGGATTGACCAGATAATCCGATAATTCCATATACAGAACCGGAAGCGTGGGGTCTTCCATCTCTCCCAGTTCTTCTGTAAGATCTTTATTCAGCATATTAGAAAAAAGAATAATGGAGAAAACAAAAATAATCCCGAGAACCAGACCTTTAATCAAACTTTTTTTCATCCGCAGCCTCCCGGTTCTCTTTTTCATTCAGCAAATGCCTGAGCGTCGGGTCCACATGAAGAAATTCCATACATCGGGACAGACTATCACTTTTTCCTCTTTTTTCTTCTGTTTTCACCGCCCGGATCAGAAGATTTTTAGGCGTATGCTCCATATCAATAAATTCCAGAATCTGAGTGTCATAGCCCTGCTCCTCCAGCATTCCTGCTCGGAGCCCGTCCGTAATCAGCGCAGCCATCCGTTCCTTTATAATACCGTAGGAAAGCACCGGCTTTAAGATATCATTTGTAATCTGTCCGTTTAATTCGTGCTGGCAGCAAGGCACAGAGAGAATCACCGATGCCGACCATTCCACCGCCTTTGCCAGGGCATAATCCGTCGCGGTGTCACAGGCATGGAGCGTCACCACCATGTCCACCGGTTCTTTTCTCTCGAAGCCGGCAATATCCCCTACATAAAAATCCAGTTTTTCAAATCCGTATCTGCTGCGCAGTTCATTACAGCGGCGGATGACATCTTCCTTCAGATCCAGTCCGATAATCCGCACATCAAAACCTTTTATATTACGCAGATAATAATACATGGCAAAGGTCAGATAAGATTTTCCGCATCCGAAATCCACAATGGTAATCTCCCGGTCTCTGGCAAGCCTGGGCAGAATATCCTCAATAAATTCCAGAAAACGGTTGATCTGACGAAATTTGTCATATTTTGCATGGATGATCTGGCCGTCTTTATTCATTACTCCCAGATCCACAAGGAAATCCACTGGCCGTCCTGCCGGAAGAATATACTCTTTTTCCCTGTTATGCTCCAGACTGATTCTGTCACTTTCCTTTTTCTGATGTTTTTTCGTTTTGACCGTCATTCTTCCCTTTTTACTTACCAGCACTGTAGCGTCCATTTCCCGTGAAAACATCTGCATCTGACCGAACTGACGCTCCATCAGCCCCAGAATTTCCTCTGTCATTTCCTCTTTCCTGTAATTCTTATGCAGCTGCCGGGTGCCCACTGTGGCGGAAGCCTGAAAATACAGTTCTCCTTTTAAGAGCACCGGCCTGATTTTTACTTTCGTTATATTTTTATCCTGACGGGCTTTGCTGATAATAATCTGATACAGCCCGTCAGTCATATACTGATTCAATATTTCCCTTAATTTATCCATCCGCTTACTCCCGAAAATAATCCAGCGTCAGCACATACTGACGCTAGGGTGACATTGTCCGCTGTCACCCTATTATTGTAATCGTTTTTTCCGAAAACCTCAACCCACATTTTAAAACAGTTTCTTAAAATTAATAATACCGGCATCTTCTGCGTCGGCAGCGTCTCCGGTATAATTCATTAAAAAACAACACGCGGATAAGATCTGAAATTTCCGGACCTTTCCTCTCCTGAGCATGGATTTCGCTGTTCTCCACCTCTTCCTCTATCCGCCGGCATATATGCTCCATCATAAATTTATCCGGATACTCATCATACATCATACTGCCGTCATACTCCAGCCGGTCACATTCCTGCTCCACCAGCTTCTGTACCCGGGCAGCTGTCTGAGGATAAAAAGATTTCATCAACCTGGCTTCTCTCTCCTGCATCTGCTCCTGCTCCCAGGAAGAGATTCCCTGCGGGGCCAGAAAAAGGGGTACGTTCCTTTCAAAAAACATTGGGAACTCCTGTCAGTTTCTTTGTATATTATATGCAGTTCCATGTACCCCTGGTGAAGAATTAATCGATCTCGCAGAATTCGCCGATCATTTCTTTAATATTCTGCATTCTCACATCCGTCTGAGCAATAATCTCCGCACACTCCAACAGCTCACTGCTGATTTTTTCCAGTCCTTCATAATCATTAATCTGTTTTTTATAACGGATCTGATGTTCCAGGCTGGCCCAGAAATCCATCGCCATCGTGCGGATCTGCACCTCTACCTTCACATATTCTTTTTTCTCTGAAAAAAATACCGGAATCTCCACAATCATATGGTAACTGCGGTAACCATTGGGTTTCGGCATCTGAATATAATCTTTAATCCGGTGTACGCGGATATCATCCTGCTGTGCCAGCAGCTGAGCGATATGATAAATATCATCAATAAACGCACAGGTTACCCGAACGCCTGCGATATCATGCATATTCTCCACCATGGCCTCGGTGGTAAAAGGAATATTATTCTTCTGCATTTTTCTGGCTATGCTCAGAGGTTTTTTAACCCTGGTCTTAATGGAAACGATCGGGTTTCTTCTGTATCGCACGGAAAATTCATCATTTAAAACCTCCAGTTTCGTCTGAACCTCCCGGATCGCACAACGGTATATCATCATCATATCCGAAAATTTCCTGGCATACTCTGAGAACATATCTGGATTTTCCATCCGAAGCCAGTCCAGTTCTTTTTGATCATCTGTCGTATTCATGCTGTTCCTCCCGTATCCTGGGTAATAGCGTAAAATTACTTTAAGTTAAAAGCAAAAAAATAAATGTAGAGAATATCACTTTGTGTTATCATTAAGTTGATGAGACAAAAAAATAAACAAAGGAGGATATTCTCTAT